>JBJTIE010000193.1:0-6466 GCA_046094845.1 Planctomycetaceae bacterium | reverse complement strand
CTCCGCCGCCGAGATGGCCGCCTCGATCGTCTCGAGGTCGCGGAGCTCGCCGAGAAGGGGGGCTGCGACTTCGGCTTCGCGTTCGGCGACATGGCCCGCTTCCGCGTGAGCGTGTTCAAGCAGCGGGGCAGCGTGGCGATGGTGCTCCGCCAGATTCCCAACAAGCTGCTCACGCCCGAGCAGCTGGGCGTGCCGGAGGTATGCAAGAAGCTGGTCACGCGGCCCCGCGGCCTGTTTCTCGTGACGGGCCCCACCGGCTCGGGCAAGAGCACCACGCTCGCCTCGCTCATCGACTTCATCAACAAGAACTACGACCACCACATCATCACGATCGAAGACCCGATCGAGTTCTATCACCACTCGCAAAAGAGCACGGTGAACCAGCGCGAGATCGGCAACGACGTGCCGTCCTTCTCCGAGGCCCTCCGCCGGGCCCTGCGGCAGGATCCCGACGTGATTCTCGTGGGCGAGCTTCGCGACCTGGAGACGATCGAGGCGGCGATCTCGGCGGCCGAGACGGGCCACGTGGTGTTCGGCACGCTCCATACCACCGGCGCCCAGGGCACGGTGAACCGCATCATCGACGCATTTCCCACGAACCAGCAGGAGCAGGTGCGGACGCAGCTCTCGACCGCGATCCTCGGCGTCGTGTCGCAGGCGCTCCTGCCGAAGATCGGCGGCGGTCGGTGTGCGGCCTACGAGGTGCTCGTCTGCACGCCGGCGATCGGCAATCTGATCCGCGAGAACAAGACGTTTCGCATCAACTCGGCGATCCAGACGGGCGCGAAGCTCGGCATGCGGCTGCTCGACGACGATCTCTTCCGGCTCTGGAACGAGAAGAAGGTGACGGAGGAAGACGTGCTCGCGAAGTCCCAGATGCCCGATGACCTCGCCGCCCGGATTACGAACGCGAAGCGGGGAATCTTCGACGACGAGGAAAGCCTGGCCCGCCGGGCCGGCAAGGAGTAACGGAGACGACCGTGTGCAGATTGCCAATCTGCGAAAACAACCATCGTGTGCAGATTACCAATCTGCACCTACAAGTAGCCGCAGATTGCCAATCTGCGAAAATCGCCCTCCACACCGACTGACTCATGGCACTCAAACGTCTCGGCCAAATTCTGATCGACCTCGGCCTCATCGACGAGGCGCAGCTCTCGATGATGCTGGAGGAGCAGTCGTCCCGCGGCGGCGAACTGATCGGCAAGGTCGGCGTGGCCCTCGGCTACTACACCGACGAGCAGCTCGGCGAGGCCCTCGCCGAGCAGTGGGGCACCACGTTCGTCACGCTCTACGACCGCACGATCCCCCCCGACGTGCTCTCCGTGATCAGCGAGCCGATGGCCCAGCTCTACCGCGTGGTGCCGCTGGAGCTGAAGAACGACCGGCTCACCGTCGCCACGGCCGACCCGCAGAGGATCCAGGTGGCCGACGAGCTCCGCACGCTCCTCGGCTACGACATCCACTTCTGCGTGGCCACGGAGCCCGAGATCGGCAAGGCGATCGACAAGCTCTATTCCTCGCAGAACGACAGCGTGGAATCGATCGTCGAGGATCTCGAGGCCGACGAGGAGCTGGCCGCCGCGGCGGCCGCCGCGGGCCGTGAAGGCCCCACGGAGTTGAAGAGCGTGGAGGCCCTCGCCGAGAGCGCCCCGGTTCGCAAGCTGCTCAACATGGTGCTCCTGCTCGCGATCCGCGACGGGGCCAGCGACATCCACTTCGAGCCCTTCGAGACCGAGTTTCGGATTCGGCTCAAGGCCGACGGCGTGCTCCAGGAGATGGTGCCGCCGCCCAAGCATCTCGCCTTTGCGATTACCACCCGCATCAAGGTGATGGCGAACCTCGACATCGCCGAGCGGCGAATGCCGCAGGACGGCCGGATCGAGCTGTCCGTGGGCGGTCATCCGGTGGACCTGCGAGTGAGCGTGCTCCCGACGCTGTTCGGCGAAAGCGTGGTGATGCGAGTGCTCGACCGCGGTGTGGTGTCGCTCGACCTCGAGAAGGTGGGCCTCGACGAGCAGATGCTGCGGAAGTTCCGCGAGGTGATCGTGCGGCCCAACGGCATCGTGCTCGTCACGGGGCCCACGGGCTCCGGCAAGACGACCACGCTCTACTCGGCCCTTTCCGAGCTCAATGACGTTGAAGACAAGCTCATCACCACGGAAGACCCCGTGGAATACGACATCGATGGCATCGTGCAGGTGCCGATCGACGCCGAAATCGGCAACACGTTCGCCGCCTGCCTGCGGTCGATCCTCCGGCAGGACCCCGATCGCATCCTCGTGGGTGAGATCCGTGACGTGGAGACGGCCGAGATCGCCGTCCAGGCGTCGCTCACGGGCCACATGGTGTTCTCCACACTCCATACCAACGACGCCCCGTCCACGGTCACGCGGCTCCGCGACATGGGCGTGCCGCCGTTTCTGATCACGGCCACCGTGGAGGCGATCCTCGCCCAGCGGCTCGTGCGGCGGATCTGCACGAACTGCCGCGAGGAGATCGTGCCGGGGGCCGACGTGATCGCCGACCTCGAGCTCACGACCGAACAGACGGTGGGCAAAAAATTTTATCGGGGCAAGGGCTGCGAGCGGTGCAACCGCACCGGCTACAAGGGCCGCCTCGGCCTGTTCGAGCTCCTGATCATGAACGACGACCTCCGCGACATGGTGATGCGGAACGCCTCCACGGAAGACCTCCGCGAGGCGGCCCGCAAGGCGGGCATGGTCACGCTCCGCGAGTCGGGCATGAACGGCATGTTCGCCGGCCTGACCACCGCCGAAGAAATCATCCGCGAAACAATTTTGGAAGCGTAAGACACTGTGCAGATTGCCAATCTGCACCTACAAGCCTGTAGCCGCAGATTGGTAATCTGCGAACCGAACAACCACCGTCCCCTGTAGCCGCAGATTGGTAATCTGCGGGAGTCACCGATGCCCACGTTTCAGTTCGAAGCCATCGACGCGGCCACCGGCAAGGAAATCCGCGACACCGTCGATGCGGCCAGCGAGGCCGAAGCCCAGGCCACGATCCGGTCGATGGGCTACATGGTCACCAAGCTCAAGGCCCGCAAGGCCAAGGCCACCGTCACCTCGGGCAAGGTCAAGAAGCCGGGCCGCACCTTCGCCATCGGCGGCGTGAAGTCGAAGGATCTCACGCTGTTCACGCGGCAGCTCTCGATCCTGCAGGACGCCGGCCTGCCGATCCTGCGGAGCCTCAAGCTCCTCGCGGAGATGCAGAAGCCGGGCCGCCTGAAAAACAGCCTCCTCGACGTCTGCGACGAGATCGAGGGGGGCGCCAATCTCTCGGAGGCCCTCTCGAAGAGCCCGAAGGCGTTCGACCGCCTCTACTGCAACATGATCCGCGCGGGCGAAGCCGGCGGTGCGTTGGAAGTGATTCTCCGCCGCCTGGCGGAGTTCATGGAGCGGAGCCAGTCGCTCAAGCGGAAGGTGAAGGGGGCGATGGTCTATCCGGCGGTCGTCGTGACCGTCGCGGTGGGCATCCTCGTCTTCATCATGATGAAGATCGTGCCCCAGTTCAAAAAGATCTTCGACGACTTCGGCAGCGAGCTGCCGCCGATGACGCAGATCCTGATCGACATTTCGAACTGGGTGGTGAACTACTGGTATCTGATCCCGGCGATTCCGTTCGGGATCAACCTCGTCATCCGGGCGATCAAGATGATTCCGTATGGCCGGTACGGTTGGGATCTGTTCGTGCTCAAGGTGATCATCTTTGGGCAGCTCGTTGAAAAGAACATCCTCTCCCGCAGCTCCCGCACGCTGGGCACGCTGCTCTCCAGCGGCGTGCCGATCCTCGAGGCGCTCAACATCACGAAGGAGACCTCGGGCAACATGATGTTCGAGCGACTCTTCTCGAAGGTGTCGGACTCGATTCGCGACGGCGACGCGATCGCCAAGCCGCTCAAGACATATTCGATCCCGCCATTCAATGCCGTGGCGCTCCTCTTCTGGACGGCGTTCGTGCCGGGCATCGGCGCGCTGATGTACCTCCAGCGCTACAAGAAGCCGGTGGTGGATGATCTCGTGATCAACATGGTGGACGTGGGCGAGGAGTCGGGCGAACTCGACACGATGCTCTACAAGGTGGCCGACACCTACGATGAGGAGGTGGCGGTGCTCACGGAGAGCCTCACGAGCCTGATGGAGCCCTTGCTGATCGTGTTCCTCGGCGGTGCCGTGGGCTTCATCGTGATCGCCCTCTTCATGCCGCTGATCAAGCTCATCAACGACCTGTCGTGAGAATCATGCACGCGATTCTCGAGTTACGGTCCATACACGCCCGCAGGCGCAAGCCGGGGGATCTGCCCCTCGTAAACGCGTCGCTCCGCAACGGGCTGCCCACAGCCCGCCCCCCCCTCCGCGGCTTCACGCTCACCGAATTGCTGGTGTCGATCAGCATCGTGGCGGTGCTCATGGGGCTCTTGTCCGCCGCCGTGTCCCGGGCCCGGGGCAGCGTGAAGAGGCAGGCGACGGCGGCCGTGATCCAGAGGCTCGACGCCCTGATTCAGGATCAATTCGTCAGGTACGACTCGATGGCCGTCGCGCCGGCGGTGATCCCGAGCTCGTTTACGAACAAGGCCGCGGGCCGCGCCTGGTACGTCCGGCGGAACCTTATCAGCGGGGACCTGCCCGACTGCTGGAACGACGTGCGGCTGATGGCGGCGGGCAACTTGACGGCCGGTCAGGGCCAGACGTTTCCCGTCACCGCCATCCAGCGGGCGCACGTGGGCTATCTGCAGTCCCTGCCCCAATCTCCGTCGGACGATTTCGAGGACGCGGAATGCCTGTTCATGATCATCATGGCCGGCGGGATCGCGGACTGCATCGATTGCGGTGAACTGCGGACGGCGCCTCGGGGAGACAAGGACGTAGACGGAGCATTCGAGTTCTTGGACGAGTGGGGCAACCCGATTCGGTTCGTGCTCTGGCCGGCGGGGCTCGAGTTGCCGGTGCCAACGCGATTCTTCTCGGGATCGAGGGCACTCGACGCGATCGATGCCGCCAGCCCGCGGCCGGGCCTGGGAATGCGGCCCCTGATTTTTTCAGCCGGGCCGGATGGCCTCGGTGGAACCGCGATGAACGGCGTCTCGAACCTCGGCCTGGACATCGACTGCGGCAATCCGTCAAACGCGACCGTCGCCCTCTTCGGCGGACCCGATTCCAGCGGGATCGGCCGCAGCGACAACATCACCAACTTCGACGACGAGGCCAAGCGATGACGCATCGGGCTCGGCGCGGGTTCACGCTCGTGGAGTTGCTGGTCGTGACCGGCCTGATGGCCGGGTTGCTCGGCCTGGCGTTGACGATCGGTCGGCCTCGGCCGGGGCGGGCCCAGGTCGGGCAGACCCTGCAGGGGCTGTCGTCCGCGGTGATTCAGACGCAGACCCGAGCGCTCGGCCGGGATGCCGGCGCGGCGATTCTCCTGGAACCGGGAACGAACGATATGCCGTCGTATGCGTGCAATGCCGTGTTCAGTGCCGACGTTCCGCCGTTCATCACGGGCACGGTCACGAGCGGTATGCCGCCGTCCACGCTCAATTCCGGGACGGCGTCGGTCGTGCTGTCGAGTCCCGACAACGGCTCCGCCACCGATCTCCAGCAGGGGTATCGGATTCGCTTCTCCGGCACCGCGCCGACGATCCCCACGTCGCCCTGGTTCGGATTCACCTCGCCCGACGTGACGATGCGATCCGACGCCGGCCAGTCGGTGGACAACATTGTCTGGCCCCGGGCGGCATCCGGAGGGGTATTGGGATACGAGGTGGCCCGCCGTCCCCTGAAGTCGGTGCCCCTCGTCAAGCCGTTGAGGGCTGCGGCCATCGATCTTCGCTACAGCGGTGTCGGCGACACCGGAACGGGCGACTACGCCTCGCTGGCCAACAAAGGATCGATCGCGATCTGCTTCGATCGCGAGGGGCGGCTCGATGCGGTCATGCAGGATGGAACCACGGCCCAGCCGCTCACTCCGACCGCCCCGCTCTATCTGCTGGTGGCGACGTTCACCGACATCCAAGACGGCCGGTCCTTGCAGTCGCCGGCGTCTCGGTGGCTGGCGATCGCGCCCTCGACCGGGCGGGTGTCGATCGCCGCGAACGTCACCGTGGCCGGCACGACGCCCGCCGATATCGCCGCCGCAAGGGCCAACGCCCGCACCGGCATCACGCAGGGGGTGGGGCGATGATCGCGACGAATTCCGTCATGCATGGGCCCGCACCAGCCCGCCAGGCCGATCACCAACACGCCGCAGGCGACCAGCACTTCCAGCAGCGAAAAGCCCCCTCTGCCGCCTGGCTGGCGGGCTGGTGCGGGCCCAGGCATGACGGAATTCGGCGCGATCATCGCCCCACCCCCACCCCCTGCGTGATGCCGGTGCGGGCGTTGGCCCTTGCGGCGGCGATATCGGCGGGCGTCGTGCCGGCCACGGTGACGTTCGCGGCGATCGACAC
>JBJTIE010000192.1:0-2884 GCA_046094845.1 Planctomycetaceae bacterium | reverse complement strand
GGGGCCCACGAGGGGCTCCCGGCCTCGGGGAGCGTGCGGAGCGTGCCGGGCTTCGACGTACATGAGGCGCTTATCGCGTGTCGCGAGCATCTCGTGACGTGTGGCGGCCATGCCGCTGCGGCGGGGCTGCGGATCGCCGACGACCGGATCGACGCGTTCCGCGAGGCGTTCTGCGCGGAGGTCGATCGGCGGCTGCCGCAGTCGCTGCGCCAGGCCCAGCTCACGATCGACGGTGAGATGACGCTCGCGGGCCTCACGCTCACGACGGTGGAGCAACTCGAGCGGCTCGCCCCCTTCGGGCAGGCCAATCGCCGGCCGGTGCTCTCGGCAGCCGGCGTGAGCCTCGCCGAGCCGCCGCGGGTGATCGGCACCGGCGGCCGACACATCTCGCTCCAATTCGTGCAGCACGGCGCGAAGGTTCGCGGCGTGGCGTTTGGCGGCGCCGAGTGGCTCGACCACCTCCCCGTGCCGGGGCAGCCGTTTCACGTCGCCTTCAAGCCGAAGATCAACGAGTTCCGCGGCCGCCGCACCGCGGAGATGGAGGTGATCGACTGGCGGCCCGACGGCATCGACGTGGGCGTCGAACTGCCGCCGCTGACGACCGCCGAGGCGGGGTAATCAAAACTTGCCAAACCGTCGAGTGACAACTAAAGTTATAACATGACCATTGAGCTGAAGATTCGACGGGTTGGGAATTCGCTGGGGGTCATTATTCCCGCGGAGGCGCTCACGCTGCTGAATGTGAAAGAGGGCGATCAGCTCTTTCTCACCGAGGCTGCCGAAGGATCGGTGCGTTTGTCCGCACAGCGGCCAGGCTTCGCCGAGAAGGCCGCACTCGCCGACGACCTGATTCAGCGTTACCGGAACGCGCTCAACGAGCTGGCGAAATGACGGAGCCGGTCTGGGTTACGGAAGAGGATTGCCTCTCGTTCCACGACAAGCTCTTGGCGCGATTCGGCGGTGCTGCTGGCGTTCGTGACCAGGGGCTGCTCGCGTCAGCGCTGGCCCGGCCCCTGCATCGCTTCGCCTACGAACATGCATCGCTCTTCGACTTGGCCGCCACATATGCCCACGGCATCGTCAAAAACCACCCGTTCATCGACGGCAACAAACGCACTGGCTTTCTTGCTGCGGCCGTGTTTCTCGAGGCGAATGGAGTGCGGTTTCACGCGAGCGAGGAAGACGCCGTCGTGCAGACACTCGCTTTGGCCGCAGGTGCCATCGGCGTCGAGGAGTTCGCGGCCTGGCTCAAATCAGTGAGCACCGAGGTGCAATGATGATGCGGTTGCTCGTTATTGCCTTGTTGTTCGCATGGTCGATGCCCGCCCGCGCCGATGATTGGCCGCAGTGGATGGGGCCGCGGCGGGATGGCGTGTGGCGCGAGGCTGGGATCGTGCGGTCGATCCCGCCGCAGGGGCTGCCGGTGAAGTGGCGGGTGCCCGTGATGGGCGGCTACGCCGGGCCCGCGGTGGCGAACGGCCGTGTCTATCTCATGGACTACGACCGCCGCGAAGGCGAGGCGCTCAACGATCCCGGCACACGCAACGAACTGTACGGCCGCGAGCGAGTGCTCTGCCTCGATGCGGCCACCGGTGCGGTCATCTGGAAACACGAATACGAGCGGCCCTACGCGATCTCGTATGCATCGGGCCCGCGGTGCACGCCGACGGTGGACGACGGCAAGGTCTACACGCTCGGCGCAGAGGGAGATCTCTTCTGCCTCGATGCCTTGAGCGGCAAGGTGCTCTGGCAGAAGGACTTCGTGAAAGACTATGCCGCGCCGGTGCCGATCTGGGGGTTCTGCGGCCATCCGCTCGTCGAGGGCGATCAACTCATCTGCCTCGTCGGCGGCGAAGGGAGCGTGGCCGTGTCGTTCGACAAGCAGACGGGCCGCGAGCGGTGGCGGGCCTTGGCGGCGAGCGAGCAGGGCTACTGCCCGCCCACGATCATCGAAAGCGGCGGCGTGCGGCAACTCGTGATCTGGGATGCCGACAAGCTCAACGCGCTCGATCCGGCGACAGGCCGCGTGCTCTGGTCGCAGCCGCTCAAGCCGGCCTACGGAATGTCGATCATGGCGCCGCAGGTGGCCGACACGAAACTCGGCCGCGTGCTCTTTGCGAGCGGCATTGGCCGCGTCGGCGCGCTCTATGCACTCGCGGCCGACAAGCCCGTCGCCAGCATCCTCTGGCGCGGTCAGCCGAAGACGGCCGTCTACTGCGCTAACAGCACGCCCTTCATCCACGACGAGACGCTCTACGGCTGCGACTGCGAGACCGGCTTCCTCACGGCAGTCGATCTCGCGACCGGCACCCGCCTCTGGGAGACCGGTGTGCCGACGATGGGCGAGCGGCGCGGCCGACACGGCACGGCGTTTCTCGTGCGGCATGAGCTCTCTGGGCCGGGCGTCACCTGGCTCTTCAGCGAGACAGGCGACCTGATCCTCGCACGGCTCACGCCGGAGGCCTACGAGGAGCGGGGCCGCGTGCATCTGCTCGACCCGACGAACGAATGCTTCGGCCGGGAGGTGGTCTGGAGCCATCCGGCATTCGCGAACCGCTGCGTGTTTGCCCGCAACGACCGGGAACTGGTCTGCGTGTCGCTGGCCGAGTGATTTCCGGCCGATTCCGAACGGCGTTGCCCCGCCCGGGAATTCGCGGTATTCTACGTTCCTCTCCCACATGCGTCAGAAGGCTTACTTTTGCCGCACCATCGGGGCGTAGCTCAGCCTGGCTAGAGCGCTACGTTCGGGACGTAGAGGTCGCACGTTCGAATCGTGTCGCCCCGACTTTTTTGGTGCAGATGAGAGGGCATGGCGAGGCGGTGCCGCTGCACTGATGCGCTCCCGGTGGCCGGAGCCATGATCGAAGTCGTGTTCGTGGTCGAG
>JBJTIE010000191.1:0-7583 GCA_046094845.1 Planctomycetaceae bacterium | reverse complement strand
GGGGATGCCGAGGGCGTGCATGCCTTCACTCACGATGTATTCCCGCAGCATCGGCCCGATCGCGGCGCGGCCGTCGCCGCCGCGGGAGTAGCGGGTGCGGCCAGCGCCCTTGAGCTGAATGTCGTATCGCTGCCTGTTCGGCGTGATCTGCTCTCCAAGCAGAATGGCCCGGCCGTCGCCGAGGTTCGTGAAGTGACCGAACTGGTGGCCGGCGTAGGCCTGGGCGATGGGCTCGGCGCCAGGCGGGATCTCACTGCCCGCGAAGACACCGTCGCCATGAACCCGCAGGACCGTCGGATCGAGGCCGATCTCGGCAGCCAGCGGCTCGTTCACGACCACGACCGCCGGAGACCGCACCGGCACCGGCGCAGACGCAGCGAAGAGCGGCTCGGGCAGCCGTGCGTAAGAGTTGTCGAACCGCCATCCGGCAGCTGCGATCGACCCTGGCATCGCTCTTCCTCGCACGTCGCGGACCGGCCCCACACATCGGGCCGTTCCCGTCAGTGTAGCCAGCGACCACGCGTGGCCGCGCCGCACGGTCAGAGCGAGCCGAGCTGCGTCTTGGGTCGGGCCTCCTCGAGATCGTCCATGAGTGCCTGCAGGTCGGCAGGCTGCACGGCGAACTGGCCGAGATAGGGACGTGTGTAGGCGAAGAGGATCACGAAGCAGCAGCTGATTCCAACGGCAACCATCCCGAGCGCGAGCCGTCGGGCCCTGCGTGAGTCGGCATGGATCAGGCCCACGCCGAGGAGCGTCAGGATCGCGAGCACACCCACGATGCCCCAGCGGGCCGGTGGCGGGCGGGTGGCTGCGATCCGCAGCCGTGTCTCGCGGGCGGTGGACGCCTGGCGATAGAGATCATGCAGTTCGCTGTGCAGCGCCCCTTCGGGGAGCGCGTGAATCGAGTCCCGGAGCTGGCGAATCGGAGCGGCAGTGACACGGGGCGAGAGCAGATGAGCCAGCTGCGGCCACTCGTCTTCGACGATGAAGCCGACCGCCTCCCGCAACGGTGTTTGCACGGCCGCCGCCTCGGGGCCGCCGTCGTCTTCGATCGCCTCCGCCATCTCGCGGTAGGCGGCCGCCTCGCTGCGGGCTGATTCCTCGGCGAGGCTGTGTTGCTCCCAGACCGGGATCGCGATGAACGAGATCAACAGGCCGAAGGCGAGGCCGATCTGGGCCGGCACCTCCGCCTCGAGTTTTCCGAGCCGGCGGCCTTCCCGACCGGCGATCCACGGCACGAGATAGCGGTGCACGAAAAACGCACACAGTCCCCAATAAGCGAGGAGAAACAGCACCATCACCGGCATCGGCAGCGCAAGAAATCCGTCACACCAGGCGGGCAGTCGTGTCATCGGGTCTCTCCCAGGCACGTCGTCTCGACGCGGCGGGAGGGTAGCTGGCGGGGGGCGTCGCCAAAAGCCCGTTTTCGTGGGCCCGTTGCTCCGTCCGTAGTCCGCATGCTCCGCATGCGGCCCACGGTTGAAACACCGCACACCCGTGCTATTCGCGTGCAGGTCCGCCAACCTCCCACCCAAGTAGCCTGGTCCCCAGGCTTCCGACCTTCTCCCGCACACGGAGTGTGCGGACTACGGTGCGGACAATCAGCCCTCGGCTGTCTCGGCCTGGAGCACGACGAGCGCGTTCGCCGCGGCCCGCTGCTCGGCTTCCTTCTTGTTGCGGCCCCAGGCCGGCGGATACAGGCGGTGGCCGATCTGGGCCGAGACGTGAAAGCTCTTGCTGTGGTCGGGCCCCGATTCCTCGATCACCTCGTAGGTGGGCGTGATGCCAAAGTCGCGCTGGGCCCGCTGCTGCAGGAGCGACTTGTGGTTCGAACCCTGGGCCCCCGAGGCCACCTGCTCGATCTCCGGCTCGAGCCACCGGGCGACGAGCGGCCGCACCGCCTCCATTCCGCCGTCGAGATAGACGGCCGCGACGAGCGACTCAAAGAGATCCGAGAGCACTGACGTGGGCACGGGCCGATTGATCGCCAGCCCCTTGCCGACGATCAGGAAGTCAACGAGGTTCAACTGCTCACTGATCCGGCCGCATGTCTCGCGGCTCACCACCACCGATTTCACCCGCGTGAGATCCCCTTCCAGCGACTCCGGAAACTGATGGAAGAGCGTCTCGCAGACGAGAAACCCGAGGATCGCGTCGCCGAGAAACTCGAGCCGCTCGTTCGACGCCAGCCGATGCTGCGCCCCGGAGGCATGCGTCAGGGCGGCCACGAGCAGGGACGGATCCCGAAACGCATAGTCGATCCGTCGCTGGCACTCCGCCACGTCGATCGTGACTTCAGCCTGCTCGCGGGAAAACTGGCGGTTCATCACGGAATCATACCCCAGCCCGTCGGCCGCATTCACCCCCACCGAACCGCCAGCCGGGCCCGAGCGTAGAACCAGACGTCGCATCGGCGGCAGAGCCGGGCCAGAGGTCCGGCCGCAGCCGTTTCGATGCGGCCCGCATACAATCCGGTCAGGCCTCGTTCGATCCGGACCCGTGCCCCAAGAAAGGTGGATTCACGCATATGTCGACCGCCATCTCCCGCCCAACGTCTTTCCGCATCGCCTGCGTCGCCCTGGTGGCCGCCGGCCTGGTCAGCCCGCCCTGCGTCGTCGCCGAGGATTCGGCCGCCACCGCCGAGGCCCTCGTCCACCAATGCCCTCTCGACCGCGTTTCGCCATGCGGCGGAGCACGCCTCCCCGAGCGTCGTGCTCGTCCGCAGCGAGGCCAAACCGAAGCGGCAGCAGGCCCGTGGCGGCCAGCGAAAGGGTGAAAACCCGTTCAAGGGCACTCCGTTCGAGCACATGTTTCCCGAGGGGATTCCCGAGGGCTTCGATTTCAACATGCCCGAGGGGGGCGGCGGGCCCCGGTCCGGCGTCGGCTCGGGCGTGATCGTCGACGGCTCGGGCATCGTGCTCACCCACAACCATGTGGTCGAGGGGGCCGACGAGGTGACGGTCGAGCTGCCCGACGGCCGCGAGTTCAAGGCGACCGACATCAAGACCGACCCGGCGAGTGATCTCGCCGTCTTGCGGCTCGCCGACGCCAAGGACCTGCCCGTGGCCAAGCTCGGTGATTCCGACAAGCTCTCGATCGGCGACTGGGTGATCGCGATCGGCAATCCCTTCGAACTGGAGACGACCGTCAGCGCCGGCATCATCAGCGGCAAGGGCCGCGAGTTGAGCGGCATTCGCCGGGCCCAGTTCCTCCAGACCGACGCCGCCATCAATCCGGGCAACTCGGGCGGCCCGCTGGTCAACCTTGCCGGCGAGGTGATCGGCATCAACACGGCCATCGCCTCGCGGAGCGGCGGCAACCAGGGCGTCGGATTCGCGATCCCGATCAACCTCGCCAAGTGGGTGAGCACGCAGCTCATCGACAAGGGCTCGGTCGAACGGGCGTTCATCGGCGTCCAGATGGGGCCGCTCGACGCGAAGATGGCCGCCAAGCTCGGCGTGGCCAGCCGCAAGGGCGTGCTCGTCAACGACGTGGTGGCCGGGTCGCCGGCCGCCGAGGCGGGCGTGCAGGAGCTCGACGTGATCACCGGTTTCGACGACACGCCCATCGAGGGCACGCGGGCCCTGCAGGAGCTCGTGGAGCGGTCGGCGATCGGCAAGCCCCACTCGCTGACGGTGCTCCGTGACGGCAAGCCGCTCACGCTCACGATCGCCGTGAAGCCGCTGCCCTCGGACCTGGCCCAGCGGGGCGTGGAAAAGCCGCTCGCGGGAGAGGATGCGTCGGAGGAGACCTACCACTCCGAGGAGTTCGGCTTGGAGGTCCGCGACAAGGCCTCGCTGCCGGAGGATGCCTACGAGGGCTTCGCGGGCGTCGTGGTGGACCGGGTCGACCCCGACGGGCTCGCCGCGGAAAAAGGGCTGGGGCCGGGCGTGTTGATTCGCGCCGTCGGCAAGACGCCAGTGACGACGATCGCCGAGTTCAAGGCGGCGATCGAGAAGGAGACTGCGGCGGGGGGCGTCGTGCTCAAGGTTCGCACGCCCCGCGGCAACGCCGTGGTGCTCTTGCAAAAGGATTAGGCCGCGGCACAGGCTGTGGGCTTTCGCGTCTTCCTCGGAGGCCCAAGCCCCATGGCCACGCTCGGCGTCAACATCGACCACGTCGCCACGATCCGCCAGGCGCGGCGGACCGTGGAGCCCGACCCCGTCTGGGCGGCGGCCCTCGCTGAACTGGGCGGGGCCGACGCGATCACCGTGCATCTCCGCGAAGACCGGCGGCACATCCAGGACCGCGACCTGGAGGTGCTCCGGCGGACGGTGCAGGTGAAGCTGAATCTGGAGTGTGCGATCGCCCCGGCGATGGTGGAGATCGCCTGCCGGGTGAAGCCCGATCAGGTGACGCTCGTACCGGAGAAACGCGAGGAGATCACGACCGAGGGGGGCCTCGACGTCGTCACCCACAAGGCCGCCACAGCCGAGGCGATCAAGCGGCTCCAGGCCACGGGCATCGTGGTGTCGCTGTTCATCGATCCGTGCCCACGACAGATCGACGCCACGGTCGAGCTGGGGAGTCAGGCGGCCGAGTTGCACACGGGCGAGTATGCCAACGCCACCGGGGAGCTGCAGCACGCGAAGCTCGTCGAGCTGTCGCGGGCGGCCGCGATGATCCGCCAGGCGAAGCTCGATCTCAACGCCGGCCACGGCCTCACCTACCGCAACGTCGTCCCCGTGGCCCGGCTCGAAGGCATGGGGGAGCTCAATATTGGCCACTCGATCGTGGCCCGCGCCGTACTCGTCGGCTTCTCGCAGGCCGTCCGTGAGATGAAGCAGATCATCGGCTGACGGAAGGAAAGCATGCCGTTGGCGAGCACGCCCTGGAAGGCTGCTCCGACACGCTGTCCGCGAAGGCCATGCCCACTGGCAGCCTGCTGATTACGCATGGTACGCAGCGACGCGGGATCCGTCGTTCGCCGACATGCTCGCTGAGCTGAAACGTCGGAGCATCCGCAGGCGGCCTTCGTTGCCGGACTGAATGAGATGGCGTCCGGGGTGGTCCTGGCGGCGCCGCGTGGTGTGTCTCCGGTCGGGGCAGGCTCGCATCAGTTGCCTGTCACCCCGTAGGCGGCCCAGAAATACGGGTGAGCACCCACGGAGCCACTCCTGCGGGCCTCGCGCAAGAAGTGGAGTTGAGCCTCACGAAGCGACTGGGAGGCTGGCAGGCCTGTGGCGAGGCGGTCATAAAAAATGCTCATAAGCGAGACACTTGCGGCGTCGGGCACCTTCCATAGTGTGGAAACGACGCTTCGGGCGCCGGCGATCTGAAAAGCCTGCCGCAAACCAGCCACGCCCTCACCCTGTTGCACGTCGCCGACTCCGGTCTCACAGGCCGAAAGCACCACCAGTTCCGTGCCCATCAGATCGAGACCAACGATTTCAGCACCGGTGAGCAGGCCGTCGTCACCCTTCGCGCCGTTCCTACCCCCGTTGGCACCGGCCAGCGCGAGCCCGCACCGGAGAAGCGGGTCGTCCACCAGCCGATCCTCTCCAGGCGAAGGCGGCCGGGCGGAGGCTTCGTCGCCGATCCTGCCTGACCTCGCATCATCACCGAAAGTCCTCTCCGGCACCGGCACGAAAAACCCGTGCGTCGCCAGCATAATCGCCTTCGGCCGAGACACCTCGCCCCTAAACCGCGCCTCGCTGGCATCCGCTCCGAGAAGCAGCGTGGGTTCTTTGCCGGTGATCCGGGCCATGGCATCCCTTGTTGCGAAGGCCTCGGCGCGAGTTCCAGCCAGTCGAGTGAACGGGCCAGTCGGCGCGGGCCGCGTCGGCGACGTGGCGGCCGGATCCGCAGTATCGCGTCGGGCGGCGTCGAAGTCAGGATCACCAACCACGACGGCTGTGCCTTGCTCGACCACATCGTCTGGCTTCTCGCGCACCACGTCCCGGCCAGTCGTCACTGTGCGGAATATCGCGTGCTCGAGCGCGAGCGAACCGTCGGGCAACGGCAATGCCTGCCAGGGCACGAGCCATAAGGCCCCGTCTGGGGACAGGATCACCTCCTTCGCGGGCCCGACAGCGGCAAGAATCGGATGGAGCACCCGCTTCGAGAGCCTTGTGGCCGCATCCTGAAGTTCTTCCGCGCGCAGACGTGAAAGGCCTTGGGCCATGTCGGTAGCGACCGCCTCCATCGCCTTGCGGTAGTCCTCCACTGCACGGTCGATCTCTTTTGCAGACCCCAGCGGCACGACGATGACGTTCCCCGCGCCAGCCGGTGGCGAGATCCAGGCGACGTAGTGCGGTGACAATCCGTCCTCGTTGCCAACCGAGCCCATGGCGTTGGGAACGTCGAAACATGCGATGTCCACGAACACGCTCTCGAGAGGAAGCGAGCGGCGGATGGCGTCGATCTCGACCCACGGTTCATCGCGGTCGAGGGCCGCGATCTGCCCCCCAATCGCATGGATCAGTCGCCGCTCGTCACGCTGGAGATCGACCAGGCTCACACGGTCGGTCCCATGATGCCCGACAGCGGCCAGGGCTTGGCCGCTGTCCGCAAGCCGGGAGCGAACGATCCCGAGTTCGCGCACCAGCGACGCGGTCTTCGGGTCGTCGCTTCGCCGGGCGAGGATACTCCGGTATGAGGCCGCCTCCTGGGCGACGGCCTTTCCGTTGGCGAGCCAGCCAGTTGCCATGTCATTAATCGCGCGATCCTCGCGACCCAGCAAACCTACCCAGAGCGCGAGTCGGAGGCTGGGCTGATCACATACCCGCAGAAACGTCGCCTGCTCGGCGGCCGTCAGCGACGGCAGGACACGCGACACGTGACGCCGCACGCCACGGCGGGCGCGGTCTGTCAGCGCCGCCGCTTCAGTCCACGCTCCCCGCAGACCTGCCAGCCACACGAGGTTGTTGAGGCACAGGGTCGTGTGCGGATGGTCGGCGCCCAGAGATCGCTCGCAAATTTCCAGACTGCGCCTGTGCAACCGCTCCGCCTCGCCGATGTCGCCTTGAGCCAGGTACACCGCCGCGAGATTGTTGAGGCTCTGCGCCGTGTCGGGATGGCCAGCCCCGAGGGCCTTTTCCCGAATCGCAAGGGCGCGGGCGTGCAACTCCCTTGCCTCGCCATGACGCCCATGCTCCTCATGGAAGCATGCCATATTGTTGAGGCTCAGGGCCGTCAACGGATGATCACCACCCAAGGATCGCTCACGAATCGCCAGGGCTCTGGCCAGCAACGCCCCCCGATCAGCGTCCCTGCCTTGCGCCTCGAAAACGGCCGCCAGGTTATTGAGGCTCCTCGCTACAGCTGGATCGTCGGGGCCATGGGCTTTCTCAAAGATGGCCAAAGCACGGCGGTGAAGCTGCTCCGACTGGTCGTGCTGTCCGAGGGCGTCGTAGAGCAGGCCGAGATTGCTGAGGCTGACGCCGGTCGCCGGATCGTCAGATCCCAGCGTCCGCGTTTGGATCGCCGCGGCTCTCTTCAGGGGGTCTTCAGCAGAATCTGTGGGTAACAACGGGTTCGGAATACGCCGCGGCGCGAGCTCCGCGACGGGCAGGTAGCCGGGTCGCCGCTGCCGAGTGCGGCAAGCCATCGGCGTGCCGAGTCACTTGCGATCTCGGGCACGG
>JBJTIE010000190.1:0-27648 GCA_046094845.1 Planctomycetaceae bacterium | reverse complement strand
GCGATTTCGGCCTGGCACGGGCCCAGGGTGAGGTACGGGCGACGTCGAACACTATGGCCAGCCTCGCGTATGCGGCCCCGGAGATGGTGAGCGGCACGCGGCCTCCGCCTCCGGAATCCCTGCCACATCGAGCGTGCCGTCGAGCTTGGCCCGGAGAATGTCCCCCGGGGACAGCTCGGCATATGGCAGACGACCCGTCCGCAGCTCGAGGTACGTGACAGCGAGCGAGTATTGGTCCGTGGTTGGCGCCGGATCCCGCGTGCCGCTCACCATCTCCGGGGCCGCATACGCGAGGCTGGCCATAGTGTTCGACGTCGCCCGTACCTCACCCTGGGCCCGTGCCAGGCCGAAATCGCAGACCTGCACCGCATCGCCGACGAGCAGGATGTTCTGCGGCTTGATGTCACAGTGCTGCACCGCCTGCGCGTTCTCTCCGGCGCGCCGGCTCCCCGAATTGAAGTGGTCGAGCGCCAGCGCCGCCTGTTGCATCCAGTCGAGGAGGGGCGCGAGCGGGATCGCCTCGGCACCGGCCGTGATGTATTCCCGCAGGCGGTCGGAAAGCGTCTGGTCGCCGAGTCCCATCGCGATCACCAGCTCGAGCGACTCAAGTCGCATGCCACCATCGCGGGCGTCCACCATGGAGGCCATTCCCAGCTGATCCAGCGGCCCATCCGGTGTGCGGGCGGCGAGCAGCCGCTGCTCGGCGTCGAGCAATTCCCCCTCGTCCAGCACGCGGCCGTCGCCTGACTTCAGCCACACACCGAAGATCGGAACGATGTGCGCATGACGGATGTTCTTGATTGTCTGCAACGCGCGATACTCCCGGCCGCCTTGCGCGCGGCCGAGGTTCGCCAGGATTTTGATGGCGACCCCCATGCCCCCGGGCGCGGTCGCCCGCCAGACCTCGCCGAAGCCGCCCGCTCCCAGCCGCTTGTCCAGCCGATAGCCGGGCAGGATCACCTCGCCCGGGAAATACGGATAGACCGGGATTCGCGGCGCCGCCGTCGCGGGCACGGCCATCGTGGCCTCCGCGTCGAAGGCCAGCGTCTCGGCGTCTTGGGGGCTGGATTCGTCGCCGGGCATGTCACCGCTTCGTCAGGGGCATCGTCACATACGGCACGAGCGCGTCGGGTGCGACGGTGGGGTGCTGCGTCGATCGTCCGGCCCCCGTGAGGCCGGGCACCTTGGCGAGCACGTGATCGACCAGTTCGTCGAGGGTGACGGTGCCGTCGTCGCCGCGGATATCCGCCGCACCCGCGAGCCCCTCGACCAGCACCTTCGTGAAGGCTCCGTGCCCCCAGGCGTCCGACTCCTGACTCGACTCGTCGTCCTCCGATGCCGAAACCACGAGCACCATGTTCTCCTGCAGGTCGCGGCTGGTCGCCCCCCTTTTCGCCGGAGCGAGGGCCCCGGCATGACAGGTGTCGATGAGCGCCAGCTTGCGGCACGGCAGGGCGGCGAGCGGCCGCAGATCATCCCAGCCGATCGTCGCCGCGCTGCCGGGAACGAATTCGCCACCTCGTTCCTCGAAGCTCGCATCGTGGCAGAGGAAGGAATATCCCCGACTTTTTCCCGGTTGGTTCATGCCGTGCCCGGCGAGAAAGATCACGACGAGGTCGTCGGGGGTCACGTCGGCGGCGATTTTCTCGACCATCCCGGCGAGCTGCTGCCGCCACTCCGGGCGGGTGACCTGGCCGTCCCGCAGCACCACGTCCGTCGCCAGCCCCTGGAACGGCACGGCGTGCGTCGCGAGGGTGTCGCGGATCGCCGTGGCGTCCTTCGTCGCATAGCGCAGATTCGTCAGTCCCTCACCGGCGAACCGATCCGCATGCAGGTAGTGATCGACGCCGGCCGCCAGGAGGTGCAGCCGTGGCGGTCGCCGCTGGGGCACCGCCTGCCGACGGCTGATCGTCGTCTCCTCGACGTCGGTCGGCCCGACGTCCGTTCCGGCGAAGACCTGGATGAGGTGCTCGTCCTCCGCAGGAAGCTCGAGCTGCCACTCGTAGGTGCGAGCGGTCGGTCCGCCCTGCTCCGCACGCTCGGCGACGACCTTGCCCGGGCCGCGGGCCACGACCCCGCTGGCATAGGCCCGCACGTCGCTGATGGTCGACCCCGCGGGAATCTCCACGGTCGCCCTCACGAGCAACGCCCCGCCATCGGCGGACTCGAACGCCTCGGGCGAGACGATCCTGACCTCGGGCGCAGCAGCGAGCAGCCGGGGCAGCACCCGGGCGGATGTATCCGATTCGTCGGTGCGTCCCCGCTTCAGCACCTCGGCCAGGCTGCCTGCGGCGAGCAGTCGCGACATCACGTCGGGCCGCTCGAGCGTCCGCCGGAAGTGACGGGCCGCATGGAATCGAGGCAGCCGTTCGAGACCGCGGTTGACCAGCCAGCCGAACACCCCATCCCCGTTGGCGCTGGCCGCGTAGTAGCCGCGGGGCGACCAGAACGCCCACTCGCGATCCTCGGCCAGATAGATGGCCGCGATGTTCTCCCACGCCGGCTGCCGGTTGAACGGCTCTTCGGCACGGCCGTTGCGATCGACGACGAAGGCCCATTGCGAACCCCAGGGAGCGGCCTCGAGCGCGTCGATCACCGCCCTGCCGGCGGCGGCCTCGGTTCGGGCCGCATCCTCCTCGTCGCGGGTGGACACCTTCGCGAGCACGTCACCGACCGCGACGCCCCGGCCTGCCAACGGCCCGGCTTCATCGATCGCGACGACCACGGCCCGGCCATTCCGCACTTCCAGGCCCACGCCGAACCGCTCGGCGAGGGGCGCGGCCGGCCCGACGGGCGACGGCCAGAGCATCACGATCCCGTCGCGGCCGCCGCTGGCGAGCCAGCGGCCATCCTGCGACACCGCGACCGCCGCGACGCCATCCTCGTGCCCGCGATACCGGCGAACGATCGGCAGCGGCCGGTCGGCCGCGGCGGCGAGCGGGTAGACGAAGAGTCCGCGGTCGGTGCCGATGGCGACGGCCCACGGCTCGCCGGCCGCGGTCGCTCCGTCGGCCGCAACTCCGGTCAGCCAGGCCACGCTCCGCTCGACGGCTCCCATCCGCCCCTGCCACGCGAGATCGAGCAGGATCAGGCCCGCCGGCTCGCCCGCGCGGGTCAGCTGCCAGGCCTCGACACCGAACGGTTGCGCAGAGGCCCGCGCGATCCCCCAGGGGCCGGCAACACCCGCGGGCGACGCGATCCGCTCGGCCGCGGGCGGGTCGGCCAATCCCAGATTCTCGACATCGAAGGCGGCGTCGAAGCCGGCCGGCGGATTCCGGGGCTGCCCGCCCTCCGCGGGCCGGTCCCAGGCGACGGCGATCCGCCGGGGTGCCGCCTGGCCCTGCTCCTGGGTCTCGAACGCGACGCGGCCGATCCGCCGACCAACGCCGCCCAATCGGCCACGGATCTGCTGGCTGGCGACGAGCTCGGCCAAGGGCATGACGAACACCTCGTGCTGCCAGCCCCCGGTCCACGCGACCGTCGCGCCGTCGTCGCTCAAGGCCACGGCCCGCACGCCCGCCGACATCTCGCGCCGGAAGCGCCGCCGCGCGGCCCCGACGTCCCAGACCTCGAAGCAGGGGGGCGTCTTGCCGCCCCCTCCGGCGGCCAGGCCGAGCACGACCGTGCCGCCATCCGGCGAGATAGCGATCGACTCGGCGGCCGACCCGATGGACAACGATGCGGGCTGCCGGTCCGCCGCGCCGAGATCGTGCACATACACCCGCCCCCCGAGATCGGCGGACACGAGGTGTCGGCCATCCGCGGATCCGCCCAAGGCGGTCACGACGCCATGATGGTCGGTCGGCAGAACCGTCCGCTGCCGCGGCGCCGCCGGATCGATCAATTCGATCCGCCACACCGGCGGCGACGCCCCTTCCGGCGAGACGAGCACCGGTACGGCCACCCGCCCCCCGGTGACGGCTGCCAGCGGACGCAGCCGCGGGAGCCGCTGCACGGCTGCCGTCCGCGCCGGTCCGTAGCGGTCGGATTCCCGGGCCGCCAGCTCCACCGGCTGCCACGCCGCGTCCCGCTTCCAGGCCCGACATGCGCCGTCGAAGTCCTGGGAAAACAACCAGTCCCCATCCGTGGAGAAGGCGACAGCGAGCACGCTGTTGCGATGGCCGGGCTTATCCCCGCCGCCGAGCACCGCCGCCAGACTGCCGTCCTTGGCATCCAGCAGTATGATCTCACCCGTGCTGCCCATGGCGCCGCTGCCGGCCACGGCGACGAGCGGTCGCTCTCCGCGGGACACGGCGAGCGCCTGGATCGCCCCCCGGGTGCCACGTGCCACCTGCCACCGCAGCACGCGCTCCAGCGACCGCCGGCGGCCGACGTCGCGTGTTCCCGGAACGGCCGCCTCCGGTCGCGGCCCCGCCGGATTCCAGACGATCGCCACCTTGTCGCGGCCTCCCGAGACCAGCCGCGACGAGCCGGGGAAGAAGGCCAGCGCGCGGACCTCGGCGGTATGCCCCGGCCGATCGATCCGCAGCACCGGCTCGGATACATCTTCCCGGACGACCGCGGCCGCGAGTTCTCCGGCCGCCGCGACGATGGCGACGCCCAACGCGATCCGACGGAGATGCAACGCGAAACGCATGTTGAAAAAACGGCCGCACGAGGCTTCCGCGGCGTCCGTCACTTGCCTTCGGCGGCGGCTCCCCGGGAGCGGAGCGGAATGTCGAGCACCAGTTCCGGGCCGGAGCCGTCCTCGGCGACGATGGCAATGCCATAGCTCGACGGTTCTCCGTCGAGCGGGGGCTCGACGTGCGAGACCGTCTGCGTGCCGATGCCGCCGTCGAGTCGTTCGATCACCTTCCGCACCGGGCCTCGCGTCCGCGTGGCGGCTCCCGACTTCTCGCGGAGCGCTTCGACCACCGCGTCGGCCTGCTTGTTCGCATCCGCCGCGGCGCTGGTGAGCCCAGCAGCCTTCTCCCGCTGGCTCTTGAAGGCGACGCTGGCCAGCAGCCGCACGTCGTCGGTCGGTTCCGGCAGGGCCACGACGACGAGCTTCTCCTCGCCCGCGGGCGGCTCGAACGTAAAATAGCCGCCGTCGTCCGGAAGCATGATGTCGCTCCCCGCCTTCACGAGACGGGGCTGCTCGTCGGCCGCAGGGAGCAGGCAGGTTCGCTGCCCGCCAGCCCCTTCGTTGAACACGTAGACGAAGAGATCATCCTCCGGTTCGATCTTCACGAGAAATGAATCGCCGAGGTCGAAGGTGTGCGCCGCGGGATCCACCGGCCGCTCCCTGCCGTTCTTGTCGACGAGTACGACGGTGTATTCCAGCGCGATCGACTTGACGTTTCGCGGCAACTTTTTCCGGACTATGTTTCTCTGCCGGACCTCCGGTCCGGAGGGTCGTGCGTCGACTTCGCCTTGCGGCGTCGCCGCTCCAGTGCCGGCCGGCGGCGGCGCAGAAGGCCGGCTGCAGCCGGCGACGAGCAGCATCGCGGCCGCCGCAACCGCGACCGCACTGGCACCCGATGCATTCATCCCCAGCCTCCTGCACAGCGTTGTGGCGAGCAGCACGCGACGCCGCTTTCTTGACGGCCGCCCCGGCATGTTAGGAGTATATCAGCGGTCGTCGGCGGCATCGACGATTGCTCCAGGAGTGGCACCGCGGTGATCGAAGCGATGAACCTGTCGGTGCGGACCGGGGATGCCGCCGACGCGGTGACGATGTCGGTGAAGCCCGGCGAGCCTGTCGAAGTGGGGCGACTGGACGCATCGGCCCGCGATCCGGAGCGGCTCTTCGTGCCGCACACCGTCGCGGGGGTCGTGCGGCTGCCGATCGCGGCCCTGGGGCAGACCTCCATCTCGCGGCGACAGGCGCGGATCGAACTGCTCCCGACGGGCCGCGTCCGCATCGCCAATTTGAGCGGCTCGATCTCCATGGGCTGTGCCGGCTTCGGCACGATCACCCCCGGCGCCACGGTCGAGCACCCCCTGCCGCTGACGCTGCGGGTCGGCCCGATCGCCGTCGTGCTGGGCGCCGACGAGGCGGATGAGTCCGGTCCGTCGAGCGGCCTCCTGCGGGCCCTCGCGAGCACGGCCGAGCAGCAGGAGAGCGGCTCCTTCCTCAAGAGCGGGGCGCTGTCGGCCCTCGTGGCCAACATGCCGCCAGCCGCGATCGACGCCCTCGTGTCGTGGTGGCGAAACGTGATCGCGGTACTCCAGAGCGCCTCGAATTCCGACGATTTTTTCCAGCAGGCCGCCCGGGCCGTGGTGCAACTCGTGGGCCTCGACGTGGGCGCGGTCTTCCTCTACGAAAACGGCGGCTGGCGCCCCGCCTGCACGGAGACCACGGGGCCGCGGACCGCGCGGCCGAGCGCCGGCGTGCTGCGCCGCGTGCTGGAGGAGAATCGCACCTTCTTCAGCCGTGTCGATGCGTCCGCCGACGTGGTGTCGAGCATCGCGGCGATCGACACCTACGTCGCTTCCCCGATCATCGACCGCGGCGGCGCGGTCATCGGGGCCGTCTACGGGCATCGCTCCCGCGACCTGGCCGACGGGGCCGGCGCGGAGATCACCTACCTCGAGGCGCTCCTCGTGCAGACGCTCGCCAGCGGCGTGGCCGCCGGACTGGCGAGGATGGAGCAGGAAAAGTCGTCGCTGGCCCGCAGGGTTCAGTTCGAGCAGTTTTTCTCGCCGGAGCTCGCCTCCCAGCTCGAGAGCCAACCCGACCTGCTGACCGGCCGCGACGCCGACGTCACGGTGCTGTTCTGCGACATCCGCGGCTTCAGTACGGTAAGCGAGCGGCTCGGCCCGGCCCAGACGATGGACTGGGTCGGCAGCGTGCTGAGCACGCTCTCCGATCAGGTCGCGGCCACGGGAGGCGTGCTCGTCGACTACATCGGTGACGAGCTGATGGCCATGTGGGGCGCTCCGTCGCCGCAGCCGAACCATGCCGTGTTCGCCTGCCACACCGCCCGCCGCATGGTCGAGTGCGCCGCGGAGATCGACGCCCGCTGGCGGCCGGTGATCGGCTGCCCGACACAGTTCGGCATCGGGGTCAATTCGTCGCGGGCGCGCGTCGGCAACACGGGCAGCACGCGGAAGTTCAAGTATGGCCCGCTCGGCGGTGGGGTGAATCTCGCCAGCCGCGTCCAGGGGGCGACGAAATACCTCAAGGTGCCCGTCATCGTCACCGGCTCGAGCCGCGATCTGCTCGACGAGTCGTTCCTCGTCCGCCGCCTGTGCCGCGTGCGACTCGTCAACATCGCCACGCCCGTGGATCTCTACGAGCTCGACTGCACCGACGGACGGCAGGAGATGTTTGGCGAATACGCAGCGGCGCTGGCGGCATTCGACGCGGGCGACTTCTCCACCGCCACGAAGCTGCTGGGCAACATGCTGGTCACCTGGCCCGGCGACGGACCGGCGCTCGTGTTGCTCTCCCGTTCCGTCGACTGCATGATCCGCGAGCCGCGCGACTTCTCGCCGGTCTGGGAACTGCCCGGGAAGTGACTCTGGGCCACCGGACCGGCGGCGACCGCGGATTCAGGGCCGATGCAGGAGCCGCGGGCCGTCGGTTGGATAAGAACCCGTGCCCCCCTGCGACCGCTGCCCGTGCCACCAGCCGAGCATCACGTGCTTCGGTATCAGCAGGCCCCCATAGTCGGTTCCCCAGACGCCCTCCTGCGGCCGGCGATGCTCGCCTCCGCGGCTGCGTTCCCGCGCTCCACCGCCCACGTAGTAACCAATCTCATGTGGCGACTCCGTCGGCCTCGCCAGTGGCGAGATGCTCTGCGGGCAGCCGGCGCGGCGGTGCTGATCGCCGCGAAGATGCTTCCGCTCGGTCGCCGGACGGCCCATGAACGGCGCCCGATCCTGGTGGTCATGGCCGAGGCAGACGTCGCCCGCGACGATCACCGCGATGAGGCAGATGAACCGCCACCACGGATGACCGCTCGAATACGCTGCGGCATGCGGCTTCATGATCCACAGCCCTTCCGGGGGGCCGGTCGCGGGAAACGAATCGGGCGAGGCGGGAGAAGGCACATCAGCCGCCTCCCAAACACCCCGTTTCATCGCCCAAAGGCCGCGACAGCCTGCAGTTCGCCCAGATTTCGCGTCCCGCCCGCACAGGCCGACACAATCCGCGGAACCGGAAAAGCCGATGAAATAGGCAAGGTCCACCCTTTTTTTCCAGCGGGACGCCATGTTCGTGTCCGGCACGAAGAGACTCCGCACGCAACCCGCTGGCCGAACGCCCGACCGGCGGCGATCACTGCCGGCCTTCGCCGTGGCGTGCGCGCTGGCCTGCTGGTGGTCAGGCTGTCCGCCGGCGCGAGCCGCACCGCCGCCTGAATGGCTGCCTGCGCCAGCGGACGCCCTCGCCAGCGGAGCCGAAGAGGTTCCCACGCCGCTTCCCGATCCGGAGCCGACGGTGCTCGGCGATCCGTATGGCAACGTCTACGACTTCGCCGGGCAGCGGCCCGTGGCCGATCCGCTGTTCCGCTATCCGACCTTTCCCACCGCGGGATTCTCGGGCGCGTCGAGCGTGCTCCCCGCCGAGCGGCAAGATTCGAGCCACTTCGTGCCCATGGAGGATCGCTGGCGGATCGGCCTGCCCCCCTGGGATCGCTACGGCCGCGGCCATCCGCGACTGGACGACTATCCCTTCGCGCCGGGCACCATCTTCAATCCGTATACCCAAAACCTGCTCAAGGAGGACTTCCCCGTCGTCGGCCAGCATACCTTCTTCGACCTCCGCGCCGGCAGCCGCACGATCACCAACTTTCGGCAGGTCCCCACGCCCGACACCCCCTTCGAGTCGACGCCGACGCCGGGGCAGGACGATTTCTTCGGCGACCCGAACGGCTTCTTGTTCCTGCAGTACTACACCTTCGCCATCGAGCTCAACCATGGCGACAAGACCTTCAAGCCCAACGACTGGCGGATCCGGATCGCGCCGGTGATCAACCAGAACTACCTTGAGGTCTACGAATACGGCGTGGTCCGCCCTGACGTGGAGGACGGCCGCCGCCGCTACCGGGGCTTCGCCTCGCTGGAGGAATGGTTCCTGGAGTTCAAGCTGGCGGACGTGAGCCCCACCTACGACTTCATCTCCTTCAGGGGCGGCTCGCAGCCCTTCACGAGCGACTTCCGCGGCTTCATCTTCAGCGACCTCAACCGGGCGATCCGCCTCTTCGGCACCCGGCTGTCCAACCAGGATCAGTTCAACCTCGTGGTCTTCGACCAGCGAGAGAAGGACACCAACAGCTTCCTGAACACCTTCGAATCCCGCGGACAGAACATCATCATCGCCAATTACTACCGGCAGGACTTCGTCTGGCCGGGCCACACCGTCCAGGCGAGCTTCCACTACGACTACGACCAGAAGAGCCTCCACTACGACGACAACGGCTTCCTCGTGCGGCCCGACCCCGTGGGCCTCGCCCAGCCCCACGAGGTGAACGCCTGCTACGTCGGCATGGCGAGCGACGGCCACATCAACGAACTCAACGTCACGAGCGCCTTCTACTACGCCTTCGGCCACGACACGCTGAACCCGCAGGCCCTGCAGCCGATCGACATCGGGGCGACGATGGCGGCGGTCGAGCTCTCCTACTCACCCGACTGGATCCGCTTCCGCAGCTCATTCTTCTTCGCTTCGGGCGACAACGACATCAACGACGGCCGCGGCGGCGGGTTCGACGGCATCATCGACAACACGCAGTTCGCCGGCGGCGAGTTCAGCTTCTGGGTCCGGCAGCAGATCAAGCTCCTGGGCACCAACCTCAAGAACCTGCTCTCCATCTATCCCGACTTGAGGGCCACCAACAAGTGGCAGTCGCAGGCAAACTTCGTCAATCCCGGCCTCCAGCTCTACAACGCCGGCATCGACTTCGAGCTGACGCCCCGAACCCGCCTGGTCACCAACTGCAACTTCCTGTTCTTCGACACCACCAACGTGCTGGAATCCTTCGTCTTCCAGGACCACATCTCCAAGTCGATCGGCACCGACCTCAGCCTGGGCGTCGAATCGCGGCCGCTCCTGAACAACAACTGGATCTTCCGCGCCGGCGTCTCCGGACTCGTCGTCGGGGACGGCTTCCGCGATCTCTACGGCTCCCTCGGCGGCGACCTCGACAACCTGTTTGCCGCGTTCACCGACCTGGAGCTCACGTTTTAGCCCCGCCCCACGCCCCCTGCGACTGTTGCCTCCCCTGAGCCGGCGATACCCTGGAGCGTTCATCGCATGATCGTTCAAGAACTCCATCACATTCAGGAACGGCACCGGTACCTGCCGGAAGAGTCGCTGCGTCGGCTGGCGGAGCGGACGGGCACGCCGCTGTGCCGGCTGCAGGAGGTGGCGAGCTTCTTTCCCCACTTCCGTCTCGAGCCACCGCCGGCCGTCGACATCCGCGTCTGCCACGACATGGCCTGCCATCTGCGCGGCTCGGCGAATGCGAAGGCCCACCTTGAGACCGCGCTCGCCGCGGAGATCGCGGCCGGCCGCGTCGCCGTGCATCATGCCTCGTGCCTCGGCCGTTGCGATCGGCCGGTGGCCGCGACCGTGAACGACCGCTGCTTCGCGGCGAGGACGCCGCAGGAGTGGGTCGGGCTGGCCCGCGACGCGGTCGCCGGCAGCCTGCCGGAAGCCGATGCCGACAGCGGCTACGTGCCGCATGCCAACCGGCCGTGGACGATCGAAGCCGGCGATCCACACGCGACCTACGCCGCCGTGCTCCGGTTCGCCGCGACGCCCGACGGGCAGCGGCTGATCGACGAGCTCAAGGTCGCCGACCTCCGGGGCATGGGGGGCGCGGGGGTCCCGGCCCACCAGAAATGGAGCGACGTCTGGAAGGCGAAGGGGAACGAGAAGTACGTCGTCTGCAACGCCGACGAGAGTGAGCCCGGCACGTTCAAGGATCGCGAACTCCTCACGCGGCATCCGCATCTCGTCCTCGAGGGCGTGATCCTCGCGGGGCTGCTCACCGGCGCCACCCGGGGCTGGATCTACATCCGCCACGAGTACGCCGAGCAGATCGCGATCATGCGGGCCGAGATTCGGCGGGCCGAGTCGCTCGGGGCGTGCGGCCCACGGATCGCCGGCAGCGGCGCCGGGTTTCCGGTCGAGGTGTTCACGAGCCCCGGCGGCTACATCTGCGGTGAGCAGAGCGCGCTGATCGAGGCGATGGAGGATCGGCGGGCGCAGCCGCGGAACAAGCCGCCGCAGCTCGAGACCAACGGCCTGTACGACCGTCCGACCCTCGTGAGCAATGTGGAGACATTCGCCTGGGCCGCCGCGATCGCGGCCCGCGGCGGACGGTGGTACGCCGATACGGGCATCGGCGGGTGCAAGGGGAGCAGGCTGTTCTCGATCTCCGGCGACGTCCTCCGGCCTGGCGTCTACGAGCTCCCCAACGGCACGCCGCTGCGGACGCTCGTCGAGGATCTCTGCGGGGGCACGCCCCGGACGCTGAAGGCCTTCGCGGCCTCCGGTCCGTCGGGCGGTTTTCTGCCAGCGCGGCTTCCGGTCGCGGCGATGCCGCGTGGCTGGGAGAAGCGGGCCCCGGCCGACCTCGTGGAAAAGGTGACGGCCGGCGGCGGCACGCACCTCGACATCCTCGACCTGCCGCTCGACCTGCAGCGGTTTCGCGATCTCGGGCTGGCGATCGGGTCGGGCCTCGTCGTCTACGACGACACCCGCGACATGGCCGTCGAGGCGGTGAATTGCTCGCAGTTCTTCCGCGACGAGTCCTGCGGCAAGTGCGTGCCCTGCCGGATCGGGTCGCAGAAGATCGTGGAGCTGGGGGAGGAGCTGCTGGCGGGTCGCGTGGAGGCGGCCGCGTTCCCGGGCCGCGAGCAGCTCGTCGGCGAGCTCGCCCGCGCCATGGAGATGACGAGCATCTGCGGCCTGGGCATGGTGGCCGCCAAGCCGTTCCAGTCGGCGATCCAGTTCTTCGCCGCAGACGTGCGGCGACACGCCCGGGGAGGCACGCGATGAGCGAGACGGACGGCGTCACCGCCGCGGACGATCCCTACGGCGGCCTCGTGCTGCCCGAGGAAGACGGTCTCTTCGCCCGCGGCATCGACGGGCAGCTGGTCCGCATGGACAAGGTCACCGCGGCCGACTTCGACACACGGATCACGATCACCATCGACGGCCGCGAGGTGACGGTGCCCAAGGCCGTGCCGCTCACCGACTCGCAGGGCAAGCTCGTCCGCGATGCCGAAGGGCGGCCGATCCCGCGGGCCACCACGATCTACGATGCGGCGAACCGCGCCTATGCGGACGATCCCGCGGGCAATCCGATCCCCGTCCTCTGCCACCAGGAGCACCTCGAGCCGGCCGGCGTGTGCCGCGTCTGCTGCGTGGAGATCGCGAAGGTCAAGCGGGGCTCGATGCAGCGCGAGCGGAAGCTGCTGCCCGCCTGCCAGCATCGGGTCGAGGAGACGATGGAAGTGCAGACCATCCGCTCCCCCGATCTGGCGGCCCGCCGCCGCATCGACACCAACGTGCGGACGCTCGTCAACCTCCTGGCCGCCGACCACCTGCCGGCCGACTGGCGGGAGCGGCTGCCCGCCAACGAGTTGGGCCGGCTGGCGACGCGGCTCGACGCCCTCGCCCTCGAGGCCCGCGACCTGGAGCGACGGGCCGCCACGGACGGAGAACCGCCGCCCGACGACGCGGTGCTCGCGGCCCGCTGGCCGCTCACCGGGGGCCAGGCGTTCCCGGTGCGTTCACTGCCGCGAGGCCAGGACCATTCGTCGCCGCGGATCGACGTCGATCACGACCAGTGCATCCTCTGCGACCGCTGCGTGCGGGCCTGCAGCGACGTCAAGCAGAACTTCGTGATCGGCCGGTCCGGCAAGGGGTATGCGACCCACGTCGCCTTCGATCTGGACGATCCCATGGGGGGCTCGAGCTGCGTCTCCTGCGGCGAGTGCATGATCAGCTGCCCGACCGGGGCGCTGGTGTTCAAGGAGACCGTCGTCGATCGGGCGCAGGGCGGCGACCGGGAGGCCGTCACGGCCGAGGACCTGGCACGGTATCCGCTCTTCGCCTCGGTGCCACCGAAGTTCCTGGCCTGGAACACGGCCTCGGTCACCCGCCGCCGCCATGCCGCGGGGGACGTGATCTGCCGCGAGGGCGAATATGCGTCCACCGCCTTCCTGATCGTCCGCGGCCGCGTGGGGGTGTCGATCGGCGGGAGTCGGGACGGTGAACTCCGGGCCGGGGGCTGGCGGGCCGTCGTGCGCGGCGCCACCCGCTGGCTGCAGGGCAGTCGGGGCAACGCCCGCGTCGCCCTCGAGCCGCGACGGACCGCGGTGCACATCGACGGCGGACGGTCGCTCGAACTGCGGGACGGCCGCTGGGTCGACGAGATGACGCCGGCCGACGTGATCTTCGGCGAGATGTCCTGCCTCAATCACTACCCCCGGTCGGCGACGGTCGTAGCGCTCGAGGACACCGAGCTGTTGGAAATCCACCGCAACGTCCTGCATATGCTGCAGCGGCACGAAGCCTCGCGCCGGATGCTCGACGACGCCTACCGCGGCCGCTCGCTCGCCAGAGAGCTCCGGCAGTTGTCGATGTTCACCGGCCTCTCCGAGGCCGACCGGTCGCGGTGCGCCGAGATGCTCCGCGACCGGGCCGAGATCGTGCGCGTCGATCGCGGGCAGCCGATCTTCCGCCAGGGCGACGTCGCCGAAGACTTCTTCAAGGTGCGACTCGGCTTCGTGAAGGTGTCGCAGCGGCTCGGCGAGCAGGACCGCGTGATCGACTACCTCGGCCCCGGACGGTCGTTCGGTGAAATCGGCCTGGTCACGGCGGTCGAGGATCTGGGCGACCTGTCGGGCTCCTCGGCGACACAGCGTGCCCGGCGCACGGCCACCTGCACGGCGCTCGACGATGTGGAGCTCGTTCGCATTCGGGGGGAGGACTTCCGGGCGCTGATGCGGGAGTTTCCCGCAGCCCGCGAGCAGCTCGTCGCCGAGGCCAGGCGGCTGCTGGACCGCGACAAGGCCCGGTCCGTCCAGATCGATGAGAACCTGGCCGGCTTCCTGGAAAACGGCCTCTACAGCGCCCAGAAGCTCCTCGTGCTCGACCTCGAGAGCTGCACCCGTTGCGACGAGTGCACCCGCGCCTGCTCCGACACTCACGAGGGCATTACCCGGCTAATCCGCGAAGGACTGCGGTTCGAGAACTTTCTCGTCGCCAGCTCCTGCCGGTCGTGCCTCGATCCTTATTGCCTGGTGGGCTGCCCGGTGGACGCGATCCACCGCAAGTCCCGCGACGGCCATCCCGGCGCCGTGGAGATCGTCATCGAGAGCCACTGCATCGGGTGCGGGCTCTGCTCGACCAATTGCCCCTACGGCAACATCTCCATGCACCAACTGGCGGACGACTCGGCCGCCGAGCGGCGCGTCGCGACGACGTGCGACCTCTGCCGCGACCTCGTCGGCCCCGACGACGACCCGAGCTGTGTCTACGCCTGCCCGCACGACGCGGCGTTTCGCATGAGCGGCCAGGAGCTCCTGCAGATCGTCGCCGCCCGCCGCACCGGCGCGAGACATTGACGAGCAGGAACTCAGCCCTGAGCCTCGCGAACGCATCCGGATCAGGGCGTGGGCAGGGGCCGAGGCGCGAGCGCTGTGGCGATCTCGCGGATCGTCGTGGCGACGTCTTCCGCCGCGTAACCGCGGGGGCTCGCGAACCGCTCCACCACGCCGGCGGTCGATTCGAGCGGGAACTCGAGCAGCTGCCGAAGCATCGCCAGCCGCGCGAACACGCCGGCATCGGCCGCGATTCGACCGGCCGCCACTTCCCGGGCGGCTATCGCCTCGAGGCACCCGTACGCCGAGCCCGCCTCGGCCCAGTGCGCGGCGTCGGTTGCCGCGGCGATTCGGCCGGCGAGGTCGCCGCTCGGGATCGTCGCCACGTGATCAGGGACTGCGCCGCGGGCCTTCACGGCCGCATCGATCGCGGTCGCCAGCAGCCGTCGATCGGGCACGCGGCTCCAGCCGTGCTCCACGGCCGCGCGGGCCTCGAGGAGCGGCCCGGAGGCCGCCGCCGGCAGAACGAGATCGAGATGGGTCCAAAGCATCGGCTCGAGCCGCGGCGAGCCGGGGCGTGCGGCCCGCCGCATGACGACCGCATCCGTGGCAGTCGCCAGCCGGGCGGGCCGATGGCAGCCGTGGCAGTCGAAGGCGGTGAACTCAGGCCACACCCCGGCCGTGAGCCCGCGGACGCCGCTGGCGACGGACTCCGCCTGCGAGTCCACCTGTCGCAGGAAGCATTCGAGCGTCGCGAGACGCCCGGCCGCCCACTCCTCGACCGGCCCCACCGCATGCGGGTCGGCCGGTGTGGCGAAACGGTCGCGCCAGTGCGGCGGCTCCGCCCGCTTGGAGCTGCGCAGCTCGAACGCCAGTCGAGGGTGACCGGCGGCGATGAGGTCATGCGTGACCTCACGGATCGCGCCGTCGGCGGTCGGCGGCCCGCCGACGTGGCACTCGGCGCATGTCGTGGCGCAGGTGAAAGGGTCGGCGAGATCGATCATCCCGAGATGGTTGCCCTTGGTCGTCCAGTCCTGGGCGGCATGGGCCACAAGCCATGGACCGGCTGGGCCGTGGCACGATTCGCAGCTCACGCCCTCACCGGCCAGCGGGCCACGGCCGGTGGCATGACAGCCGACGCAGGCCATGTTCTCACGCGCTGGCGGCTGCCGACGCGAGGGGTCGCGGGCGGCCAGCGCGGCGACAATCCGCTCGGCCACGGGCCCCTGCAAGACGTCGTGGGCACGGGCGTGCGGGTCGCGGGTGGCCCACACGGTGTAGGCGCTCTGCCACGGTGCATGGTCGGCGATGGAAGCGGCATGGCACCCTGCCGAGGTGCAGCTGCCGGCGCCGGTCATCAGCGGCGCGGGCAGAGCCGCACGCGGCGGGGCCGGCGGCGCGGCCGACCGCCGTGATTCGCAGCCGTCAGCCGCGGCCAGGACACAAGCCGCAAGCACGCCGCCGGCGAAGCGGGCAACCGGAAACGCCATCACGGTGCCCTCGCGGCGGCGCCGAGAACGTCCAGAACGTGGGCGAGCGGGGCGGCGGCGGTGGTGACTGCCGGGCCGTGCGGACCGAGGCCGTGATAGCCGTGGCATTCGACGCAGTTGAATCCCGCCCCGCCCACGGCCTCTCCGGCGGCGTCCGTGCCCGGCGGGCCATGGCAGCCGGTGCAGGATTCACGACCGGCGATCATGACCACGTGGTTGTCCAGCGGCGACGTCGCCATCGCCTCGGCGTGAGCCGCCGGGTATGCCGCCTCGTGGCAGCCCCGGCAGTCGACGCCGCGGTGGGGCACGTGATTGAACCTGGCCTTCTTCAGCCAGACGTCGGGCACGCCGACCGGCGGCACACGAAACCAGGTTTCCGACGCGTCGATGGCGACCGCCTGGTCTGCGGGGTCTCGAAGCAGGCTGGCCAGCGGGAGCGGGGTGTCGATCGCCTCGTGACACTTGCCGCAGACGCCGCGAGTGAAGCTGCGCGCCTTTTCAACACGGTCACGCACCTGCGAGCGAACCGTCTGGGGAAGCGCCGGCTCCCGGGGATTTGCCGGCAGCGCACGTGGCGGCAGCGGGGCGTCGAGCGCCGCCCGGCCGGCCGCCGACTCCTCGAGCATCGCGGCCACGAGCCTTTGCTGCATGAGCTCCGGGGCCAGCCCGTGCGGCAGTCGTCTCGCCGGATCGGCTGGATCAGCCGGGTCGTACGGCAGCGGATGGCAGGCGATACAGTGCCGCTCGAAGGAAACTGGCAACGGATAGGCACCGGGCGGCGCGGCGGCCAGAGCCGTCGTCGTGAGCCGCGTGTCGTCTCCCGCCGACGACGACGCGAACTCGTGGCAGGAGTTGCACGCCAGCTGCACGCGATCGGCTGCTCCGGCGTCGCGAGGCATGAGCCGCGGCCGGTCGTCGGCAGGGAGATCGGCATAGGTGAGCGGAGCGACCTTGGACGGCCCGCCGAAGACGAGTCCTGCCGTCATGTGCCGGCCGTGGGAAAAGCGGAGTCGGCCGGGATCTCTGGCCAGCGAGGCGAACGACGGATGGTGCTCGTCGTCGAAGCGCGTGATCGACAGGGCGTCGGCCGGAAGGGCGGCCTCCGGGGTATCGGGCGATGGCCGTTGACGGTACGCCGCGATGTCCGCATGGCAGGCGGTGCAGGCTCGATCGGCGACGCGGCTGATGTCGGCGTCGCGGCCACGGTGGTCGACGTGACAGGAGCCGCATGAGCCCGCTGTGGCGGCGAGCTGCAACGGATGATGCGCGGCGGCCCTGTGGCAGGCCTCGCATTTCGCATCGAACGCAGTCCGCGTCGATGCCGTCGTGAAAAGCGTGTCGTCCTTGATTGGCGCGAACGGGATGTGGCAGGCCTGGCAGTCCCGCTCCCACCGGGCATGGGCGGCGGCCACCGGTCCGGGGGCGATGTGCCGGGACTGATCGAGGAGCCCCCACGCGCACCAGCCGATCGCCGCCAGCAGGCCGGCCGCGGTGAGCCAGCCGCGCCACGACCGCATTGCGCTCGGTCGTGTGTAGTAGCCGCGATCGATTCGCGAGACGAGCTCGCGGGACGTCGCACGCGGTTTCAGGTCACGGGGTTGCATGGCCGTTTCACCAATACCACAGCGCGATGGGCACGTGGGCCGCAAGCAACACGCCGAGAACGATCGACAGCGGCACATGCACGAGCAGCCAGCCGTGCAACCGGTCATGCAGCCGCGCCTGCAGGTCGAACTGCCGGCGGTGCTCGCATGCCTGCTCGAGCCTGTCGATCACGGCGGCCGCGTCCGCCGGGGAACCGGCGCGGAGCGCGGCGAAGAAGGCCTCGGAATGCCTGCGGCCCGTCAGCAGGGAGCCCCCCGCGGCTCCGGCGAGCAGGAACGGACGAATCTCGTCGCGAAACCGCCGACTGATCTCCCGGGAGCCGGGGATCACGGAATAGACGGGGAGCGTTTCCACCACCCGCCCCTGGATGCCGGTCATCGCCCGGAATCCCGTCACCACCGCAAACTCCTCTCCGCCGCCGTCGTCGGCCTCCGCCTCGCCGATCGGCTCGCACACGGCACGAACGAGTCGTCCGACGTCGGCCGCCTCCCGCGCGGCGACGTGGTCGATCTGCTCACGAATCGTCTCGGCTGGCACATCGTCGAGCAGCATGCGGGGGAGAAACTGCTGCAGCCACAGCCCCCAGATGCCGCTGGCGATCACCACCAGGAAAACCGCCATGAATGCGATGTTGAACAGGCCGCCGATGAAAAGCAGCCGCGCGTGCATGAGCACCAGCGGGAGGCAGAGCAGCCCCAGCCAGACATGGGCCCGCAGCCATGCCTGGGCCGACCCGAGCCGCCAGCTGCGGACCCGCTTCCGGGGCCAGAGCAACAGCTCGAAGAGGATGATCAGCCCGCCGAGAATCCCGAAGACGAGGCCGGAACGGCTGCTCCCGCCAGGCAGCCTCCCGCTCCCGGCCCATTCCACCGCGTACCAAGCCGCGGCCGTCGCCGCGCCGACCGTGATCCCGATGAGCCAGGGCCGATCCCGCGGCCAGGTCCTGCCACCAATGATCACGAACGACTCCTCGTGCGACGCCTCCACGGCGGGCAATGGCTGTCAGGGCCGCCGGGACCGGCAAGGATACCGCGGTCGGGCCATTCTTCGGAATTGCGACAGGCAGGACAGCCGCCTTCACCCGCCCCCTGGTCGCCGGGGCGACCTGCGGACGTCGACAACCATGCTGGAGGAGGAACGGCCAACGCCATGCACTGCACGACGGTCCGACGACGCCTGCACCGAGCCGCGACAGCGTTTCTGACCGGCTGGCTCTGGCTCGCTCGGGTGCTGGCCAACGCGGAGCCGTTGCCGCCGCCGAAACCACCCCTCGATTGCGAGACGGCCGCTGCCCTGGGATTCGGCTCTAGGGTCATGACCGCCAGTGCCACGGCCCTCGCTCTCTCGGCAGCGAGTTGCGCGACGGGGGGCTGCCACGGCGGGCCCGAGGCAGGCAACCGCGCCGTGCAGTCGTTCGCCGCGACCTTGTGGGCGACGCGCGACCCGCACGCGAAAGCATTCGAGACGCTCCACACGCCCAGGTCGCGCCGCATGGCTCAGCTCTTGGGAATCGGCGAACCGCACCGGGCGAGACAGTGCCTGATGTGCCATTCCGTGCAGGCGGAACGGGAGCCCCTGCTGCCCCCCGAGATCCTCGCCGACGGCGTCTCGTGTGGCTCGTGCCACGGCGATGCGACACGCTGGTTCGCCGTCCACCAACTGCCGGCCTGGAAAACGCTGTCCGCCGAGGACCGCGCCACACTGGGCTACCGGAGCCTCGAGGACGTCGGGGCGCGGGCCCGCACATGCGTCGCATGTCACGTGGGCGATGACTCGCGGGAGGTGGGCCATGACCTGATCGCGGCGGGGCATCCGCGGCTCGCCTTCGAGTTCTCCGCCTCCCAGCGGCTTTGGCCGCGGCACTGGAGTCCGCACGGCAAGGCCGAATCGCGAACCGACTTCGCCGAGCGGTCCTGGGCGGCCGGCCAGGCGGAGACACTCGCGGCCACCGCGCGGCTGCTCGCAACGCGGGCCGGTCGAACCGCCGCCGAGATCGAAGCGGGCGGCCCGGTCCATGGCGTCGATTTCGCCGAGTTCGACTGCTATGCCTGCCACCGCGCATTGAGCCCCGAGCGCGTCGCACTCACGGCGGCTGGACCGTTTCGCAATCCCACTCCCGGCGTGCCGTCGTGGCAGCCGTGGTCGGTCTCGGCCGCGCGGCTGGTGGCGCTGGCGATCGACACCCCCGCGACGGACGCCCTCGGTCCGGCCGCTGACGACGTGCGGGGGGCGTTCGGGGCCGCCTGGGCCGACGGCGACCGGGCGACACTCGACCGGGCGACACTCGACCGCGCGGCCGCCCGAGCGGCAGCGCTCGAGCAGGCGGCGAACGCCGCGGCCCGTGTGATCGCCTCCCAACCGACCATCGTGCTCGACGCGCCGCCGGACGCCATCGACGCCACGATCGCCGCGGACCGTCCGCAGTGGCGGTTCTGGGACGCAGCGGCACAAACCTATCTGCTCATGGAGGCGACCCGCGACGGTGGACCGGCCCGCCTGGGGCCGAACCTCTCCGGCGGGGGCGCCGCCGCGAACACCAGGACCGCGCTCGACGAGTTGCGTGCGAGCCTCCGCTTCCCGCCCGGCACGGGGGGCCCCGACCGGTTCGAACCCGTCGCCTTCGAACACGACCGCCACGCCGTGCCGTGACCAGGCGAGGCTGCCCGAGGCCTACCGTCGCACGGGATCGAGGCTGCGGTAGATGGTGCGATCGAACGGGTCGTCGCTCACCTTCCACGGCCGGCCGCCGCGCAGGTACATCCGCTGCTGGGTCTCCAGATCCAGCGGTTTGGCGCCCACGCGCCCGAACACCGAGAGCTGGTTGCCCGATTCGTCGACCGCCCGGTCGCGATCGACGCCCTCTGAAATCGAGACCGCAACGCCCCCCTTCGTCACCGGATAGCTCGCCACCAGTTGCGGCGTGGGCCGCGGACTGAAGCCGACGTTGCCCGGTGTGTCGGGACCAGTGAGCTGCACGACCCGCAGCCCGTTGCCGCCGTCGGCCACGTAGGCGAACTGGCTCACGTAGGCGATTCCCAGCTTCACGTCGCGGACGTCGTTCATGCAGCCGCCGGCGTCGAAGAGCTGGTCGATGAACGGCGCCGCGGGCTTCGTGACGTCGATGATCGCCAGCCCCTGCCGGCCGGCCGCGACGTAGGCGTGGGTGCGGGCCACGTAGGCCTTGTGGGCCGTGGCCAGCGGCACCGTGGCCAGCGGAATCGGCGTCACCACGTCCGTGATGTCGAAGGTCTTGAAGCCCTCCTGATCACAGACGAAGGCGTGGCGGAACTGGATCTCCACCGACGTCGGGCGGACGACGTGAGTCCCGTCGATCACCGTCACAACCTTCGGGCACGTCGGGTCGGTGATCGACACGACCACGATGCCCGCATCGCAGCAGATCCAGGCGTGGGTGCCGGCCACGGTGATGCTTCGCGCCCCGTTGAGGATGCCGTCCGGATTGAAGGTCACGTCACGCTTCAAAAAGTTATTGAGGGGATTGCCGTCGAGCAGCGTGCCCACACCCACCATCACGAGCCCCTCTTTCAGGTCGCTTACGTAGAGGTAGCCATACATGGCGTGCACGCTGTCCTCGAAGTTTTCGGGGTCGTGGGTGCGGGTGGGATCAGGTGCGGTCGTGGAGGGGGTCGCCACACCCGTCGCGTAGGCGGTCTTCACGTAGAGCTGCTGCCCCAGGGGTGAGACCGGGGCCGTCGTGATCCGCTGGGAGAAGCCCTTGTCGTCGATGAAGGCCACGTCGAACACCCGCAGCCCGTCGGCGCCGCAGGCGGCGGAGAGATATTCGCCCCGCAACTGCACCTGCAGCACCTCACGATCCTTGAACGGCTGCAGCAGCGTGTCGCCGATGTCGCCGGCGGCATGGTGGTGGGCGTGCTGGAGCACGCCGTCGTTGGCCGCGTGTTTCGCGAAGAAATCGGGGTAGGCCACGCGGTGAAAGGAGCTGCCGATCACCGCCTCCGGCTCCTCCTGCTCGGTCACCACGACCCCCGCGAGGCCGCCCGTGCCCAGCCCGACCCAGCAGTAGCGGCCGATGAAGTTCGTGTAGTTGGTTCCCTGCATCAAGAGCTGCGCCATGATCGCGTTGTTGTCGTCGTGCGTGGCGACGTGGCAGTCGGTGCACATCTTCGTCTCGTGCGTGCCCGGCCGATGTGCCGAGAAGTCGCGGGCCACCGAGGGATCGGGCCCGCCACGGACCGTGTGCGGCACGTTCGTGGAGAAGGCGATGCCGCTGAAGCCCTCGGCGGAGATCGTCTGCTGCTGTGCATAGATCGACTCACGGTTGGCGTTGGCGGAGCTCACGTGGATCGCGCAGCTCGACCGGGAGGGCCCGATCCGATTGCCGGTGGCGTTGCCGTCGCGGGCAAGCATGAACACGTCGTCGCGGAGTGTCTGGAAGTTGTAGGCCGTCAGGTTTCGGGACACGTCTCCTTCGTAGTGAAGGTTGGGGGCCTTCTTGTTGGCCTTCTGCGGCAGGTGGCAGCCGAAGCAGCTCGGGTTCCACGAACTGTGGCAGGCGATGCAGCCGACCCGCTCCTGCTTGTGGGCACAACGGCCGGCGGCGAACGAGCCGCCCCATTCGAGGGCGCCGTCGTCGGCCCAGCGAACGGTCTTCGCCAGCGCTGAGAGGGGGCGGTAGTGTTCGCTCCCGGGATCGACGGTGGCCTTCGTCTGCGTAATCTCCCAGGTCAGGTTCTCCTCCACCATCGAGTTCTGGTAGATGCGCTCCCCCTCGACCACGAACCGCCGCTTGCCGGACGGCGTGCGGAGCGTCCGCAGGTCGCGCCCCCCCTCGGGGCTCGACGTCACCGAGGCGGGACCGCTCGTCCGCAGCGTGGCGAGCTGATCGACGGTGCCGTGGCAGTCCACGCAGGTGATCTCGATCGCGGCGCGCACCTCGCCGTAGAGCTTCGTGTTGCCGTGCATGTCCTGCACGAAGTGACAGTCCACACAGTGCATGCCGCGCTCCATGTGCACGTCGAGCATGTGCACCGGCAGACCGTCCCGCTGCCTCGTCACGGCGGCCTCCTCCGCCCGCACCTGCTCGCGAGTCTTACGATCAGCATGCCGGTACACCTCCCGGATCTGCTCGGGCATGCGCACGGCCGCCCGCCGGGCGGCGTTGCCCGCATCCACGACGGCGTCCCCCTTGTGGTCGAGCAGGTTGCCCTGGAAGTCGTGCTTGAACACCGCCCGGAACGCCCAGCCGTGTCCGTGGAAGTCGGCGAACTGCGTCTCCCGCGTGCGCTCGTTGAGGTCGGTCAGGCGGGCCAGAAACTCGGGGTCGGAGAGCATGTTCCGGGCGGCCGACTCGTTGGGATTGCGGAACTGCGCGTTGATCGCCTCCTCGGCCGTCGGATACTTTTGGCTGGGCGGGTAGATGTGCTCCGCGTCCGTCTCCTCGTCCCACCACATGTAGCCGAGGTAGCTGTTCATGACCGTCGTGCCCGGGTGGATGTGGCAGACGATGCACTGGCTCGTGGGAATGCCGTTGCCGGGGGCGAACTGGTGGTGGATCGGGTGGCCGCTCTGCCCCTTGGGAATGGTGGGGTCAGGCGAGAAACTCTCGCCGCGATTGCCGTAGACGTGATACGGCCCAGAGTGGATGGGCGAGCGGTCATTGGCATAGACCACGTGGCAGCCGGTGCAGCCGCTGGACCGGTAGTCGCCCGGCTGGTCGTTGGTGCCGAGGAAGTTGAGCGTGGGATCGAGGAGCCGCGTCTTGTTGAGGCTCACGAACACCGGATCGGTACGGTTCTCCGTTCCCAGGCCGCGGGTCGAGAGCCGCGTGCGGGGACGGCCGTTCTCCTCGAGCCGCTCCGGATTGCCGATCTCGGGCCGGAACCTGCCGCCCCGCTCGAAGATTCGCAGAATGTTGCCCGGTTGCTGCCGCTCGAACCGCGGCAACGGATCGAGGTAGCGAACGACGGCCTGATACTGCCGCTCCCGGTCGGTCGGAGGCGGCACGGTCTGCAGCCGCTGGCCCACGCCCTCATGGCTGTAGCTCTCGCCAAAGGCGGCCGGCTTATTGGGGATCGAGCCGTTGTTGTAGAGGGCGGCGTTCCAGAGCATGCAGCCGTGGGTCATCATGCTCTTGCGCACCTGCAGCACGATCGAGGAATGGCATCCTCCGCAGGCGATGTGGGCCACCCGCAGGTCGCCCGGATTGACGAACCGCACGAACTCGGGCGACTCCTGGTTGAGGAGCGTGTACGACCGTTGCGGATTCGCAGCCCCGACCCAGGCCTCGGGATGCTTCGGGTGGACATGCGCCGCCTCCTTGGTGACGCCGCAGGGGTCGCCCCCGTGGCAGTCCGTGCAGCCCAGGTGCACCGCGGGGCTGCGGTGCATGTCGCCGACGCCCTTGTGGCAGGTGATGCATCCCTGGCTCTTGAGGGCGGCCTGGGCGGCGGTCTGCCCGGAGAGGTCGGGACCGAGCTGTTCTTCCGGCAGCGGGAGCGGATTGGCCGGCTCGACGGGCGGGAGCTGCTGGAGCCCGTCTGCGGGACGGGGCGGTTCAGCGGCGAGTCCGACGAGGCCCCAAACGAGACTGATGGCAAACGCCGCCACCGATGGCCACTGCGGGGCGCAGGGCGGCAGGCGATGCATCCGAGCCATGCGGGGCAAACTCCGTTTCGGCCGTGAATCGCTGCTATCGTGGCCCGCCGGAATCATACTGGTCAACGCCACTTTCGCCCCCGTGTCAGGAAAGCGAAGCCGCAGCGGCGGGGCTGCCTTCGGGCCCCTTTACGGCCGTCGGCTGGCGGCGATTCGGCGGAGGTCGGCCTTCGCCTGCGGGAAGTCGGCGACGATGCGGCGGAAGTCCTCGGCGTCGAGCACGAGCAGGTCGCAGGGCGTCACCGCGCGGACGGTGGCGCTCCGCGGCTGGCCCAGCAGGAGCGCCATCTCGCCGAAGCACTCGCCCGCCTTCATGTCCCCGAGCCGCTCCCCGGCCGCCCCCATGGCCTCTAGTTCGCCACGGCAGACGAGGTAGAGATCGCACGTGGCGTCGCCCCACGAGACGATCGTCGCCCCGGCCTCGACCGCCAGCGGGCGAAACGCCAACGCGAGCGTGTTGAGCAGCACCGCGGGCGCCCCGGCAAAGAACTCGCTGCGGGCAAGCACCTCCCGGCTCAAGCACTCGTGCCAACCGCGACCGTCCCGCTCGAGCAGCGCGGTGGCGGCCCGCGGCCCCCAACTGCCCGATGCATAGTTGGGGAAGTCTGCCGCGGGCATCGCGGCCCACGCGTCGAGCACCGGCTGCATGATCCGCCAGGAGGCCTCCACGAAGTCCGTTCGCGAAAACAGCGTGGGATCGCCGTTGAGGGCGTTATAGAGAAGCACCTCGTAGCCCGTGCCTCTGGAGGCCTCGAACGTCTCTGCGTAGTCGAACCGCATGCCCGCCCGCTGCAGCTGGAAGGTCGGCCCTGGCCGCTTCGCCTGCATGCGGATCTCGACCCCCTGGTGCGGCTGGATGTGGAAGATCAGCAGGTTGGCGGCGGCATCCCCCTTGAACTGCACGACGATTTCGGTGCCCCGTTTCCAGAGCGCCTTGCCGCTTCGAAGGTAGACGGGCATGCCGCCCCAGCGGTCATTGTCGAGGTGCAGCTTCACGGCCGAGAAGGTGGGCGTGTCGGACTGCGGATCGACGTTGGGCTCCTCCCGGTAGCCGACCGCCGGCGTGCCCTCGGCCTTCGCGCCTCGGCCGTACTGGCCGCGGACACAGTCGCGGGCGACGTCAACGGAATCGGGCACCCGCACCGCTTGGAGCAGCCTCGCCTTCGCATCCCGCACGACGTCGGGATCGAGCGACTCCGGCGGCTCCATGCAGACATACGCGAGAATCTGTAGCAGGTGGTTCTGCAGCATGTCACGCACCACGCCGGTCGTGTCGTAATACTGCCCGCGGGTCTCCACGCCGACCGTCTCGGTGGCGGTGATCTGGATGTGGTCGATATGCCTGCTGTTCCAGAGCGGGGCGAACATGGCGTTGGCAAGCCGGAAGGCAAGGAGGTTCTGCACCGTCTCCTTTCCCAAGTAGTGATCGATCCGGTAGATCTCGTCCTCGCGCCACAGGGAGAGCAGCGACTGGTTGAGCGCGTGGGCGGACGCGAGATCCTTGCCGAAGGGCTTCTCGACGACGATCCGCTTGCGGCCCGGCAGCCGGGTGAAGCCAGCGGCGGCGAGTTGCCGGTTGACGGTCTCGAAGAAGTCGGGCGAAATCGCCAGGTAGAGGATCAGATTCTCGGCTGCCGCGCCACCGACCGTCGCCACGAGCTCGCGGAGTCGGGCGTAGGCGGCAGGGTCGCCGAACTCACCGGCCGTGTAGTGCAGCCGTGATTCCAGCCACTGCCACCGCTCGTCGTCGAACGACCGCCGCGTGTGAAAGCGGGCGATGTCCTCCCGCTGCAGGCGGCGAAAGGCTTCCGTCGTCATGTCACGACGGGCCATCCCGACCACGACGAATTCCTCTGGGAGCAGCCCGTCGCAGGCCAGGTTGTAGATCGCAGGCATGAGCAGCCGCTTGGTCAGGTCGCCCGATGCGCCGAGGATGACGAGCACACCGGGGTCCGCACGGTGCGCGATCTGACCGGCGTGGGAATCAAGTGCGGCATGCTGGGCTGTCACGGAATGAGTCCTCGGAGATTCTTCGGGGGCGGATCGCTCACGAGATCCGGTGGCTGGAACCTTTCACCTGGTATAGACTTTTTGTCCGGTTTGCGAGCAGTTGTGCGAGGAGCATCAGATGACGGGCAGCATGCGGCGTTCCGTGCTGGTGATGATGGCGTGTCTGGCATGGGGGCACCTCGCCGCGGCGACGGAACCGGGAAAGGCGAGCCGCAGCCGGGCTTCCACGAAGTCGAAGACCACAGCCGCAACCTCCGCCTGGGACAAGCCGACGGCGGATTACGTGCAGGCGCTCGGGGCGCGGGCCCGGCAGGCTTATGTGGCGCGACTGGCGGGCCTCACCGACGAGCAGCTCCGCCAGGTGCTGATCGACCGCTTCTGCATGACGGTCTGGTGGAAGAGGTTCGACAAGGGCGTGGAGCCCAGCTCGCCGATGGTGGCCGCCGAGTGGCGGAGGCCGGCATGGGAGGAGTCGTGCGTGGCGGGATTCCGCCGGCTCCGCGAACTGCTGATTCCCACCGTTGAGCAGGTTGCCGACGCCCCGCTGCTCGAGCAGCGGCAGGCGCTGCTGGCGGCCTGCGCCCAGGCCGATGCCCTCGCGGCGTCGCAGCCGCCCGTCGCGCAGCCTCCCCAGAAGGCCCCCACGGGTCTCGAGTATCCGGCGTTGAACCGCGGGCCGGCGACGGCGGTCCAGAAGTTCCAGCGGCTCGAGCGCGCCGTGCTCGTCGCCAACTCGATCGCCGACGCCGACAGCGTGCCGGTGCTTTTGGAGAACGAACAGCTGGCCGACGGTCTTGATGTCGAGGAGGCGAGCGCCATCCAATACATGAACGAGCGCCGGCTCATCGCCGGCTCCACCGCCCTGCGGATCAGTCTCCTGTCGTCGGCAGCCGTGCGGGATCACGTGACCGACATGTGCACGGGTCAGCACAACGTTGTAAACCACAGTTCCGACAAGGGGGATTTCTTCCAGCGGATGACCCGTTTCGGCTACGAAGGCGCCACCGAAGGGCTCGGGTTCGGCTACAACGGGCCGAATTTCGTGGATCAGCAGTGCTACGGCGGCGGCCACACCATCGCCGTCTACTCGACGGGCGCTTCCGAGGTCGGATGCGGCTGCCACGATGCCCCCGGCGACGACCAGGCTGTCTACGGACTGGCCTACGGCGGCAGCCCCGCACAGCGCACGCCCTGGTATGAGGACGGCTTCTTTCTCCCGCCCGGCCTCGACTCCCGGCGGCTCGAGGGGGCGGCGGCCAACGCCTATGCGGCGGTGAAGAACAACCAGTTCCAGGCGCTGAAGCCGCTCGCGAAGCGGCGTGAGGCGCAGCCCGGGCAGGCGGATGCGACGTCGATCGCGGTCCGCTTCCTGCTTGCCTACGTGGAGCTGCAGATCGATCAC
>JBJTIE010000189.1:0-12816 GCA_046094845.1 Planctomycetaceae bacterium | reverse complement strand
CCAACCTGATCGAGCTCGGCATGCAGGCCGATCTCCCCGTCTGCGCACGGCTCGATGAGCTTCCCATCGTGCCCCCCGGCGCCGTCGCGAAGGCCGCGACGAGCGCCGCGGACGTGTCCGCGGCGGGCGACGCGAGTCTGCGAAACGCCGCCAGCGCCGCGTGGGCTGCCGGATCGAGTTCGTCGTCGGCCGCAGCCGGATCGGTCGCCGCCGCATCGAGAATCGCCCCCGCGGCCAGGATGTCCTCGGCCGTCACCTCGCCATCGGTGCCGGCACAGACGAGATGCGCGTCGTGGATGACGTCGCGGATCGCGAGCAGACGAGCAGCCCGTGCAACCGCGGTGCGGTTCACGATCGCCCCGACGAGCACCTGCCGCGCCCGAGCGCAGGCGGCGAGCGCTGCCGTGCCATTGGTGGTCGTGATCACGACCTCGCGCCCCGCCACCTGCTCATGGGTGTATTCGGTGGGTGAATTGCCGAAGTGGAACCCGTCGATCCGCACGCCCCCCCGTTCACCGCCGAGGATCGCCGCAGGGCCCAGCCGGGCCGCCAGGATGCGGGCGGCGGCGATCTCGGCAACCGGCCGCACGGCGGTCGCCCCATGGGCCAGGGCCGTGACCATCGTGGTCGATGCCCGGAGAACGTCGATCACGATGGCGATCCCTCCCGCGCAGGCCCCCGGCGGCATACGATGGAAGCAGTCGTGACAGTGCCACCTCACGATGAACTCCCGCAGGATCCGTTGTCCGTGATCTCCAAACCGGCCGCCACGATAGGTGAATCTGCGTCGGCGGGCCAGGGAGTCGCGGGCCAGTCCGCGGCGAATGCGATCGCCGCAGAGCCGGTCGACAAGAGCGGCACCAAGGTCCGCGGCATGTTCGCGGAGATCGCACCGCGGTACGACCTCGTCAATCGGCTGCTCTCCGGCGGCATCGATGTCTGGTGGCGGCACGTCACGGTCCGGCGGGCCCCGCCCCCCGCGGCGGGCGCGATCCTCGATGTCTGCACCGGGACCGGCGACCTCGCCCTGGCCTACGCCGCCAAGGCCGGGCCGCGGGTGCGGATCGTCGCGAGCGACTTCTGCCGGCCCATGCTCGATCGCGGCGTCGAGAAGTCGCGACAGACGGGCCTGCCCGTCGAATGGGTCGAGGCCGACGCGACGGACCTTCCCTTCCCCACCGCGAGCTTCGACCTCGTCACCGTGGCCTTCGGCCTGCGCAACATCGCCGACACTGCCCGCGGCCTCGCCGAGATGGCCCGCGTCTGCCGCCCAGGCGGCACGCTCGGGATCCTGGAGTTTTCACTGCCGCGGAATCGGCTCATCCGCAATGGCTACCTCTGGTACTTCCGCCGCGTGCTCCCCTTCCTCGGCAACGCCGTCGCCCGCAACCGCTCCGATGCCTACACCTATCTCAACAAGAGCGTGGAGGAGTTTCCGGCGGGCGAGGCATTGGCGACGCTCGTGCGGGCCGCGGGGTTCGACCGCGTCGAGATCGTGCCGCTGACGTTCGGCATCGCCACCCTCTACGTCTGCCATCGGGGAGTCTGACCAACCATGCGTCCCGATCCGTCGCTTCCGCTCGTGGTCGGGATCACCGGTGCCTCGGGCGCCCCCTACGGCGCGCGACTCCTCGAGGTGCTGCTGGCCGCAGGGCGTGAGATCCATCTGGCCATCAGCCCATCGGGCCAGGCGGTCATCGAGGAGGAACTCGGACGGCGAATCGACCTCGAGCGATTCGACGTGGCCGCCCTGCTAGGCAAGGCTCCGCCGACCGCGGGCCGCCTCCACTACCACCACTACAAGAACCTGATGGCGCCGATCGCGAGCGGGTCGTTCCTCACCGCCGCGATGGTGATCTGCCCCTGCAGCGGGAGCACGCTCGCCGCCGTCGCCCATGCGATGGGCGAGAACCTCATCCACCGCGCCGCGGAGGTGCATCTCAAGGAACGGCGAAAGCTCGTGGTCGTGCCCCGCGAGACGCCGCTCTCGCTGCCACAGCTGAAGAACATGCAGGCGATCCACGAGGCGGGCGCGGTCGTCCTGCCGGCCTCGCCCGGCTTCTATGCCCGCGCCGAAACAGTGGCCGATCTCGTCGACTTTGTCGTGGCCCGGATCTGCGACCAGCTCGGCGTCGCCAATGCGCTCATGCCGCGCTGGGGAGAGGCGATCTGATGACAGCCACGGCCAGCCCGGCTGCCCCCCGGCTCCACACGTACCTCGAACTCGTGCGGTTCAGCCACACGGTGTTCGCCTTGCCGTTCGCGATCATGACCGCCCTCATCGCGGCACGCCGCGGCATCGATCCGGCGGTGTTGGGCACGGGCCCCTCCGGCTGGCTGCGGCCGGCCGCTGGCATCCTCGTCTGCATGGTGGCCGCTCGCACGGCCGCGATGGCGTTCAATCGGTTGGTCGATCGCGGGATCGATGCGGCGAATCCGCGGACGGCATCGCGTCATCTGCCACGGGGCGACGTCGCCGCGACCGAAGTGCTGCTGCTCGTCGTCGGCTCGTGTGCCGTCTTCATCGGGGGCACGCTGCTGTTCCTCCCCAACTGGCTGCCGCTCGCGCTCGCCGTGCCGGTGCTGGCCTGGCTGCTCGGCTACAGCTATGCCAAGCGGTTCACGGCGCTCGCCCACGTCTGGCTCGGCATCGCGCTCGGCTTCGCCCCTGTGGCCGCCTGGATCGCCCTGCGCGGCCAGACGCTGCTCCACGCCCCGGCCGACATCCTGCCCGCCGCCCTGCTCGGCCTGGCCGTCACCACCTGGGTGGCCGGATTCGACATCATCTATGCCTGCCAGGACGCCGCGTTCGATGCCGCGCAGGGGCTGCACAGCGTCCCCGCCCGGCTGGGCGTGCCCCGGGCGCTCGGCCTCTCAAAGTGGCTCCATGCCGCTACGCTCCTGCTGTTGGCCTGCCTGCCGCGGCTCGTGTCCGAACTGGGCTGGATCTACTGGCTGGCGCTGGCCGCCATCCTGATCCTGCTCGTCTGGGAACACTGGCTCGTGTCTCCCACCGACCTCTCCCGCGTGAACCAGGCCTTTTTCACTGCGAACGCGGCGATCGGCCTCATCCTGCTGGCGGCGATCGCCGTTGACCTGTGGTGGTGAGCGATCAGCCTGGGAACGCCCATGAGCGAGCCGCCGACGGCTGGAATCCGCAGATTCCGCGATTCGCAGCCACTGCGGTTGCGAACCCGAGCCGGATGCGGTTTTGCTGGTAGAAGCAATCCGGGCGAAACCGCCCGGTGATCAACGAAATGCCCAGAGGTGCCGCATGATTCGCGCCGTCGCCCCGTCGCTCGAGCCGATCCGTGAGAAGGTCGAGGCCGGCGCTCGGCTCACGGCCGCCGAGGCCGAGTCGCTGTGGGACGAGCGAATCGACCTCCATGAACTCGGCGAACTGGCGAACCTGGTTCGGGAGCGGAAGAACGGCAATCGCGGGTTCTACAACATCAACACGCATCTCAATCCGACCAACGTCTGCGTCTACCGCTGCACGTTCTGCGCCTTCCGGGCCGACCTGCGCGAGGCCCGCGGCTACGTGATGAGCGACGAGCAGATCCTGGCCCGCGGCCAGGAGGCGGTCGATGCCGGCTCCACCGAGATGCACATCGTGGGCGGCCTCCACCACCAGAAGGACTACGACTGGTATCTCAACGTCGTCCGCCTCCTGCACGACGCCTATCCGACGCTTCATCTCAAGGCCTGGACGCCGGTCGAGATCAACTGGTTCTGCCACCTGACGAAGCGGTCGATCCGCGACATTCTCGTGGAGATGAAGGACGCCGGCCTCGGGAGTCTCCCAGGCGGCGGCGCCGAGATCTTTCACCCCGAAGTCCGCGACAAGATCTGCGAGCACAAGGCCGACACGAAGGAGTGGTTCGAGATCCATCGCACGGCCCACGAACTCGGCCTGCGCAGCAACGCCACGATGCTCTACGGGCACATCGAGAACGCGTTTCATCGCACCGACCACCTGCTCCGCCTCCGCGAACTGCAGGACGAGACGGGCGGCTTCCAGACGTTCATCCCGCTCGCCTTCCACCCCGAGAACACCCGGCTCTCCCACATCCCGAAGCCGTCGGCCGCCTTCAGCCTGCGAACGATGGCCATCAGCCGGCTCGTGCTCGACAACTTCGATCACCTCAAGGCCTACTGGATCATGCTCGGCATCGGCACCGCCCAGGCCGCCCTCGCCTACGGCGCCGACGACATCGACGGCACCGTCCGCCACGAACTCATCTATCACGACGCGGGGGCCACGACCCCTGAGGTGCTCTCCGTCGAACACATCCAGCGGCTGATCCAAGAGGCAGGCCGCGAGCCCGTCGAACGCGACACGCTCTACCATCGCGTGATCCGCGACGGCACCCAGTGGCGTGCCGCGGAGCCCGTTACCGTCGGCCGGGCCTAGTTCGCTCGAACGCGGCAGGGAAGGTTCTCGCTTGGGTCTCGGGAGGGGTTTCCCAGTGCCCCAGGAGCCGGCGTATGCCGCCGAGCGCAGCCGGGATGGCGGAGCGACGGCGGCCTCGAGCGAGCGAAGGACAGGATGTCCGTAGCGAGCGTCCGGCGACGGGGCACTGGGCAACCCCGACCCACGTGAGAGTAGGCCTTACGGAACCCCAGCGTCCGGCAACGGGTGACAGGCAACCCCGAACCGCCAAAACCGCCGGGTCGACGATTTTTTTGCCCCTGGTGACCAGTTCTCTCGCTTTAAGAGGTAGAGGGTCGCGAGTGCGGCGGCCCGCGTCAGGATTCCAACCTTTTCGCCGAGCCGCCCATGAGTACCGTCGCCCACCCGAGCCCGGCGTCCGTTGGACCACTCGCCGCCACCAGCGAGGTGGTTGACGCTCCCCACGAGTTGCTTGGCCTGAGCCCGCTGGAGCGCGACCCCGTGCGGATCGTGGAAGCCGCGCAGAATCGGCTGCGGCTGCTCCGGCAAGGGAGCGAACTGGCGGTTCGCCGTCATCTGACCGCGCTGATCAAGCAGGCCCGAAATCAGATGGTGCGATCGGTCATCCAATCTTCCCGAGCCCGAGCGTCGGTCCCCAGCGATCCGCAATGACACGCCGGAGCTGGGCGAGTTCCGCCGCAGCCAGAAGGGGATCGCGATCGAAGACGTCCAGGGCGTCCCGCCGCGCCTCGGCCACGATCGAGCCGTCGCGGAGCAGATCGGCCAAGTAGAGCGGCGGGGCTCCGCTCTGCCGGGTGCCTACCAGGTCGCCCGGCCCGCGGAGCAGGAGGTCTTGCTCCGCCAGCTTGAAGCCGTCGGTCGTCGCCACGAAGGCGTCGATCCGCGGGTGCGGCTCGACGCCGGCCGCGGTGACAGCTGCGCAGATGCCCTGCATGGCACCGCGGGCGACGCGGCCGCGAAGCTGATGCAGCTGGGCGAGCCCGAAGGTCTCCGCATCGAGAATCGTCATGATCGTCGCCTGCGGCACGTCGATGCCCACTTCGATCACGCTCGTGGCCACGAGCACATCGAGCTTTCCGTTTCGAAAATCCTCCATGATGGCGGCCTTGGCCTGGGGCTTGAGCCGCCCATGCATCAGCCCGAGACGGAAGGCCTCCAGCGGGCCATTCGCCAAGGCCTCGAAGGCCGATGAGATGCTCGCGAGCTCACGTTTCGACTCCTCCACTGCCGGCACCACCACGTAGCCCCGCCGCCCCTCGGCCAGCTTCTTGCGGAAGAACTCCCACCAGCGGTCGAGTTCGGCGGCGGCGACGCGGTACGTCGCCACGGGCTGGCGGCCCGGCGGTGTCTCATCGAGGATCGAGACGTCGAGATCGCCATAGACGGCGTGGGCGATCGTCCGCGGAATGGGCGTCGCCGTCATCACGAGCGTATGCGGATCGGCCTGTCCCTGCTGCAAGAGAGCCCGCTGCAGCACGCCGAACCGATGCTGCTCATCGATCACCACGAGCCCCAGGTGGCGGAACCGCGCCGTGCCGCAGACGAGCGCCTGCGTGCCCACCACGATGTCAGCCGTGCCCGAGGCGATCCGTTCGAGCGTCTTCTCCCGCTGCTTCGCCGTCTGGCCGCCGACGAGCATCTGCACGTCCACGCCGCTCCCCGCGAGCAGCCGCTCCAGCGTCGCTGCATGCTGCCGCGCGAGCAACTCCGTGGGCGCCATGAGCGCCGCCTGATACCGCTCGGGGCGGCCGTCGGCTCGCAGGAGTGGCCCGGCCCCCTCCTCTCCCTTCACCGTCGTGCCCACGGCGGCGAGCATCGCATAGACGGCCAGTGCGGTCTTGCCGCTGCCCACGTCCCCCTGCAGCAGCCGGTTCATCGGCTCGGCCAGCCCGATGTCGGCGGCGATCTCGCCGCAGACGCGGCGCTGGGCGGGGGTGAACTCGAACGGAAACCGCGCCCGGATCCGGCTGTCGAGCCGGGCATCGACCGGCAGCGGCGGCGCGGCACGCTGCTCCCGCTGCTGCCGGCGGTGCATCCGCAGCGCCAACTGGAGCATGAACAACTCCTGGTAGACGAACCGGCGGCGGGCCGCGTCGATCATCTCACGGCTCGACGGGCAGTGGATCTCGCGGATGGCCCGCGCGATCGGCAGCAGCGACTTGCCGGCCAGCATCGAATCGGGCAGCGCCTCCGGCCAGGCGTCGGCGGCATGATCGAGCGCGGCCCGCACGGCCGCCCGCACGTGCGACTGCAGCACGCCCTCGGCCAGCGGATAGACGGCGAGCCATTCGGAGGCATGGGCCGCTTCACCCTCCGCGAGCCAGCGGACCTCCGGATGGGCGAACTCCCAGATCGTGCCGCTGGACCGGGGCTGGCCGGCGATCACGACCCGCATGCCCACGGCGAACCGCTTCGCCATGAAGGGCATGTTGAACCACATGGCCCGCACCGGGCCGTCGGCACACGCGATCGAGACGGTGAGCACGGCCCGTCCCCCGAACGTCGTGCGGGTCCCGACGCCGGTCACGTCGCCGGCGAGCGAGGCATGCTCCCCCTCGACGAGGCCGGCCACCGTATGGGTGCCGGAGAAATCGCGGTAGTCCCGCGGAAAGTGCAGCAGCGCGTCACGGGCCGTGACGAGCCCCAGCTTCGCGAGTTTCTCCGCCCGCGTCGTGCCCACGCCGGGCAGCCGCTCGAGCGGCATCATGAGCGGTGCGGGGGGCGCCGGAGGCGCAGGCGATTCCATTTCAGAAGTGTATCGGCCCGGGCCGGAGAACCGCTCAGTCGCGGCCTTGGAGCTTCTTGTAGGCGGCGACGGCGAGCTGGTCGCACCGCTCGTTCTCCGGGTGGCCGCTGTGGCCGGCCACATGCGTGAAGCGGACGCTGTGGGCGGCGGCGAGGCGGTCGAGCTCCCGCCACAGATCCTCGTTCTTCACCGGCACGAGCCGCCCCTTCTCCTTCCGCTTCCAGCCCTGCTGCTTCCACTTCGGCACCCACTCCGCCAGGCCGGTGCCCACGTAGACGCTGTCGGTGACGAGCGCCACCACCGTCGACCGCTTCAGCTGCTTGAGCCCCTCGACGACGGCCGTCAGCTCCATGCGGTTGTTGGTCGTCTGCGGCTCGGCGCCGCTGGCAACCGACTCCTTCCCGCTGCTCGGATGCCGGAGGATGTAGGCCCAGCCCCCCGGACCGGGATTGCCACTGCAGGCGCCGTCGGTGAACAACTCGACTTCGATGTGCTTCGATTCCTGCGGCATGGATATCCTGCTCCCCCCTCGCGTCAGGCGACCTCGCGGCCGGCGGCCACCGCCGCCTCGGCCTCGCCGCCGGCCGAGAGCCGCCGCGGCAGCCGCACCGTGAACCGGCTGCCGCGTCCCAACTGGCTCTCGACGCTCACGTCGCCGCCCAAGAGCCGGCAGAGTTCGCGGACGATCGACAGGCCGAGGCCCGTGCCGGAGAACTCGCGGGTCATCGCGTCGTCGCCCTGCTGAAACACGCGCCCCTGGCGAAACTTCTCGAAGATCGCCTGCTGCTCCTCGGCCGCGATGCCAACCCCGGTATCGACCACATCGAGCAGGAAATCGTCGGCCGTGGTGCCTGGATCGATGCGGGCCACGACCTCCACTCGCCCCCCTTCCGGCGTGAACTTCACCGCGTTCGAGAGCAGGTTGGCGAGGATCTGCTGCACCTTCGCCTGATCCTGCTCGACCGCCTCGAGGCCGGCGCCGACGTCGAAGCTCACGTCGATCCTCTTTCTTTCGGCAAGCGGCCGCACCATGTCGCACTGGGCCGACACCGCCGACGCCAGGGTGAAGACGACGGGCCGAACCTCCATCTTGCCCGCCTCGATCTTGGCCAGGTCGAGGATGTCGTTGATCATCTCCAGGAGCATCCGCCCGGAGGTGCGGATGTTTTCCACGTAGCGGCGCTGCTTGTCGTCGAGTGACTGGATCGCGCCGAGCACGTCGGAGAAACCGATGATGCTGTTGAGCGGCGTCCGCAACTCGTGGCTCATCGTGGCGAGAAAGTCCCCCTTGAGCCGGTTCATCTCGTAGAGATTGAGATTCGCCTGCGCCAGTTCGTCCACTTTCTCGTCGAGCGTGGCGTTCGCGTGCCGAAGCTCCTCCTGCGAATCAATCAGCCCTCGCAGCATGCGGTTGAAGGCCACGCCCAACTCCTCGAACTCGTCGGCAGTGTGGATGTCGGCGCGGGCCTCGACGTTCCCGCGCCGAACCTCCTCGCTCACCTCGCGCAGGTGTGCCAGCGGCTTCACGATCACGTACCGCACGATGGCATAGGCCGCCAGCATCGCGAGAAACACGGTCATGATCGCCGTCGCCAGGAGGATCGCGCGGTTCCAATTGATGGCCTTGCGCGTGGTCTGATTGGGCATCACCACCTTCACGACCGCCATCAGATCTCCCTCGGCATAGGCGGTCGCCGCCGGCGTGGCCCCCGCGCCGGTGGCCACGCCGCGGCTCTCATGGCAGATGAGGCAGCTCTTTCGCGCCCGAATCGGCTGGTAGTAGTGGTACTCGGCGTTGTCTTCCGTGCGGAACTCGCGATACTCCGCCCCCTTCTCCGTGATGGCAGGCAGCGGCTGGCTGACGAAGTAGTCGAGCACGGCGGCGTCGAGCCGGTTGTAGGCCGCCCGCTCGTCTGTCGGCGCCTGGGGGTCGAGCAGTTTCCAGCTGTACTGTTCGCTCTGCAGGATCTTGCCCAGGCTCTCGATCGTGCTCGCGTACTGCTGCTCCTTTTCCAACGTCTTCCAGTGGTATTGCAGCATGATCGCATCGACGAGATGCCGGCCGGTCGTCCGCGTCGTCGTGTAGACGAGTTGCTCCGTGCGGTTGCCATACCACCAAAAGCTGCCGGCGATGAGCACGAACAGACAGAGACCGAACAGGAAGCGGCATTTCCGCTCCAGACTCGTCGCGCCGAGGATGTCGGTGAGGGATCGGTAGGCCATGACTGGTTCAGCCCCGTATCGTACCGCGGCCCGTCAGCGGCAACCAAAGCGGGTACTGGTTGGCGATTTGTGTCAACTGGCGCGGTTCGGGGCTGCATCCGCTTGCGCCGTAGTCCACATGCTCCGCATGTGGCCCAAGGTCAAAATACCGCAGACCCTCCTATTTCTTAGCGGTTGGATCTCCTGTGGCGAAAGTTCGGGGCTGCCCACGCCCCGTCACCGGACGCTCGCTACAGGCATCCATGCCTTCCGCTCGCTCGGATGCCGCCCTCGCTTCGCCATCCTGGCTGCGCTCGGCGGCATACGCCGGCTCCCGGGGCACGGGCAGCCCCTCACGAGTCCAACGACAGGCACCTGAAACAAGCCTCTCACAGCATCTCGACCGGATCGACGTCGATGATCCAGGCGATGGTGTCGGGGGTCTTCAGGCCAGCGGTGGCCCGGCGGACGAGGTCGCGGAGGGCGGGGCCATCGGGGCCGTGCACCTGCACGTGCCAGCGGAAGCGGTCGCGGAGCCGCTCGATCGGGGCCGGAGCCGGGCCGAGGATTCGGATTGCGGCATCGCCCGCCGCTGCGGCCCGCAGGCGGTCGGCGATGTGGCCGGTCCAGTCGGCCGCCGCCCGGTCGTCGAGGCTGCGAACCACGAACCGCACGATGCTGCCATAGGGCGGATAGAGGAGCGCCTCGCGAACGGGAAGTTCACTGCGAACATAGGCCTCGTAGTCGTGGGCCGCGGCGGCGCGGATCGCCGGATGATCGGGCGTGCTCGTCTGCACGACCACGCGGCCGCCGAGCGGCCCGCGGCCGCTGCGGCCGGCCACCTGCGTGACGAGTTGGCAGGTTCGCTCGGCCGCCCGGAAGTCCGCCAGATGCAGCGCGGCGTCGGCGTTCACCACGCCCACGAGCATGACGGCCGGGAAGTCGAGCCCCTTCGCGATCATCTGCGTGCCCACGAGGATGTCGATCTGCCGGTCACGAAAAGCGTCGAGTGTGCGCTCGTGGCTGCCCCGCGACCGCATCGTGTCGGTGTCCATCCGGGCGACGGCGGCATCGGGAAACGCGGCGCGAATCTGCTCCTCGAGCCGCTGCGTGCCCGTGCCTCGATGCACGAGGCCGGGCGCACGGCATTCCGGGCAGTCGGCCGGCAGCCGTGAGACGAGCCCGCAGCCGTGGCAGATGCCCCGGCTGCCGGGCTGGTGGAGCGTGAGAGCGAGATCACACTGCGGGCAGCGAACCGTGTGGCCGCAGCCCTGGCATTGCACGTGCGTGGCGAAGCCGCGACGGTTGAGCAGGAGCATCACCTGCCCGCCACTCTCCAACGCCCAGCGGATGCCCGCCGCGAGCCGCGGGCTCACCGCCCCCCTGCTGCGGCTGGAACGGTCCCGCAGATCGACCGTGATCACGGCCGGCAGCTGCGAGCCGCCGACCCTTCCCGGCAGTCGGCACATCCGCCAGTCGCCGGCGAGGCAGCGGGCGAACGTCTCCAGCGACGGCGTGGCCGAGCCGAGCACGAGCGGCACGTTCTCGGCCCGGGCGATCCACTCGGCGACGTCGCGGGCGTGGTACCGCGGCGCGGTGCCCTGCTTGAACGAGCTCTCGTGTTCCTCGTCGATGACGACCAACCCCAGCCGTGGCGTCGGCGCAAAGACGGCGCTGCGGGCACCGACCACCACCCCCACGCGGCCCGCCGCGATCTCACGCCACTGGGCATGCCGCTCCGCAGGCGTGAGGTGGCTGTGCAGCACGGCCACGGCGCCGAACCGGGCGCGAAACCGGTCGCATGTCTGCGGCGTGAGGCTGATCTCCGGCACGAGCACGATCGCCTGCCGGCCGTAGGCGATCGTCTCCTCCACCGCCTGGAGATAGACCTCCGTCTTGCCGCTGCCCGTCACGCCGAAGAGCACGACCGTCTCGTGCCGCGCCTCACGCATCGGCCGCCGGATTGCCTCGAGCGCGTCGGCCTGGGCGGGCGAGAGTTCGTCGGGGCGGTCATGGCTCACCCATGGTCGCTCCGCTGCCGCAGCCTGCCGCGGCCGCTCGACCTCACCGGCGGCTGCGAGCAGGCCGAGCTTCACGAGCCGCTGCACGACGGCCCGACTCGCACCCGTCGTCTCGGCGAGCGTGTCGGCGGTCTGCGGTTGGGTGGCGGCGGCGAGCACCTTGGCCTGGGCGGGCGTGGGCTTCCGAGCGGCCGCCGCCCCCGTCGCCACCAGCAACGGCGCGACCCGCACTTTTCGCGAGAGCCGCACACCGGCGGGGAGCACGGCCTCCAGCACCTCGCCCCACCGGGCCATCCACCGCTCCGCCATCCAGGCCGTCAGATCGAGCATCCTCCGGGAGAGCAGCGGCTTGTCGTCCTCGACTCCAGCCACGCTCTTGAGCGGGGTCTGCGGCAGCTCGCCGTGGCGCACCGCCACGCAGTAGGCGAGCCGTAGCCGATTCGCGCGGCCGAGCGGCACCCGCACCCTGCGACCCGGCTCGACGTCGCCCGCGAGCTGCTCCGGCACCAGGTAGTCGAGCGGCTTGTCGACTCCGTCGGGCAGCACCACGGTCGCCACCGTGCCGCGGCGGGCATCGTCCTCGACCCATTGCGGGCGACTCTCGAACAGCTCACGCTGGCCCGTATGCTGGTGCGACATGGGTGCGATTAGAGCAATGCCCACCCCGGAGACCAAGCGATGCGAATCGGCGTGTTCGGCGGCAGCTTCGATCCGGTGCACCTCGGCCATCTGATCGTCGCCGAGTCGTGCCGGGAGCAGGCCCGCCTCGACCGGGTGCTCTTCGTCCCGGCGGCGACACAGCCGCACAAGCAGGACCGCCGGCTCGCGGCACCGCACCATCGTGTCGAGATGCTCCGGCTGGCGGCGTGCGGCCACGAGGCCTTCGACGTCTCGACCGCCGAGATCGACCGCGGCGGCGTGAGCTACACGGTCGATACGCTCGCCGCGCTGGCCGCCACCCACCCGAACGACGCGCTCTGCCTGATCCTCGGCCCCGACGCACTGGCCGACCTCCCAACCTGGCGGGAGCCGGAGCGGATCGTGGCGGCCGCCGAGATCATCGCCGTCGAGCGGGACTCGATCGACGACATCGCCGCGCTCGTCACCGAGCCGCGTCTCGCGGCGCTGCTCGGCCCGGCTCATGCGGCACGGATCGCAGCCACTCGAGTGCGTGTCCCCGCGATCGGCATCCGGTCCAGCGACCTGCGGGCAGCGATCGCCGCCGGCCACAGCATCCGCTACCGCACGCCGCGGGCCGTCGAGCGATCCATCGCATCGCACGGACTCTACGCGCTGTGAAGCTGGCGCCGGTGAGGGGCTGCGCACGCCCCATCGCCGGACGCGCGCTAAGGCATCCAAGCCTTTGGCTCGCGCGGATTCCCGCCTCGCTCCGGGCTGCAGGCTGCGCTGGGCCGGGGTCGCCGGCGCGCGGG
>JBJTIE010000188.1:0-2828 GCA_046094845.1 Planctomycetaceae bacterium | reverse complement strand
GCGGGGCTCCCCCGCCGAGCGCCCCCGGGCGGGGGGTGCGCCGGCGTAATTCGCGCGCGCGACGCCCGGGTTGCCGTCGCCCGCGTCCGGCGACGGGGCATGGGCAGCCCCGAACTCGAACCAGAGGAGGTCGACCCGCGGAGGAATAGACGGACCTGCGGTGTTCAGACCGTTTGCCGCATGCGGAGCATGCGGACTACGGCGCGAGCATGCGGACTACGCGCGGAGTGAGCGGGTCAGACGGGCCTGCCTAGCGTTGCTTCTTGCGGGCCTGACGTTTCTGCCGCGCGACGTCGCTGGCGGCAGAGCCGTTCTTCGATACCGCGGCGAACTGAGCATCGACCACCATGGCACCAGCCCCGGCGGCGGCTGGCAGCGTCGAGGGCAGCCAGAGCCGCTCCGCGATGCCCCACAGGCTCGAGGCGATGAAGTAGAGGCAGAGGCCGCAGGGCACCTTGAAGAACATCAGGGCCATGAACCACATCATGTAGTTCATCACCTGCTGCTGCATCTTCTGCTGCTCGTCCACGGCCGGCGGCATGAAGAGCTTCTGCTGCCAGAGGAAGAGGCCGATCGTCACCAGCGGGAAGAGGTTGAGGAACGGTCCGAGCCAGCCTTCCGGGGCGGTGAGGAACTGCGGCAGGTATTTCGACCAGTCCCAGAACATGTCGGGGGCCGCGAGGTTCGAGCACCAGCGGATCGCCGAGCTGAAGAGCGGGGCCTGCCGAAGCTCGACGTCGGTGGCGAGCGAGCGGTAGAGCCCCATGAAGATCGGGATCTGGATGAAGACGAGGAGGCAACCGCCCATCGGGTTGTAGTCGTGTTTCCGCCACAGGTCCTGCGTGGCCTTCGTCCGCTTCTCGGGCTCGTTCTTGTATTTTTCGGCGATCGCCTTCATCTCTGGCTGAAGGACCTGCATCTTCTGCGACGAGAGCGCCTGCTTGCGGCTGACCGGGAACATCGCCCCGCGGACGATCACCGTGAGCAGGATGATCGCGATGCCGTAGTTGCGGACGACCGCGTGGAGCGCGTGGAGCACGGCGATCATCGGCCGGGCCACCCAGCCGAACCAGCCGTAGTAGACGAGGTCGTCCATGCCGGAGCCGGCTGCGCCGAACGACCGCAGCAGGTCGGGCTGCTTGGGGCCGGCAAAAATCTCGTAGCGATGCACGAGAGGCGTGTCGGCCGTCACGGTCACCTCGCGGGAGACGAGCCGGCTCGTCACGTCCACGAGCCGCTTGCGGGCGGCCTCGGGCACGTCACCGACCGCGAGCGGCCGCACCTCCGCCAGTTCCGGCACGCCCGCGCCCGCTGCTGCGGGGATCACGGCCGAGGCGAAATAGAGCGAGTCCACGCCGGCGAACGAGAGCGGTTTCCCCTCGCGGACGGCCGAGGCCGGATGATCGAGTTTGCCGTCGGCGATCTTGAGGCCGCTGACGATCGTGCTTGGCTCGCCGACGAACCGCATTGCCACGTCGCGCACGGCGAGCGAACCCCAGTCGCGGGCCACGCGCTGGGCATACCACCAGCCCTCGGTCGGCAGGCCGGTGGGGCCGTCGATCGCGTAGGCGACGATCGTCTCGCCGTCGGCTGCCCGCACTTCCACGGTGAGATCGAGGCGGTATCCGTCGGGACGATTCGGATCGCCACCGGCCGTCAGCCGATACTCCTTCACCGCCGTGAGGCCGCGGGGCAGCAGCCGGGTGAATCGCACGCCCCGGCCGTCGGCCGTCGGCTCGACCTGCCAATCGACATCGGCAAGCTCGTGCCCCGGCAGTTCGCCGAGCGGCTCGCCCCGCTTCCGGCCGTCGCGAGATTCGAGCGACAGTCGGAACGAGAGCGGGTCGTGTGGGTCACTGTCGGGATCGACCGTCGGCTCGGCCCGATGCTCGGGCCGCACGACTTCGAGTGGCCGCCGTTCGAGCACCACCTCGCAGGAGGCCGACTGGCCCGCGCGGAGATAGTCGATCGCAACCCGCTGCCGCGGCCGCGTGGCGGCGAGCACAGTGTGCAGCGACCGCGGGTCGGGCGTCGTCAGCTTGTTCACCCGCACGATCACGTCGTCTGCCCGCAGGCCAGCCTTCGCCGCGGGCGTGCCGGGCCCCACCACGCCGATGCGACAGCCCTCGGGCACCGCCGCGCAGGCGAGATGGCCGAGGTAGCCAGAGCGATCGTCCTGATCATGAAACCGCTCGTCAGCCAACTCGATCCGCTCCACCGCGGCGCCGCGGCTCGTGAGCGTGACGAGCATCTTGGCCGGGTCGGCGGGATCGAGCGAGCCGAGCGTCCGCCGCGACCGCGGAGCATCGACGGCCACCGCAGCCTCGCCATCGGCTGCGGGCGCGGCCGCTGACGAATCAGCCGCCCGCTCGGCCTTCACAGCATCGACGGCCGCGGACTCCGCGTCGGCGATTTCGACCGGGGTCTTCGGAACAGGGGGAAAGAACCAGGCCTGCAGCGCCTGGCCGGCGAGGACGATCGCCAGCGAAATGGCGATGAACGAAAGGTGTCGGCGTTCCACGAAAACTCCAGGAAAGGATGGCCCGCGGAGTATATCAGCCGAGCGTGACGGAGGCTGGAGATCCCCTCGCTGCAGTCAATGGACTCTGGAGGGGCTGCCCATGCCCTGTCGCCGGACGCTCGCTACGGGCATCCATGCACTCCGCTCGCTCGATGCTGACTGTGCTTCGGCATCCTGCCTACGCTGGTCAGCAAACGCCGGCGACAGGGCATGGGCAGCCCCTCCGGAGTCCATGGCCTGCAGTGAGGGGATCTCCAGCCTCCGCCACGCTCGGCTGATATACTCCGACGGCCCACCTTTCCTGGAG
>JBJTIE010000187.1:0-4676 GCA_046094845.1 Planctomycetaceae bacterium | reverse complement strand
GGTTCGTGCTCATCGTGGCCGCGCTCGGCTGGCTCTTCGACTGCCTCGACCAGCAGCTCTTCAATCTCGCCCGCAAACCGGCGATGGAAACGCTCCTCGCCACGGCCGGCGCCGCCGCCGACCCCAAGGCGGTGGACTTCTACGGCGGCCTCTCCACCTGCATCTTCATGCTCGGCTGGGCGACCGGCGGCCTGATCTTCGGGGTGATCGGCGACCGTCTCGGCCGCGCGAAGACGATGATGATCACGATCGTCATCTACTCGCTCTGCACCGGCCTCTCGGCCCTCTCACGCGGGTTTTGGGATTTCGCGTTCTATCGGTTCATCACCGGGCTCGGCGTAGGCGGGGAACTCGCCGTGGGCGTGGCGCTCGTGGCAGAGGTGATGCCCGACCGGGCGCGGCCCTACGCGCTCGGTCTTCTGCAGGCGCTGTCGGCGGTAGGCAACTTCGCGGCGGCCCTGATCGGCATCGGCCTCGGGCAGGCCCAGCTGCACATGGGCACGAAGCTCTACGGGTGGGAGCCGTGGCGGTGGAAGTTCGTGATCGGTGCCCTGCCGGCAGTGCTCGCGCTCGTCATCCGGGCGGGGCTGAAGGAGCCCGAGCGGTGGCAGCAGATGAAGGCACAGGCCGCGAAGACGGGAGAGAAACTCGGCGGATACGGGCCTCTGTTCTCCGATCCGCGGTGGCGCAAGAACGCGATCCTCGGCACACTCTTGGCCTGTGCAGGCGTGATCGGCCTGTGGGGCATCGGCTTCTTCACGCCCGATCTCGTGCGGAGCGTGTTTCGCAAGGCCTACGTGGCCCAGGGGCTCTCCGACCAGGAGATCGCGGGCCGGCTGACGATCTGGCCGGCCGTGGCGATGATGATGATCCAGGTGGGTGCCTTCACGAGCATGATGCTGACGGCCCGGATCTGCCAGAAGATCGGCCGCAAGTCGTTCTTCGCGATCGCCTTCACGCTGGCCCTGCTCTCGACGGCGTTCGTCTTCCGGTACCTCGACGAGCCCAACGACATCTGGTGGATGCTGCCGATCATGGGCTTCTGTCAACTGTCGGTGTTCGCGGGCTACGCGATCTACTTCCCGGAGCTGTTTCCCACGCGGCTGCGGAGCACGGGCACCAGCTTCTGCTACAACGTCGGCCGCTTCGTCGCGGCGGGCGGGCCCTTCCTCCTCGGCCTGCTCACGAGCGAGGTCTACAAGGGGATCGCGAGCCCCGCCTGGATGGCGGAGCCGATGCGGCCGGCCGGCATCACGATGTGCGCCGCCTTTTTGATCGGCCTGGCCGTCCTGCCGTTCCTTCCGGAAACCAAGGGCCGCCCCCTCCCGGAATAGCCCGATCGTTTCCCGTACAATCCCGATTCGCCGATCGGAGCGGCGCACAACCCCCAGGGAGCTCGTAAGACATGCGTTGGGAAGGCAGGCGGCAGAGCCAGAACGTCGAGGATCGGCGGAGCGTCGGGCAGCAGGTGGTCGTGGGCGGCGGTCTGCTCACGCTCGTGCTCATGATCGTGATGATGTTTCTCGGGGTGGATCCGATGCAGCTCGCCAGGGTGGCACCGGAGCTGGCTGCTCCACAGCAGCAGCAGGCGCCCGCGAAGCCCGTCAACGACAAGATGACGCAGTTCATCAAGACGGTCCTCGCCGACAACGAAGACGTCTGGAGCTCGCTCTTTCCGCAGGTGTTCGGCAAGCGCTACCAGCCGCCGATCCTCGTGCTCTTCAGTGGCCAGGTGAAGAGCGCCTGCGGCTTCGCGAGCGCCGCGGCGGGCCCCTTCTATTGCCCGCTCGACAAGAAGGTCTACATCGACCTCGCCTTCTACGACGAGCTCAAGCGGCGGTTCAACGCGCCGGGCGACTTCGCCCAGGCCTACGTGATCGCGCATGAGATCGGCCACCACGTGCAGAATCAGCTCGGCATCTCGAACAAGGTGCAGTCGATGCGGCCACGGATGTCGGAGCGGGAATACAACAAGCTCTCGGTCCGCATGGAGCTGCAGGCCGATTTTCTGGCGGGTGTCTGGGCCCATCACGTGGCCCGCTATGCAGGCATCCTCGACGAGGAAGACATCCGCGAGGCGGTCAACGCGGCGGCACAGATCGGCGACGACAAGATTCAGAAGCAGTCGCAGGGCTACATCGTGCCCGACGCCTTCACCCATGGTTCGAGCGAGCAGCGGGTGCGGTGGTTTCTCTACGGGCTGAAGACTGGCGACCCCAACCTCATGGACCGCGCCTTCGAGGTGGACACTCCGTAGGCCGGAATCTCCCTCCCCATACAAGCCCTGAGCGCGAGCGAGGGGATCCCGCGGCGAAAGCCGCGGACGCGTTCCGCTACGATACCCTCATGCGGATCCTTCTCACCGGCGCGACGGGGTATGTCGGCGGCGTGCTGCTCGACGCGTTGCAGGCTCGCCGCCTCGACGTGCGGTGCCTCGTGCGGCGGCCGGAGAAGCTCGCCGGAAAGACGGGCCCGCACACCGAGGTGCTCGTCGGCGACGCCAGTGACCCCGCCGATCTCGCCCGGGCCTGCACCGGCATCGACGTGGCCTATTGGCTCGTGCATTCGATGGAGGGGGGCGTCGACTTCGAGCGGGCCGACCGGCTCGCCGCGGAACGGTTCGCCTCGGCGGCGCGGGCGGCCGGCGTGAAGCGGATCGTCTACCTCGGCGGACTCGGGGCCGACAACGACCGTCTCTCGGCCCACCTCCGCAGCCGCCACGAGGTCGGCGCGATCCTCCGGGCCAGCGGCCTCGACGTGATCGAGTTTCGGGCGTCGATCGTCGTGGGGGCGGGGAGCTTCTCCTTCGACCTCGTCCGCACGCTGGTCGAGCGGCTCCCCGTGATGATCTGCCCGGCCTGGCTGGCCACGCCCACCCAGCCGATCGCGATCGCCGACGTCGTCGCCTATCTCGCGGCCGCGATCGACCTGCCGCCGGGCACGCCCCGGATCTTCGAGATCGGTGGGCCGGACAAGGTCTCCTACGGCGCTATCATGCAGGAGTACGCCCGGCAGCGGGGCCTGCGCCGCCTGATGATCCCGGTGCCGGTGCTGACGCCGCGGCTGTCGAGCCTGTGGCTCAAGCTGGTCACGCCGCGATATTCCAAAGTGGGTAGGAAGCTGATCGACGGCCTGAAAAACCCGACGGTGGTCACCAGCGACGCGGCCCTCCGCGAGTTCGCCCTCCGGCCGCGCGACCTCGCCACCGCCGTCCGCGAGGCGGTGGATCACGAGGATCGCGAGTTCGCCGGCAAGCGCTGGGCCGACTTCGCCGACATCGAAGATCTCCCCATTCGTTACGGCGGCAAGCCGGAGGGCACGCGGCTGGTCGATCATCGTCATACGGTCGTGGCCGTCTCGGCCGACCGGGCCTTCGCGGCGATCGAGCGGATCGGTGGTCCGCACGGCTGGTATGCCTGCAACTGGCTCTGGACGCTCCGCGGCTGGATCGACCGCCTGCTGGGTGGTCCGGGCATGTCGCGGGGCCGCCGCGATCCGGCCACGCTCGTCACAGGCGATTTCCTCGACTGCTGGCGGGTCGAGGTATGCGAGCGGCCGCGGCGGCTACGGCTCGCGGCGGAGATGAAGATGCCGGGCCGGGGCTGGCTCGAATTCGAGGTATCCCCCCGAGATGGGGATGTCACCATCCATCAGACTGCTATATTTGATCCGAAAGGGCTCGGTGGACTGGCCTATTGGTACGCAATCTGGCCGCTCCATGAGCTCGTGTTCCGGCGCATGCTCTCCGGCATCGCCCGCTCCGCCGTCGCGGGCCGCTGACCGGCCCGGACCGGAGCGTCAGGATCACTGGTCGATTCCCGCCTGTCACATCACACCATGATCCGCACCATCGTCCACATGGCCTGCGCCGCCCTGGCGCTCGCCTCGATGCCGTCGTTCGCCGTCGTCGTGGATTCCACGTCCTCGACGCTCGATTTCTCGCCCGGCCAACCGACCTTCGGATCGCCCGAGCTGCTGTTGGAGGCCGAGCGGTCGCTCGCGCCCGTGCAACACACGGCGCCACTCAACGACTCCATGAACTCCAGTCTCTCCCGCCGTCACGATTTGCGACCGGCTGCAGGGCTGCCCCCCGCACCCACGTCGTGGGGGAGACGGGCGTTCGTGACGGCAGCAATCGTCATGCTCGCGTGTGGGCTGCTCGGCGCGCTGGCGGCCTTGATGACGATCGCGCGGGGGCGCTGATTGGGGCCACGGGCCTCGGTCGCCGCCGCGTGCCACGCTGTGAACGCTGGGTCAAGGCCGCTGACAGTCCATGCCCGGGCCTTCCACCTGGATCGCCGCGTGGGCCACATGGTGGTCGTGGCGGAGCATCGAGTCGGCGGCCCGGAGCACGGCATCGCGATCCACGCCGGACTCCACGGTGAGATGCACGGTCAGCGACGTCTCCGACGTGCTCGCGCCCCAGACGTGCAGTTCGTGCACGTCGATCACACCCGGGATCGCCGCGAGCGACTGCGTGATCCGACCCGTCTCGATTCCCCGCGGCACGGCGTCGAGGGCGAGATCGATGCCCTCGCGAAAGAGCCCCCACGTGCCGGCGACGATGGCCGCGGCCACGGCGAGGCTGACGACCGGGTCGATCCACGTACGGCCGGTGAGGGTGATCGCGATCCCGGCAGCCACCACGCCGGCGGAGACGGCCGCATCGGCCGCCA
>JBJTIE010000186.1:0-3227 GCA_046094845.1 Planctomycetaceae bacterium | reverse complement strand
ACCTCGGCCCGCTTCGCGGCGGCGGAGACGAGCGCCCGCAGCCACTCCACGTGTTCCCGCATCACCTGCGACTGGCTGGTGAGTTCGGCGGCGGCGCTGGCGCCCTCCTCGGCCCGGGCGGCATTTTCCTGGGTGACCTTGTCGAGTTCGGTCATCGCCGCCCCGATCTGGCCGATGCCCTGCGACTGCTCGCGGGCTGCAGTGGCGATCTCCGCGACCAGCGTGTCGGCCGCGGCGATCTTGGCGGCGATTTCGTCGAGTGACGCGCCCACGCGGTCGCAGCTTTCGCCACCGTGCCGGCTGCTGGTGATCGCCGCCTCGATCTTGGCCGCCGTCGCTCGGGCGGCCGCTGCGCTCCGCTGTGCCAGTGACCTCACCTCGTCGGCCACGACGGCGAAGCCGGCTCCGGCCTCGCCGGCGCGGGCCGCCTCGACGGCGGCGTTGAGGGCGAGGATGTTGGTCTGAAAGGCGATCTCGTCGATGTCCTTCACGATCTTGGCCACCTCGGCGCTCGAATCCTCGATCGCCTGCATGGCTGCATTCATGTCGATCATGGTGCGGGCGCCGGTCTCGGCGGCGGCCCGGGCCTGGAGCGCCAGGTCCTTGGCCTGGGCGGCATTGCCCGCCGTGCTGCGAATCATGGCCGACATCTGCTCGAGCGCCGTGCTCGTCTCCGCGACGCTCGATCCCTGCTCGCTGCACCCGGCGGCCACCGTCTGGCTGATCGTGGCGAGCTGGCCCGATGCCGTGGCGGCCTGGGTGGCGCCATCCTCCAGCGTGTCGGAGATTGTCCGCAGCACGCGGCTGGTCGAGCGAATCAATCCCGTGCCGAGGAGCAGGCCGAGGAGCGATGCCAGGCCCACGGCCGAGCCGATCACGATGAAGCTCTGTCGCACCGTGTCGCCCGCGGCAGCCACCGCGCGGCCCGCCAGGCCGACGTTATGTTCGATGTCGGCCTTGAACAGGTCGATGCAGGCCTGGGCGGTGTTCTCCACGTCGCTACGCATCTTCGCACGAGCCTCCGCTTCCTTGTTCGCCGCAAGGAGATCCAACGCCTGCCGCGCCTCCGTCAGGAATGCGTCGCGGGCCGCTCGGGCGTCGGTGAAGATTCGGCGGTCTTCGTCGTCGCTGAAGAACTTCGCGTAGTCGTCGCACAGGGCGGCACCATCGGTCGCCGCCCGATCGAAAACCGCCCGGGCGGTTTTCGTGGCGGCGTTGTCGGCATCATCCGCAGCGAGCAGGGCGGATCGCACCGACTTCATCGCCACGTAGTTGCTCTCGATGATGCGGCTCAATGTGATGACCGACGGCAGCGCATTGCCCGACAGCGTGACGACCTGCCGGTTGATGTCGGTGATCCGCCAGAGCGAGACGGCCCCGAGCAGCAGGCCGGTGAGCACCAGGGCGGCGAGGCCGAGGGCGATACGGCGGGGAATGGTGAGCGCGTTCATGGATCGTCCTTCAGACGTGCTCCCGGTCGGCCCGGGCGATGGCTTCGAGGTCGATGAGGGTGGTGACGCCTGCGCCGGACCGTGCCATCCCGGTGATGAACCGGGTGTCGATCGCGGTGCCGAAATCGGGTGGAGGCACGAGGTCGTCCGCGGCGTGGGCGGTGACCTCTTCGACGCCGTCGACGATCACGCCATAGGGGCGGCTACCACCACCGGCCGCGGCGACCTGGGCGACGACGATGCAGGTGCGGTCGTGATCGACCGGGTCTGGCAGCCCGAAGCGGATACGGAGATCGACGACGGGAATCACCTTGCCCCGCAGATTGATCACGCCCCGTACGTGCGGCGGCATCGACGCGACCGGCGTGATCGGGCAGAGGCGGATGATCTCGCGGACCACGAGCACGGGCACGCCGTACGACTCGCGGCCGAGCGTGAACGAGAGGTATTTGCCTGGCTGGGCGGTCGCCGGGGGGGCGGGCTGTCCGGGGGCTGAAGGAGTCATAGGTGCAGTCTAGGTCGCGGTTCGTCAGGCTGCCGATCCGGCGGCGGTCGGTTTGAGCCGGACGAGCGCATTGGTGTCGAGGATCAGGCCGACGCGGCCGTCCCCCAGGATGGCGGCCCCGGCGAATCCCCGCCGGCCGGTGAAGGTTTCGCCGAGGTACTTGATGACCACCTCTTGCTTGCCGAGCAGATCATCGACGAGCAGGCCGCGGCACTCCTGCCCCGTTTCCACGACCACGACGATGCCCTCGGCGGGGTCGGCGGCTCGGGTGGGCACACCGAAATGCCGGCCGAGTCGGAGCAGCGGCACGAGCCGACCCCGCACGTTCACGAGTTCCCCCCGGCCGTGCACCGTGGTGACGTCGCCGGGCAGCGGCCGCAGCGACTCGCGAACGGAGAGTGTGGGCACGACGAACCGCTGATCCCCGACGGCCACCAGCAGTCCCTCGATGATCGCCAGCGTCAGCGGCATGAAGATCGTGAACGTGGTACCGAGGCCGACCGTGGAGTCGATCTCGATCTTGCCTCGGATGCCCTCGATGTTCCGCCGCACCACGTCCATGCCCACGCCCCGGCCGGAGAGTCCGGTGACCTGTTCGGCCGTCGAGAAGCCGGCCGCGAAGATCAGTTCAAGCGACTCGCGATCGTCGAGCACGGCGTCGGCCTCGATGAGGCCACGCTCGATCGCCTTGCCCCGCAGCCGCGCGGGATCGAGGCCCCGGCCGTCGTCGGCGATGCGCACGACGACGAAGCCCCCTTGATGGAACGCCGAGAGCCGGATCGTGCCGGTGGAGGGCTTCCCGGCCGCCTCCCGGGCCGCGGGGGACTCGACGCCGTGATCGATCGCATTACGGATCATGTGCACGAGCGGATCACCGATCTGCTCGATGACGGTGCGGTCAAGCTCCGTTTCTTCCCCGTCCAGCACCAGCCTGACATCCTTGCCGAGCTCGGCGGTGGTGTCGCGGACGAGGCGGGCCATCTTCTGAAACGTGCCGCGGATCGGCACCATCCGCAGCCCCATCGCGGTGCGCTGCAGATCCGACGTGATGCCCCGCAGCCGACCCAGGGCCCGGGCGAGATGCTCGTCGGCGACCCGTTCGGACGTCGTGCCCTGCACGACCATCGACTGGGCGATGACGAGTTCGCCCACGAGGTCGATCAGGCCGTCGAGCTTGTGCGTATCGACCCGGATCGATGCGCCGGCTGTCACCGCCGTCGGGGGTGCCGCCCTCGGGGCCGCTGCAGGCATGGCAGACGCCGCGGGCGCGG
>JBJTIE010000185.1:0-3341 GCA_046094845.1 Planctomycetaceae bacterium | reverse complement strand
CCCGGCCGTTTGGGCCCTAGGGGGTCGCGGGGTTTGCGCAAAATCGGCCGGGGCGCCTATTTCGGGCCCCCGCCGGCCCCACGGCCCTCGCTGGCTTGGCCAGCGAGGGTGCTCCGCAAAATCGGCTCCCGTCCCTATTTTCCGCATACCGCTCGACCACGTCGGCCGAGAGCGGCGTGGCCTGCTGCCAGAGGTCGTCGAACGCGGCGGCCAGTTCGCGGTCGAGGGCGCCTGAGCCCGACGTCTCGCCGAGCAGGTTCCACTCGACGCCTGAGATCAGGGCCGATCGCGAGAGGTTGCTCGACCCCACGACCACGATCCCACCCGACGAGTCCGCGATCCGCCACGCCTTCGGGTGAAACGAATCGGGCGCGCCCCGAAGGTTTTCGAGTTCCGCGAGCCGCGCTTCAAAGGCCCCGCCGGCGAGGTCCATCCACCCCAGCAACTGTCGCAGCGCCTCGGGCGACGTGATGCCGAGGTAATCGCCCACGAGCAGCCGCACTCGGGCCCCGGCGGCGATCGCACTGAAGAGCCCTGCGCGGATGACATCGAGCCCCGAGGGCTGCACGAACGACGCGAGCAGGTCGATCTCGCTCGCGCCCGGCAGCCGCTCGGCAAGCCGCGGCCAGAGAGGACGGTCGGGCCCGGTGGTGAGGGAAAGCGAAGCACCCTCACCCGGCCTGCGGCCGGCCTCTCCCAGAGGGAGAGGCTTGTTTGAAACTCCCTCTCCCCCTGGGAGAGGGCTGGGGTGAGGGTGCCCCCGCCCCTCCAAATAGTTCCCCTTCCCCGGAATCACATGCCGCACGCCACCGCGGGGATCGCCCATATCGCCGGCATACCGCGGGATCACGTGCACATGCACATGTGGCACGGTCTGGCCGGCGGCGGCCCCGGCGTTGAAGCCGACGTTGTATCCATCGGGTTTGGGGTCGAGCCGCTCATCGAGCAGGGCCTTCACCTCGCCGACGAGCGCTATGAGCGCCTGCTGCTCCGCGGCCGTGCACTCGAAGAACGTCGGCACGACCCGCCGCGTGATCACGAGCACGTGCCCCGGCGACACTGGGTACGAATCGAAGATCGCGAAGCAGAGATCATTCGCGCAGACCCACTCCGCCTCGGGGACTTCCAAAAACGGCGATGGGGCGGCTGGCGTCATGGCCGGCAGTGTACGAACCCGCGGGACAACCTTGGTCCGGGGTAGAATCCGAGTTGAACCCCGGACGAAGACGCTTGACGCACTTGTGTACTGGCGTATACTACTCCACGTCATCTCGATCGAGAATTCCATGGCCAACTCACTCATCCAATCCGATCCCGACGTCATGCTCGGAAAGCCTGTTGTTCGCGGCACGCGGATCACGGTCGAGTTGATCCTGCGAAAGCTTTCCTGCGGCGAATCCATCGAGCAGATTCTCGAGTCGCATCCGCGGCTCACGCGGGAAGCCGTCCTGGCCGCACTCGAGTATGCGGCTGAAGCGATGGGACATGAGACGGTGCACGCGGTAGATGATCGGGAGTCGGCATGAAATTCCTCGCCGACGAAGGCGTGGACGGATCGATCGTGGATGGGATCCGTGATGACGGGCATGACGTGCGGTGGATGGCCGAGGAACTCGGGGGAACGAAAGACAGCGTGGTTCTTGAGGCGGCAGTGCGGGATGCGAGGATCTTGATCACCGAAGACAAGGATTTCGGCGAGCTCGTCTATCGGCAGCGACTCCATCACCGCGGTGTCGTGCTCGTTCGCGTCGATGGCATTTCCAGTAAGGAGAAGGCGAGGATCGTCGCCCGTGCGATCCGGGAGCACGAGGCGGACCTTCCCGGTGCCTTCACCGTGATTCAGCACGGGACGATTCGGATCCGTCGAGCGTGACGACCCGCAAGGCGTCGCGATCCAGGAGCACCGGTGGCCGCGAGCGGAATGAGCATTTGTTCGCGGCGGAAGATCGCCCGGACTGGGACGACTGGATAGACTTTTTCAGTCGGACGATCGATCCGACGGTCCGCGAAGGACTCGTAGAGGTGACGCTGTGATTTCCAACCCCGCGGAATACGAGAATGCCCATAGCGACCTACGAATCCTCGAGCAGCGCATCGCGGACCTCGAGCGCGAGCATCCCATTGGTGAAAAGGGATTCACCGAGGCGGGTGTGCGGAAGATGATCGCCAAGATCAACGAAGAACTCGCCGCGTTCGAGGGCCGCGAGGAAGCAAGGCTCGCCGCTTCAAGGACCTGAACATAGCCCCGGTCGCTGGGGGATGCACTACGAATGGGCGTTACATCATAGCGGTGTATGACCCCATCGACGATGTCACCGTGTATCCCGTGACTGCCTACGAAGTGCCTGAACCGCGATAGGTGATCCGATGACAACGCCCAATGGAGAAAGACGTAGCCCGGAGCCGACATCCGCGGAACTCGCCCGGCTGCGGGCAATCCGTGAGAGCATCGCAGAGGAATTGCCCGATCTTGTCGCGCGCGACCAGCTGCGGAGGACGGCCCGCGAGGAGCGGTCGATCAGTGGGGCCGTGCGGGACGCGATTCACCGGAGTGAACTGCCGCTCCACACCATCGCTGCCAAAGCCGGCCTGTCACCCGTCGAACTCGACGAGTTTCTCACAGGCGAACGCACGCTGCCATCAGACGCGCTCGATTGTCTGGCGGCCGCGATCAGCTTCGAGGTGTGCAGGAGCAACTGAGGCTCGTCAACGTGCGTGCGATCCGCCTCAAGCCGCCCCACAAGACGACGGAGGAAATCCTGTGAAGACTCAGGGAATCGATCGCCATGATTCAGGAACTTGCTGAAGTCGTTCTCGTGTGCGATCTGCCGGAGCACAAGCTTGCTGCCGGAGACATCGGCACTGTCGTGCTCGTGCACGGCGAAGGCCGGGGGTACGAAGTCGAGTTCATGACGCTCGATGGCGGGACGATCGGCGTTTCTACCCTTCGGGCAGACCAAGTCCGGCAGGCCCACGCGGACGAAATCGCCCACGCACGCCCGATCGCGTCGTAGTGCCCGTACTGTCGAGCCCCGAGGGCCCCCGGCAGCCCCTCGGCGAGCCGCGATGGTCCGCGGCCCAAGCATGGCCCTGCCGGAGTTGACGGTATACGGTACGCCTGTACACACCTGGCTCTTGGCGGCGAAAACAGCCCCAAGTTGCCAACATATCGGATCCGATATATGATTCTGGTGCCTGAGAACGAGCAGCGAAAGCCGGTCGTTTGGTTGCACGGTCGCGTGAAGTCGCCGCCGTTCACCCCGGGCGGCCGAATCGAGGCGGGGCTGTTGCTGGGCCTGCTGCAGGCAGGCGAGCAGTTGTCGATGCCGCACTCTCGCCCG
>JBJTIE010000184.1:0-2371 GCA_046094845.1 Planctomycetaceae bacterium | reverse complement strand
CCTTCGACCCGAAGGCCGTCTACGGCGACGCGCCGAACCCCACGCAGCTCTAGCGCACTCAAAGCCCTGAGCGCAAGCGAGGAGATCGTTGCGGTGCGCCGGCTCGGGGTCGGTGCACGCTCGAGGAGCTTTGGACCGAGTCCTGCGAGGTCCAGCGACGAGACGTGCACCGACCCCGAGCCGGCGCACCGCAACGATCTCCTCGCTTGCGCTCAGGGCTTTGAGTGCGCTAGAGCTGCGTGGGGTTCGGCGCGTCGCCGTAGACGGCCTTCGGGTCGAAGGCCTTCTCGTGCTCGAGGAACTCGAGTGCCGTGCCCGCGGCCCGCTCCGTTCCCACCGGCACCTTGCGGTAGAAGCAGGATCGGTAGCCCACGTGGCAGCTGGCGCCGCCGGCGATCTCGACGCGGAGCCAGACGCAGTCCTGGTCATCGTCGATTCGCATCTCCGTCACCTTCTGGACGAGCCCGCTGGTGGCCCCCTTGTGCCAGAGCTGTTGGCGGCTGCGGCTCCAGTAGTGGGCCTCGCCGGTCTCGATCGTCTTCGCAAGCGCCTCGCGGTTCATCACCGCCACCATGAGCACCTCGCCGGAGTGGAAGTCGGTCGTGACACAGGGAATGAACCCTTGGGCGTCGAACTTCGGGGCCAGTTCCTGCCCCTCCTCGACCTGCTCCACCGTCACCCGCCGCCCGAACAGGGCTTCCTTCTCCGACGCATTCGACACGACACGACTCCTCGCGATAGGTCCCACGTGGCTGCTACTATACACCGTGAATTCCGCGGGTCGTGCGTCATGTGCGCGGCCGCCGCGACCAGCCCGTTTCGGCCTTGGAGTCTCGCCATGCCGCCCGTCCGCCACAGCGCTCTTCCCCTCGCCGTCGCGGCTGTCCTCGCAGCCTCTTGGGCCAGGGCTGCCGACTGGCCAACGTTTCGCGGTGCCAGCCGCACCGGCGTCGCCCCCGATACCGACCTGCTCGAATCCTGGCCCGCGGACGGGCCGCCGCTCGTCTGGCAGACGGCCGGCGCGGGCCGCGGTTATGCCAGCCCTGCGATCGCCGGCGACCGCATCTTTACGCTCGGTGACGGCCTGTCCACGGCCGACGATGCCGATGAATACCTCTCGTGCTTCGACCGGGCCACGGGCCGGCAGCTCTGGAAGACGAAGACGGGCGCGGCCTGGACCGACGGCCAGCCCACCTGGCAGAGCTCCCGCAGCACCCCCACCGTGGACGGCGACCGCGTCTATGTGCTCTCGCCGTTCGGCCTGCTTCTCGCCTGCTCCGTCGCCGATGGCCGCGAACTGTTTCGCGTCGATCTCAACGCCGACCTCGGGGGCGCGAAGGGCGACAGCTGGGGCTACAGCGAGAGCGTGACGATCGACGGCGACACGCTCATCTGCACGCCGGGCGGTGACAAGGCGACGCTCGCCGCGCTCGACAAGCTCACGGGCAAGGTTCGCTGGACGTGCAGCGTGCCGGACGACCGCGGCGCGGGCCATGCATCCGTCGTGATCGCGACCGTGGGCGGCCGCAAGGTGTACGTGCAGACCACCGCCGGCGGTGCGTTCGGCGTCGATGCCGCCTCGGGCAAGCTCCTCTGGGCGTATCCGATCGACAAGACGACGGCCGTGATTCCCACGCCGATCGTGCGGGACGATCTTGTCTTCTTCGCCGCTGGCTACAAGCGCGGCGGCGCGCTGTTGAAGCAGGTGCCGGCGGCCGGCGGCGGTGTGACGGTGGAGGAGGTCTATCCGCTCAACACCGACCTCGCCAACAAGCACGGCGGCATCGTGCTCGTGGGCGACCATCTCTACGGCGACTCCGACGACAAGGGCATCCCGTTCTGCGCCGAGCTGACGACGGGCACGCTCGCCTGGAAGCAGCGGGGCAGCGGCAAGAACTCCGCCTCGATCATCGCGGCCGACGGCCATCTTTACATCCGCTACTCCGACGGCACGCTCTCGCTCGTGAAGGCCGATCCGGCTGCCTACACGGAGGTCTCGTCGTTCCAGGTGCCGGGCAGCGGCGATCGCCCGAGCTGGGCGCATGCCGTGATCGTGGACGGCCACCTCTACCTCCGCGAAGGCGACGCCCTCCTCTGCTACGACGTCCGGGCGAAGTAACGGTCCACTCTTCCCGCTCACTCCAGCCGCCAGGGGTTGCCCACACCCCGGGAGCCGGCGTATGCCGCCGAGCGCAGGCAGGATGCCGGAGCGAAGGCGGCATCCGAGCGAGCGAAGAACAGGATGTTCGGAGCGAGCGTCCGGCTCCCGGGGTGTGGGCAACCCCTGGCGGCTGGAGTGAGCGGGAAGAGTGGACCGTTACTTCGCCCGGACGTCGTAGCAGAGGAGGGCGTCGCCTTCGCGGAGGTAGAG
>JBJTIE010000183.1:0-37786 GCA_046094845.1 Planctomycetaceae bacterium | reverse complement strand
CGCCATCGCCGGCCGCATCGCCGACGATGATCTCCCGAAGACCGACGAGGAGTGGCGGCGCCGGCTCAGCCCGCTGCAGTTCGAAGTGGCCCGCAAGAAAGGCACGGAGCGGGCCTTCACCGGCAAGTACACCGACACCGAAACGGCCGGCACCTACCGCTGCATCTGCTGCGGCGAGCCGCTCTTCAGTTCGGGTGAGAAGTTTCATTCGGGCTGCGGCTGGCCGAGCTTCAACGCGCCGATCGACGGCGTGAAGGGCAAGACGGTCGCCGAGCACGAGGACCGCTCACACTTCATGATCCGCACGGAAGTGACCTGCCGCCGCTGCGGCGCCCACCTCGGTCACGTCTTCAACGACGGCCCGCCCCCGACCGGCCTGCGGTATTGCATCAACTCCGCCTCGATCACGTTCGACCCGAAGAAGCCGGCAGCGCCAGCGAAGCCGTAGGCCCGTTGCGAAGCCCAGCCGCTGACGAATAGCCGGTCACTCGGCGTTCATGCCCGCTCCCGCACACGGAGTGTGCGGACTACGGGGAAGTGTGCGACCACGGCGCCGTAGTCCACATGCTCCGCATGTGGCCCACGGTCAAAACACCACAGGCCCGAGCTACTGCCCTCCGGCTCCGCCCACCCCCCACGGAAATTTTTCTCGGAATTTTGCCCCTGGGTGCCTCCGCTCTCGTTTTCTTACTCAGAGGCCGCGCGTCCACTGAGAGCGAGTCATGGACTATCACTTCTTCACGCCCGAGGTTCCCACGACCGTCTCCCGCGGCAGGCTGCCCCACTGGGAGCAGCCGCACGCCTGCTACTTCATCACATTCCGCACGGCAGACTCACTCCCACGGCAGACCTGCCTCGAATTGTCGGCGCGGCGGGCCACATGGCTGCGCGAGCACGGAATCGCGACCAGCGACACCCGCGACGCCGACTCCCTCGCCCGGCTGAGCCCGCAGGACCGCACCGAGTTCACTCGCCAGTGCGCCCGAGCGTGGCACGACTCGCTGGATGCCTGCCACGGGGCATGCGTGCTGCGAACGCCATCGCTGCGGCAGCACGTCGTCGATGCGCTGCGCTACGGCGACGGCACGCAGTACGATCTGGATGCGTTCGTCGTGATGCCCAACCACGTGCACGTGCTGGCCGGGTTTGCGGCTGCAGGCACGATGCGGCAGCAGTGCAGTTCGTGGAAGCGGTATGCGGCGACTCGAATTCACCGCGATCTCGGCCTGCGAGGCCGCTTCTGGCAGGCGGAAAGCTATGACCGCGTGCTGCGAAACCTGCGCGGCCTGGAGGCATGGCGGCTGTACATCGCCGACAACCCACGCAAGGCCGGGCTCCGTGACGACGAGTACGTGGTGTACTTGCGGCCGGAGCCGATCGTGGGGAGCGAGCAGGCCCGCACGCCTCCTGCGGAATAGCCGGTCGTTCGGCCTGCCATCTCCAACCGCACACGGAGCGTGCGGACTACGGCGCCGTAGTCCACATGCTCCGCATGTGGCCCACGGTCAAAACACCACAGGCCCGAGCTACTGCCCCGCAGGGGATTTCATCGCCGCCGTCGATGCGGTACGCTGCCCGTTCCCGCGTGTCGTGCAGAGGCGGCCGGTGCCGCGGGTCCTCCTGTGAGCGGCCGCTTTCGCCATGGATCTGCAGGCGTACCAGACTGACGGGTTCCACGACGAGCTCTTCGACGCGAACCTTCTGCCCCGCCCCGGGGCAGAACTGCTCGCCAAGCGGCTGGCCGGCTTCTCCAACGGTGAACTCGCCGAGCGGCAACGGGCCGCCGACAAGGCCCTGCTCACGATGGGCATCACGTTCAACGTGTATGGCCACGAGGCCGGCACCGAGAAGATCTGGCCCTTCGACATCGTGCCCCGCGTGATCGACGCCGCCGAATGGGCCGTGATCGAACGCGGCCTCAAGCAGCGGATCCAGGCCCTCAACCTGTTCATCGACGACGTCTACAACAAGCGGCAGATCGTGGCCGACGGCGTCGTGCCCGACTGGCTCGTCGATTCGGGCAAGTGCTTCCGCGGCCCGTGCGCCGGCCTAAAGCCCCCCCGCGGCGTGTGGTGCCACATCACCGGCACCGATCTCGTCCGCGGCGGCGACGGCGTGATGTACGTGCTGGAGGACAACCTCCGCACGCCGTCGGGCGTGTCGTACGTGCTCGAAAACCGCGAGGTGATGAAGCGGACGTTTCCGCAGCTCTTTGCCGGCCAGAGAATCAGCCCCGTCGAGAATTACCCCGAAAAGCTGCTGGCGATGCTGCAATACATCGCCCCGCCGCAGGCAAGGGATCCGAACGTCGTGGTGCTCACGCCCGGCATCTACAACTCGGCCTACTTCGAGCACAGCTTCCTCGCCCGGCAGATGGGCGTGGAGCTCGTGCAGGGGTCGGACCTCGTCGTGGAAAACGACGTCGTCTTCATGCGGACGACCCGCGGCCTCGAACGGGTGGACGTGATCTACCGCCGGATCGACGACGACTTCCTCGATCCGCTCGCCTTCCGTGAGGATTCCGTCGTGGGCGTGCCCGGCCTGATGGCGGCCTACCGCGCGGGCAACGTGGCGCTCGTCAACGCTCCGGGCACGGGCATCGCCGACGACAAGGCCGTCTATGCCTATGTGCCGCAGATGATCCGCTACTACCTCGGCGAAGATGCGATCATCCCCAACGTGCCCACGTTCGTCTGCGGCGAGGAGAAGCAGTGCCAGCACGTGCTCTCGAAGCTCGAGGAGTTCGTGCTCAAGCCGGCCGATGCATCCGGCGGCTACGGCATCGTACTCGGGCCGCGGGCGTCGAAGGCGCAACTCGACGAGGTGCGGGCACAGATCAAGGCGAATCCCCGCAACTACATCGCCCAGCCGATGCTCTCGCTCTCGCGGGTGCCCACGGTGGTGGGCGACTCGCTGGAGGGCCGCCACGTCGATCTGCGGCCCTTCATCCTCTACGGCGAGGAGATCTTCGTGCTGCCCGGGGGCCTCACCCGCGTGGCCCTCGTGAAGGGCTCGCTCGTGGTGAACTCGTCGCAGGGGGGCGGCAGCAAAGATACGTGGGTCGTGCACCCGGGGAGGTCGTGACATGCTCTCGCGGGTGGCCGAAAGCATCTACTGGATGAACCGGCAGATCGAGCGGGCCGAGGACGTGGCCCGCGCGGCGGAGACCACGCTCGACCTCGCGCTCGAGGGCACGATCGACCACGGCCGGCTCTGGAACGCCCTCGTCTGCACGTTCGGCGACGAGGCCGACTTCTGGGGGCGGCACGGCCTCGCCGACCAGGACAACGTGATCACGTTCCTGGCATTCGACACGCTCAACCCCAACTCGATCTCGGCCTGCCTGCAAGCGGCCCGCGAGAACGCCCGCACGATCCGCGATCTGATCTCGACGCCGATGTGGGAGGAGATCAACAAGGCGCACCTGTTCGTGCGGTCGGCGGCCTCGGGCCGGGCCCACCTCCACAACCCGCGGGAGTTTCTCGACGAGGTGAAGCGGGCCAGCCAGCTGATCACGGGCGTGACCGACGCCACGATGTCGCACGGCGAGGCCTGGCACTTCGCCCGCATGGGCAGGCTCATCGAGCGGGCCGACAAGACGAGCCTGGTGTTGGACGTGGAACACTATTTTCACCCAACCGCGGCGGGCGACGCGGCGGATCCCGTGCAGTGGTCGGCGGTGCTCGAGAGCGCGAGTGCGCTCGAGATGTATCGCAAGAAGTATGGCGTGGTGACGCGGCGCGACGTGGCGGAGTTTCTGGTGTTCGACCGGCAGTTTCCGCGGGCGATCCTCTTCTGCCTCACGAAGGCGGAGGAGTCGCTCCTGGCGGTGACGGGGGGAGCGAAGGGGGCCTACACGAATCCGGCCGAGCAGCGGCTGGGCCGGCTGCGGTCGAAGCTCGACTACGGTGCGATTGACGAGGTGCTCACGGGGGCCGGCGGCCTGCACGGCTTCATCGACGGCTTTCAGACGCGACTCAACCGCACGAGTGAGGCGATCCACGACACGTTCTTCGCCCTGCGACCGGTCGTCCGCGGCACGCCGTAGTCCGCGCACGACACGCGTCGCTCACGCGAAGCGCCGTAGTCCGCACACTCCGTGTGCGGCCCACGGCATGAAGGCCGAGTCGCCGGCTATTCCGCAAGACGTACGCGAACCCAGACGCCAGTAGCTCGGGCCTGTGGCTTTCACACCGTCTGCCACATGCGGAGCATGTGGACTACGGCGCAGACGTGGCCGCTTGCGAAGCGCCGTAGTCCGCACACTCCGTGTGCGGCCCACGGCACGAAGGCCGAGTCGCTGGCTATTCCGCAAGACGTACGCGAACCCAGACGCCAGTAGCTCGGGCCTGCGGCTTTCACACCGTCTGCCACATGCGGAGCATGTGGACTACGGCGCGGAGCATGTGGACTACGGCGCAGACGTGGCCGAGCGGGCCCGCTTGAATGGGTCGATCGTGCCGCCGCCCGGCCCCGGCGGCGGCGCATTCGACGATTGCCCGAAGGGCAGCTGCGGCCAGTCGAGCGTCATGCCCGGCCAGCGCGGGGCGGCCGCAGCCGGTGCGGCCGCCGAACTTGGCTCCGGAACCGCAGCGGGCTTCACCGCCGGCGGCACCGGTGCACTCACGAGCAGCTGCTGCGGCGACGGAAACGCCCCCCTCTCCGCCGGTGCATCAGCCGGGGGCACCGCCACGATGCCCGCACCCGCCCGCTCCAGCGGCTTGATCGACACCTCGTCGATCTCCGCCGCGCCCAGGCCCGTGAGTGCGAACGTCACCGTCAGCGGCTCGTCGGCCGCGTCGGGGGGCACGATCCGATAGAGCACGAGCCGTCGCCAGGTCTTCGTGGGCCCCACCCGCTCCGCGAGCGCCGGCCCGCCGACCGAGTCGAACACCAACAGCCCATCGACACTCCCAACGATCGGATTGTCGACACGCACCTGCGCCGAGATCTCAACCAGCCGTCCCGGCGGCGCCGCGATCGGCGGCGTGGTCACCCACACCGGCGGCGTTTCCACCACCACGGGCGACGCCTTCGGATCCTTCGGCCCGGCCACGAGCCGCAGGCTGCCTGCTCCGGCCGCCGGCTTTGCCTTCGAAATCTCCACGGCCGTCACGATGTCGGAGAGCGGCTGGGCGAAGTGTCGCCAGCCGTTGCCGGCAAGATCCTCGATCGCGTCCATGCCGCCGCCACGGAGCATCTCCGCACCGGGGAGCGCCGTCGCACGGGCCTCCACGAACCGCCAGTGTTCCGCGAGCGCCGCATCGGACGACACCAACGGGCTGGCCACCATCGAGCCGTCGGCATGCACGCCGTTCTCCCAAATCCGCCGCTCGAACTGCCCCGCGATCGCCGCCGCCTTCCGCAGTCGCGCGATCGCCTCGCCCGCGTCGCGGCCGACATACGCCTCCCCATCCGTCGCCAGCTGGTTGGCCGTCGAGAGCATCGGCCCTGCGGCCACCGGTGGCGGACCGCTGAAGGCCTGGGGGGGCAGCTTGCCCAGGAGCGTGGCTGCATCGGCGAGCGCCACCGCCGCCAGCGACCGTGCCGACACGAGCTCCACCGGCGCCAGCTCCCGCAGCCGCTCCTGCACGTGGGCCGTCACCGCCGGCTCGCCGCTGACGAGCACCAGCGAATGCGTGAGAAAGTGATCGAGTGTCACGGCCACGCCGCCGGTCACCCGCTTCTGCCGCAGCGGCTTCAGCCCACCGGCTGCGATCTCCCAGGCCTGATGCGCCTCGGGCACGCCCGGCACGAGCAGCGTGAGCGGCACGTCGTCGCGGGGCATGTCGCCGCCGCCGTAGCGTCGGGCCACGATCTGCGCCCCCTGCACGCACCGCCAGGCCACCACCACCCGCGCCCGGGCCGCCTCCATCACCACCGCCTGCACCTCCGGATCCGACGAGTGGGCCTGGGCCGCGAACCGTCCCGCCGCACCGAAGGGCTCGAGCACCTTCAGTCGCAGATTCATCTCGCGGGCCGCCGCCGCCCGCTTCCGCGCCTCGGCGTCGTCGCCGTCGATCCGCCCGCTCGACGTGAAGAGGATGCCCCGCGCCCCGGCAGCCACCGCGGAGAGCGCCGCCAGCGACAGGCTCTCGGGATCGACCGCGAGCCCCTGGCCGCCCACGCCGGCGATCGCCGCGGCCTGCCGGGCCGCCCGCGGATCGATCTCCGTGGCGAGTTCGGCGAGCAGGGGCGTGCCGGGCCGCGCCAGCCGCGGCCGCTCGCGGAGCCAGCGCAGGTAGTCGATGAGTTCGAGGCTCGTGCCGAGCACCGTGCGACGGGCGACGAGCAGGTCGACGTGCCGCGACAGTGACCGCACGCTCGAATCCGGCGCGGCGATCAGCGGCCGCCCCTCGCGGACGTCGCAGGCCCGCACCCGCCGCGCCCGCTCGGCGAGCGATTCGAGATCGCCCGCAGCGAGGCCGCTGCCCATGTCCCACATCAGCACGCGATCCCAGTTCCGCAACACCGGCATCGATTCGAGGTCGCGGACATCGACGTCGGGAATCTCCGGCGGCGGGCAGATCACCCACAGCCCTGCCCGGCGGGCCTCGGCGAGCAGGTCGCTCCCGGCCGGGGTCGCGAGCCGCACGCAGTTGAATCCGAGCGCCGCGATCGAGTCGAGCGGCTCGCCATTGTGATCGAGCGCCCGCGGAAAGAAGGGCAGTCCATCGACCTCGATCACGCCGCGGGTGACGCCGGCCGGCGGATCGACCACGGCCGCCGACGAGACCACGCCAGCGATCTGCTGCGCGCCAGCCGGCTGCACAGCCGGGTCGGAAATGACCGCGGGAGACGGCGCCGTAGGTCGCGCCGGAGCCATGGCCGCAGCCGGCACCGCGCCTTCGACGAGCAGGTCGTCGATCGACACGTCGTAGCCGCCCGGGCCGGTGTAGACGTCGAGCACCACGTGCGTGGCGACCGCACCCGTGGCCTCGACGGCCGCGCCATGCTCCATCCGCAGCGCGGGCAACTGGCTGGCGAGCCGCGGTGGCAGCGACTTCACTTCGAGCAGCTCCCAGCGGTCGATGTCGGTGGAGAGCGTGCCGGGCACGAGTGTCTCGACGGGCCGCCCCGTCTTCCGCGACACGGAACCGGGCAGGAGCACCCGCACGGACAGGCGGACATCGGGCCGACTCGCCCGCACCCACAGGCTGCATGCGAGTTCGTCGATCACCGCGAGCCGGCCGATCGGCATCTGCAGGCGGAGCGTCGTGCCCGTGCCGGCGGAGAACCGCAACCGCTCGCACCGCTCGCCGCGATGCGGCGCGGCGGCGATCCGCTCGTGCGCCGCGAGCTTCGCCGCGGCATCGGATTCGGCGAGAGCCCACGCCGGCTCCGGCCCCTCGAACCCCTCGTCGATCTGGGCAGCCGAGAGGCCGCCCGCGGTCACGAGCCCGAGGAGGAGAGCGGCGAACGGCATACACCTCCGCCTACCTTGCATGCCACGATCGACTGGCAGAGAGACTGTGGCCGCTCGTTCGTAGTCCGCACGCTCCGCGTGCGGGTGTGGGCATGAAGGCCAGAGGCCGAATGGCTGCAGTGAAGAGGTTCGCGAATCCACGAGGCAGTAGCACGGCCCCCTGGCGTTCTGACCGGGGGCCGCACGCGGAGCGTGCGGACTACGGGGGTCTGACGAACCGGGGCTTGTAGCAGCCGGCGGACCGCCGACTCCAGAGCATCTGCGACGGCGAGGCGTTTCCGGCAAGACGGGTAGCCAAGGGGCTTGCGGCCGCCGCGAAACCTCGCGATAAGACACATGCCGCGGCCCGCGGTTCCGGAGGGGAGCGACCCGACAGTGAAGCCCGAAACCGCCGACAATCTGCTCCGCATGGCGGTGAAACTCGACCTGGTGTCCGAGGCCGCCGCCGAGGAGGCGTTCCGCACGGGAGGCGGCGAGTCCACCGACATCGCCGCCTTCGGTCAGGCACTCGTGCGCCGCGAACTGCTCACGGGCTACCAGCTGGAGCGGCTCCTCCGCGGCGAGACGAAGGGCTACTTCTACGGCCGTGCGAAGGTCCTGTATCAGGTCGGCGCCGGGGCCTTCGCCCGCGTCTATCGGGCGGCGCATCGCGACACCGGCGGCATGCTCGCCGTGAAGGTGCTCCGCAAGCGGTTCAGCGACAACCCCGCCAAGCAGGCGGCCTTCCAACGCGAAGGCGAGATGGGCCGCACGCTCCGGCATCCGCACATCGTGGCCGTCGAAGACGTGGGGCAGGACTGGGGCTCGACCTACCTCACGCTGGAGTTCGTCGAAGGACAGACGCTGCGGCAGCTCGTGAAGATCCGCGGAGCGATCGACCTGCCGCGGGCCCTCGACCTCACCCGCCAGATGCTGTCGGGCCTCGACTACGCCCACCGTCGCGGCGTGACCCACCGCGACTTGCGGGCGTCGAACGTGCTGGTGTCGGCGACCGGCGTGGCCAAGATCGCCGACTTCGGCCTGGCTGGAATCGACGAGCCGGGCGAACGGCACCGCGACCACGCACATTCCCGCCACCTGCGCACGGTGGACTACGCCGCGCTGGAGAAGCTCGGCGGCGTGCGCGACGACGACGTGCGGAGCGACATCTATTTTCTCGGGACGGTGGCCTACCTCGCGCTGTGCGGACAGAGCGCCTTGGAAGACACCCGCGACCGGCAGGTGCGAGCCGATCCACGGCGGTTCATCTCGGTGCAGCCGCTCCGCGTCCGGGCTCCCCACCTCCCCCGTGACGTCGCCGACTACGTGGGCCGGATGATGCAGATCCATCCGCAGCAACGCTTCCAGACCGTGGGCGAGGCCGCCGCTGCCCTGGAACCGATCATCGCCGAGCATGCGGCGGCGGAACCGGCGTCCACGGCGATGCCGGGGGGCAGGGCGACGACCGACTCTCGCACGAGTCTGATGGTCGTGGAAGCCGAGGAGTCGGCCCAGCACAAGATCCGCGAGTTCTTCACCTCGATGGGCTACCGGGTGCTGCTGACGGAAAGCCCGCAGCGGGCGCTGGCCCGGTTTTCGACCGCGCCGCTGCCTGCCAGCTGCCTCATCATCAGCACGCTCTCACTGGCCGAGAATGCCCTCGAGGCCTTCAACCGACTCTCCGAGGATTCCTTGCTCGCCCCCGTGCCCGCGATTCTCCTCGTCGACTCGGGCCATCACGATTTCATCCCCCGCGCTCGCACTGACGCTCTCCGCAAGGTGGTCGCGATGCCCGTGCTGGTGGACAAGCTCATCTCAATCATCCGCTCGCTCACGACGCTTCCGGGCTGACGGCACGTCCGTGACGGGCAGCCCGTTGCGGATGCGGCGGGCCGTCGCGTCGAGCTCGCGGAGCCGGCGGTCGCACTCCGCCGTGAGCCCGCGGTCGTCCAGCGCCGCAGCCTGGCGACGCTGATCAGCTTGCCGAACTCCAGCCGCACCCGTCCCGGCCGCAGGAACATCCGCGACCGCGGCCAGCATTCGAACGCCCCCACGATCGCCACCGGCACGATCGGCACCTCCGCCTTCTTGGCCAACAGCGCGAAGCCTGGCTTCAGTTCGCCCATCAGGCCGTTCGGCGTGCGGGTGCCCTCCGGAAACACGATCACCGCCGCCCCGCGCTTCAGCCGCTCGATCACCAGCTTCATCGCCTTCACCGCCGACGTGGTGCGGTCGATCGGCACCGCATCGAGCGCCGTGATGATGAAGCCGAAGGGCTTGAACGTGTAGAGCGAGCTGCGGGCCAGGCTCGACAGCCGGCGATCCGTGGCCAGCCCCAAGAGGAGCGGATCGAGGTGGCTTTGGTGCGTGGAGAGCACGAGCAGCCCCCCCGTCTGCGGCAGCGGCTCTGCGAACCGCGTGCGCACGCCGAACATCGACACGCCCAGCGTGCGGCAGAGCACCCAGAGCACCGCATAGAGCCAGCGGCCGAACGCGGAATGGCCGCCGCCGGGCCGGCTCGGCGTTGTCTCGGCCTCGCGCGCTGGGTCGGGCCCGCTCATGACGAGCCCCGCTCGGTCAGCCTCGCGGCGATGAGCGCGGCGAGCCGCTCGACCACCTGCTCCCGCGACATGCCGTCGGTCTCCACGAGCACCGCATCGGCGGCGGGGCGCATCGCGCCCACGGGCCGGGTGCGGTCGCCTTCGTCGCGCCGTGCCTGCGACTCCTGCACCTCCTCGATCGAGGCCGCCCGCCCGCGGTCGAGCTCCTCCTGAAGCCGCCGCCGGGCCCGCTCCTCGGCCGACGCCGTGAGAAACACCTTCAGTGTCGCGTCGGGAAACACCTCCGACCCCTGGTCGCGCCCCTCCGTGACCACGTCGAGCCCCTCGGCCATCCGCCGCTGCACCCGTTTCATCGCGGCGCGGACGTCGGCCGCATCGGCCACCGCCCGCGTGGCCTGCGTGATCCGGTCGGTGCGAATCTCGGCCGAGACGTCGCGGCCGTCGGCCAGCACGCGGCCGTCGCGAAACTCGATCACCGTCCGTTCCACGAGATCGGCCACCCGCGGCGCGTCGTCGAGCGGGATGCCTTGCTCAATCGCCATGAGCGTGATCGAGCGATACATGGCGCCGGTATCGAGGTAGCACCAGCCGAGCCGGGCGGCCAGGGCGCGGGCTGCCGAACTCTTGCCGGCACCGGCCGGCCCGTCGAGCGTGACGATCATGTTCCGAATTCCAGCTCCAGCTGCAGCCACTCGTAGCGTCGAAGTGAAGCTACGACGGCCCGCCCCACGATCGCAACCTCGACGTCGTCACGCGGCTCGCCCCGGACGTCCACGGCCGTGGCCCGCGCCACGGGCACCGCCCACTCGATCCGCACCGGACCCGGTCGGCCGGCCGACTCGACGATGCCGATCCGCATCCGGGCCGAATCGTCCCCCCCCACGGCTGCCGGGAACGCGACCAGCCGGACGCCGGGGGGCACGAGCACCGGCGTCGGCCCGAGCGGTGCGCCCGCCAGCAGATCGAGCGCCAGATCCCAGGGCCGCTCGAGTCCGAGCCCCACGGCCAGCCGTCGTGTGATCGGCATGCCTGTCGGGGCCCCCGCCGCCGTGAGGATCGAGTCGAGCACGTGCGGACTCGACCGCATGTGCCAGGGCAGGCCGCCGGTGAGGATCGCCACCGCATCGCGATCATCGCTCGCCGCCGCCCGCAGGCCGCCCCCGACGAGCAGCTCGATGACGTGCGGTGCCGTGAACCGCGACCGCTCCGTGACGATCGACTGGCCGTGCAGGCTGCGGCAGACATCCACCGCCTCGTTCTCGTTCCAGGCGAATCGACAGCAGGCGTGGGCGTCGTACAGCGGGCCGGTGAGCGCGGCGGCGGGCACGACCTCGATGTCGAGCACGGCCAGCGGCAGCCCCTCCACGAGCGACATGCCCTGCCGAAAACGGCCCGCCTCACGATCGCCGGCGGCGAGTAGTCGGCCCGTGGTCACGAGTCCGTCGCGGCCGCTCGCCGTGCGGCCGCGCACGATCGCATCCGCCTGCATCCGGGTGAGCCCCTCGGGGCCGCTGCGGAGCGCCAGCTGCTGCGACAGCCGATTGCCGCGGTCACAGGGACGCCTGAACGAGAGCATGCCCCCCGTGGTCGCGCTCGCCTCCAGCCGCACGAGTCCGTTGTCGAGCACCCGCTCGGCGGTTTCGCGCGGCGCGAGGCCGAACCAGCCGCCGGCCGTGGCCCACCAGCCGCGGTCACCCGCTGCGGCCGCGTCTCCGGCCGGCCGTGGCGTGGCGAGCGGGGCCGCCGCAATCAGCGGCGTGAGCGTCGCCCGGGCAGCCACGACGGCCGCAGCCGACGCCTGCACCGCCGCGATCCCGCGGTCGATCGCGGTGGCCGGGCCGGTCGCGGGCGGACGCTCCGGCGCGAAGGCGTCGGGCTCGAACGAGGCGGGCGTGCCCGAGCCGGCTGTGCGGGCGAAGAACTCGGCGGGCGTGACGAACGTGCCGAGCGCCGTGGTCCAGCGGCCGATCCGCCGCAGGAGGTCATGCCACGGACCGGCCGTGCCGGCGTGATGGGCAAACGTGATCACCGCCACGTGGTCATGGTCGAGCGCATCGCCGATCCGCTCCGGCAGCGTGAGCACGGCGCGGGCCGTGCGGGCGTCGAGCGGCGGCCGGGCCACCGCCTCCACGCTCCCGCCACCGGTGCCCTCCCAGCGGATCCGTCCCGTGCCGGGATCAGGCAGCGGCGAGCCGTCGAACAATCCCCAGACGGCGGAGTCGATGCCGAGTCCGGTGAGCAGCTGCGGCAGGATCGCCGACGAGCCTCCGGCATACCGGGCGAACGTGGCCGGCGCGGCGGCCGTGACCTCGCGACACGTGGCGATCCCCGCGGCGAGCCAGGCCTGCAGCTCCTCCGGCAGCAGCGGGTCGAGCGGCCGATCGTCAGCGGCACCGCCGCAGAGCGACACCGTGCCCGCGGCCACCCGCTCCCGCAGGCGCTCGCGCACCGGCGCATGATCGCGGGCCAGCATCGCGAGCAGGTCGGAGGAGGCCACGATGCCCAGCGGCACGCCGGCCTCCAGCTCTCCGGCCAGCGGACGACCAAGCGTCGAGGCCGCCAGCAGAACGAGATCGAGCACCCAGAAGTCGACCGGGTAGTAGCGGGCCCGCCAGCTCTCCAGCCAGCCGAAGCACTCCTGCAGGCCGGCCCGTGCGTCGTCATCACGGCCGGCGACGGCGGCTCGAGCGGCGGCGACCACCGCGGCTGCGAAGCCCCCCGAGTCGAGATCGGTGGCCGAACGCATCCGGCGGGCGAGCAATTCCGACACCAGCACGCCAAGGCCGAGCGCGTGAAAATCATCGGCCCAGGCGGCGGCGGGCAGGTCGCCCATCGGCCCCGCGACCGCGTCTGCGGCAACCGCCACCGCCTCGAGCAACGCCGCGCGGCCGGCGACGCCCCGCACCCAGCGAGAGTCGTTCACCACGGCGGCGTCGAACTGGGCCGCGAAGCGGTCGTCACAGAAGGCCGGCACGACGCCGAGGAGGGCCGCATCGGCCGGGGGCGGCAGGTCGGCGCTCGCCCACGCCGGCATCGTCCCCCCCGTCGCGATCACCGCCGGATGCCAGGCGGTCGTCCAGGCCGCGAGCAGTTCGTCGGCGTCCTGCTCGTCGAGCCAGGAGGGAAAGTCGTCGAGCGTGTGGCAGGGGAGGAAGACGGTGGGCCGCAGGGCGAGGACTGGGGCTGGGGCGCGGCGTTCGGCTTCCATGCGGGCAGTGTAATTCACGGCAGTGATGCCGCGGCCAAACCCGCCCGCTCGTTTGACACCCCTTCGCCGGCATTCGTAAATTGCGTCATGGAGGCGGGTTTCACCCGCGCTCCACTCCTCCCGCCACAGCGCCGATCCTTCTGGAAGCCCACCCCGCATGGCCCGCAGTCCATTCACGTGGGGAATCGATATCGGCAAGTGCGGCCTCAAGGCTCTCCGCGGCCGGCTGTCGCCCGCCGACCCGCGGAAGTTCGTGGCCGAGGGCTTCGATTACATCGAATACCCGATGCTGCTCTCGCAGCCCGAGGCCGACGCCACGGAACTGGTACGGGCGGCGCTCGAGGAGTTCACCAAGCGAAACGACCTCCGCGGCGACCGCGTGGCCCTCTCCGTGCCCGGGCAGCTGGGACTTTCGAAGTTCATCAAGCTGCCGCCGATCGAGGCCAAGAAGATTCCCGACATCGTGAAGTACGAGGCTCGACAGCAGATTCCCTTCCCGATGGAGCAGGTGGTCTGGGACTGGCAGCGGCTGGCCGGCGGAATGGAGGAGGGCGGCTTCGTGCTCGACGCCGAGGTGGCGTTGTTCGCGATGAAACGGGAGCAGGTCTACAAGTCGCTCGCGCCCCTCGATGCTGCGGGCGTGTCGATCGACGTGTTGCAGCTCGCGCCGATCGCCCTGGCCAACATGGTGCTCTTCGACCAGCCGCCGCCACCGCCGGGGGATGAACTGGGGCCGCCGCCGCCATCGACCGTCGTCGTGTCGATCGGCGTCGATGCCACCGACATCGTGATCACCAACGGCCTGCGGATCTGGCAACGGAGCATGCCGATCGGCGGCAGCTCGTTTACGAAGGCCCTCGTCCAGGATCTCAAGCTCACGTTCGCGAAGGCCGAGCACCTCAAGCGGAACGCCGTGCGGGCCGAGGACCCGAAGGCCGTATTCAAGGCGATGCGTCCGGTGTTCAACGAGTTCTCCGCCGAGCTGCAGCGGTCGCTCAACTACTTCACCGGCGCCGACCGCACCGCGACCATCGGCAAGGTATTGCTCCTGGGCAATGCCGCACGGCTTCGCGGCCTCTCCGATTTCGTGGCGCAACAACTGAAGCTCGATGTGCAGCGGCCGGAGAAATTCGACTCCCTGGAGGGGGACGGCGTGCTCTCGGCTCCCGCCTTCAAGGAAAACCGACTCGCGTTCGGCACCGCCTACGGCCTCGCCCTGCAGGCGGCCGGCGGCGGCCAGATGACCACCAACCTGATGCCGCAGGAGATCCTCCGCGCCCGCATCATCGAGCAGAAGCGGCCCTGGGCCGTGGGCGGGCTCGTGGGCCTGCTGGCCGCCGGCCTCGTGAGCTTCACCGGCCTGTTCTTCGCCTGGAAGACCTACGCCGACCCCGGCTTCGCCGGTGCCTTCGCAGCCGCCGAGGCGGCCCAGCGGCGGTCGCAGGCGGAGTCGTCGGCCGTGGACGAGTCCAAGGCGAAGCGGCAGGCGGCGATCGACCAGCAGGGCAGCCTCGCGCAGGTGCACGAACGGCGATTCCAGACGCTCGACATGCTGCGGGCCGTGGAGTCGCTCCTGCCGCAGGACGATGCCGGGGACGTGCCCGAGAATCCGGCCGATCGCCAGGAGATCCACGTCGAGAGCATCGACTGCCAATACTTCCCCGATTTGGCCGTGTGGTTCGCCGGCGTGAAGAAGCAGTGGCACGACACCCATCCGGTATCGCCGGCCGCGACGGCCGCCGCCGCCCCGACCGAGCCGGGGTCCGAGCCTGCCGCAGGGACGACGCCCGCGGATGGTCAGGCTGCAGCCGATGGTCAAGCCGTCGCCGAGGGGCCGAAGGGTTCGGGCTGGGTGATCCAGATCACGGCCCACCACTATCACAACGAGGACCGCCACAAGCCCGACGAGGGGGAGCAGTTCGTGCGGTCGACGCTCGTGAAGAACCTGCTGGGCGAGGGGGACAAGGTGCTCGTGTCGGCCGGGCCGCTGGCTGGTCAACGGGTGCCGGTGACCGAGCTCGGCATCGGTTATCCCGTGATCGTCGAGTCGTCGCCAATCCGCCCGGAAAAGGTGCCGAGGCTGCAGCCGACGGCCGCGGCCGGCCAGCCGAGCGGTGCCGGCGTGCCGACGGTCGAATTGAGTCGCTACAACTTCACGCTCCAGTTTGCCTGGCAGCCGACCGTGCCCGGCACGAAGCCCGCTCCCCCTGCCCCAGCGGCCCCTGTGGCCGAATGAGCCACAGCCACCCCGCCACCGTATCCCGAGACCGGTATGGAACTCCCTGACAACGCGCGGCAGACCCTGGCCGTCGTCGCCAAATACCACTTCTGGATCCTGGCCGCCGTCGTGCCGGTGATCGCGCTGACCGTGCTCTGGCTCGGCAATGCCGCCATCACCACCCGGATCAATCAGCAGCGGCAGAAGATCCAGGCGACGCTGGGTCAGATCAGCAGCGTGACACGCGTGGCCCCGCACCCCAACGCGGAATGGGCCCGGGCGATCGAGAACGAAACCGGGAAGATCGCCGCCGAGACCCGCGCGGAGTGGCAGCAGCTCTGGGACAGCCAGGCCGGGCTGCGAAAGTGGCCCGACGATCTCGGCACGGAGGATTTTCTGCCGGCGGCGGCGAACCTCGCGACCGGCGGCAAGCTGGAGCGGAAGTATCTGCTGCGGTATCAGAAGATCGTGCCCCGGTTCGCCCGCAGCCTGCCGGCACGGCTTGGCGTGAAGGACGAGATGGTCGAGGCGGCGCCGCCCGCCGTCCAGCCTGGAAGGCAGCCGGGGCGGCCCGATGGAATCATCCCGCCAAAGCTCGAGACCACGTGGAATGCCGCCGATCAGAAGGAGCTCTATGAGTCGTTCGTGTGGGACGTGCCACCGACAACCACGCAGGTGCTCGTGGCCCAGGAGGAACTGTGGGTCTACGGGGCGCTCTGCGACGTGATTGGGCAGTTCAACGGGCGGAAGAAGGCCCAGGGGAGTCGCGACCTGCCGATTCTCCTGGTGGATGAGTTGGCCGTGGGGTACCGGGCGGCCAAGGATGCCCAGGCCGCGGCGGAGGCCACGCGGATCGTCGTCCCCGCCGGAGCCCAGCAGGCGGCGGACGGCGGCCCCGTCGATGCCGACGGCTTCGCGATCGGGCGGCCCCCCGGCGCGCCGCCGCCGCTGGACGATCCGATGGCGGCGGGCGGAAAGAGGGAGAGCGTCCTGAACCCTCGGTTTGAACCGGCCTCGAAGGGGGCGACCGAGGATGCCTACCGCAACCTGATCTACGTCGACTTTGCCGGCAAGCCGCTCACCGCAGCCCAGCTCGCCACGGTGCCCGACGCGCGGATGGTGCACCTCGTGCCCTTCGTGTTCAAGGGTGTGATCGATCAGCGTGAACTCGACGGTCTGCTCGTCTCGCTCGCTGCGGCCAGCCTGCCGATCGACGTGCGGGAGGTGCGGATCAATCCCGAGGCGGGGGTGGGCGGGGCGCCGGCACCGCAGCGGCGGCATGACGTGCGGGTCGAACTGCGGGGCACCATCGCCTTGGCGACGCCCCCCGACGCGCCGGCCACGGCAGCACCTGGGGCGGAGGAGGGCGCATGAAGCGACCGTCGATCTCGTTCAACAAGGATGCCCTGCTCGACTTCCTGCTGCGGCATGGCGAGAAGTTCATCGCCGCAGGCCTCGGCCTCGGCGCGATCTGGCTGGCATGGAGCGGCATCACTGCCGTGCGGCTGGAGTCGGTGCGGTCGAATCAGCTTCCCTCCGCCATTCAAGCCAGTGCCGCACAGGCCAGCGCGCACATCGGCAGCGTGGCCGAACCCCCCGCCGATCTGCTCCCGGAGCATGCCTCGCTCACGGCCCGGATCGACGGCTGGCGGAACGCGAAGCCTGAGGAGGCCCGCGATCTCGCGCTGCTCGACAAGCCGCTCTTCGAGGATCTCGCCAGACGTTCGAAGCCCAAGGTGCTGCCCCTCGAGGACCTGCGGGCCGTGGCCGGCATCGCGGTGCTGGACGTGAAGCCGGCCGGAGCGGCAGGCCCCGGCCAGCCCGGTGAGGGTCGAGGCTCACGGCCGCCACGCGGCGCCACTCCACAGTCGCCGGAGCAGCCCGCCGAGCCCGCGCAGCCGCGGGAGCCGGCCGGGAAGCCGGGGCGCGTGGTGCCCTACGTGATCGTGACGGGCATGATCCCGGCGGTGAAGCAGCAGGCGGAATTCGACCAGGCGTTCGCGGAGGTCGGCTTTCGTGATGAGAAGCTCGACCGGGCCGTCTGGACCGACTTCGACATCGAGCGTTCGACCGGCGAGGGGGGCAAAGAGGCGTGGCAGAAGCTCGATCAACAGGCCGTGCTCAAGCTGCGGATCGCCCAGTGGGCGGCGGCGGATGCCAATCGTGTTCCGGCGGAGTACCAACTCGCGTCGGACCAGGATGGCCGTGACCGGAAGCTGACGCCCTTCGGATTCTGCGGCCTGTTGCCCACGAGGATCGACGAGCCATGGGGGCCGGAGCAGTTTCATCCGCTGGTGCTCGACGCCCTGACGAAGAAAGAGGCCGCTGAACTCCAGCCCGGACAGCCTGCGACGGAGCAGCAGACACCTCCCGCCGAGTTCGTGGAGGGGAGCGATGGCACGGCAGCCCTCGCGCCGCCGCAGCCACCTCCGGAGGCCGTGCCGCCGCAGTCCGGCGCGGAACAGCCGCACGGCCCGCCGCAGCGGATGTTTCGGTTCATCGACACGTCCGTCGAGCCCGGCAAGAGCTATCAGTATCGGGTGCGGCTGAAGGTGCGGAACCCCAACTTCGGCCTGGATCCGCAGACCATCGTCGAGCCGGCCCTGGCGGCCGACCCGCAGCTCGCCTCGTCGCCGAGCGATGCCACGGCCGCGGTGCGGATTCCCGACCCTGTCATGATGCTCGCCGCGCGGCTCGACGCCGATGACGTGAAGCGGCTCAAGCTCAAGCCGGGCATGCTCGAACTATTGGTGCTGGCGCCGTCGCTGAACACCGGCAACTTCACGCTCCGAAGCGTCGTCACCGAGATCGGTGGCGTCGCGAACGTGGACGAATCGCTCAACAAAGCGGGCGACGTGCGGTTCAAAGGAGAGAAGACGACCACGAACCGGGTGCTGCTCGACGTGATCGGTCAGCAGGCCGATCCGGCGGCGGTCGCGCCCGCCCGGGGTGGGCGGCAGGTGAAACCGCAGGCTGCGGGACCGGCCGAGCCGCTGGAGATGATCTTCGTGAAGCGGGATGGCAGCCTGGAGTTCGTATCGGCCGCCGACTCGGAGCCGAGAATCGTGCGGTATCGCGACACGCTCTATCCGCCGGCGGCCGCGGCCGAGGGCGGGCCCGGATTCCCCGGCGGGCCGCCGCTCGACACCGCCCCCTTCAATCCCTTTCAGACGCAGCCGCCGAGGTAGCACCGCATCATGTCGTCGCGAATCCCGATGGCCTGCCCGTCACCGCGAGCCGCGGTCGTCTACTGCTGGCTTTCCGTCGCTCTCGTCGGCCCGGCGGCCGTCGCTCGGGCCCAGCCCGCCGCCGCACAGGCCGCCGCGGACTGGAAGCAGTTCGAGGCGTCGCAGGAGCTCACCGACTACCGGCTCGCGCTCCGTGAAGGGAGCTTCGATGACGCCACGAAGGCATTTCTCACGAACAGCGCCCTGCCGCAACTCGGGCTGCCGGCGAATCGCGGCGGGATCGAGCGGGTGCGGCGGCGGATGCGGGAGCTGCTCTGTGGCGACGCCGCCACCGATCCGAAGGCGTTGGACGCGGCCCTGCAGACGATCGTCGGGTTCATGACGGCGGCGTCACGAAACGACAAGGTCGAGCCGATCGTGCGGATCAATTCGCTCCTCTTCGTGGGCGAGGTGAAGGGCAAGGACGGAAAGCCGTGGCCGGCCGCCGCTGCACCGCTGGCGGCGGCCGTGGGAGATCCCAAGCTGCCGCTGCCCCTGCGGATCGTGGCGGCAGAGGGGCTCGCGCGACACGTCGAGGCCGCGGGGCCGGCTGCGGCTCCGACGGCCGGGCCCGTGCTCGTGAAGCTGCTGCCCTCCCTGCCCCAGATCAGCGACCGGGCCGGTGCCGACTGGCTCGCCGCGCGGGCATTGGCGATGGTCACGGAACTCGGCACGGCGGCGCCGCCGGACGCCGCCCCGCCGGCGATCGCCATTCTGGAAGATGCCTCGCGGCCGACGAGGCTGCGGGCGCGGGCGGCGGTCGCCGCGGCCGCGGCCGGCGCGAAGGCGGATGGAATCGACTGGGGCAAGGTGGTGGCCGCCTGCCGTGCAACGGCGCTGACGGCCCTGGAGACGGAGAAGGCACGGGGCAAGCCGGCGGCCGCATCGGCCGGGTCCACGTTGGCCTATCGCCGCGTGGCTTGGGAACTGATGACGCTCGCCGAGGCGCTGACTGGCCCGGATGGCAGGGGAGGCATCGCGGCGATTCGCGGCGGCGATCCCCAGGAAGCCGCAGCACTCGGAGGCACGCTTCGCGAAGCGGCCACGATGATCGACACGAATCCCGACGAGACGGCGATCCTCGACGTACTCGCGATGCTCACCGGTCGTCCGGCGCCCGCAGCCCGCGAACCGGCGGCGGCCGACAGCGAAGCACAGCCCGCCGCCGACGGGTCCGAACCGGTCGTGAATCCCTTCGGACAGTAGGCCCGGTGCTTGATAGGTGCAGACTGGCAGTCTGCACACGGTGGCCCCGCCAACCGACATCGCAACGGCCGAACGACGCCGCCACCCGCATTCCGACAGAGTGCCACTCTGCGGCTACGAGCCTGCGTGAAACGACGCCTCCGCGCAGCGCGTAGGTGCAGACTGGCAGTCTGCACACGGTGGTTCCGCCAACCGACATCTCGACAGCCGAACGACGCCGCGACCCGCATTCCGACAGAGTGCCACTCTGCGGCTACACGCCGGCAGGCGGGCACTTCGTATTACTTCTTGATCAGGTCCTTCACCGTCATGCCCGACGGGATCATCGGGAGCACGTGCTCCTGGTAGGGCACCTGCACGTCGAGCAGCGCCGGGCCGGGCGACTCGATCATCCGCTTCAGGGCCGGAATGAGATCCTTCTTCTCGGAGATCGTCTCTGCCTGCCAGCCGAAGCCCTTGGCGATCGCCACGAAGTCGGGATAGCGGTCGCTCGGCGAGATGCCGTCGCCCTGGCCGCAGGCCTCGGGGTGATCGATCGGGCCGAGGTAGGTGTGGGCCCGGTTGCCCTTGAAGAACCGGTCCTCCCACTGCACCACCATGCCCAGGTGCTGATTGTTGAGCAGCAGCACCTTCACCGGGATGTTCTCCGTGCGGCAGGTCGCGAACTCCTGGATGTTCATCAGGATGCTGCCGTCGCCGTCGATGTCCACCACGAGCGAGTTCGGGCAGGCCACCTTGGCCCCCATCGCCGCCGGCAGGCCGAAGCCCATCGTGCCGAGGCCGCTGGAGGAGAGCCACGTCCGCGGACGGCGAAACGTGTAGAACTGCGCCGCCCACATCTGATGCTGGCCCACGCCCACCGCGATCACGGTGTCCTGCTTCGCCGTCAGCTTCGAAAGCTCGTGAATCGCCTCCTGGGCGAGGATTCCGGGGTAGCTCGTGTCGAACGAGAACGGATCCTCCTTCTTCCAGGCGGCGATCTCGGCATGCCACGGGGCGAGGTCGGCCGCGGGCGGCTCCACGATCGCGTTGAGCTGGCCGAGGGCCGTCTTCACGTCGGCCACGATCGGCACGTGCACGAGCTTGTTCTTGTTGATCTCGGAGGGATCGATGTCGATGTGGACGATGAAACCGTGCTGGGCGAAGGCCTCCACCTTGCCCGTCACCCGGTCGTCGAATCGCACGCCCACCGCGATCAGCAGGTCGGCCTCGTCCACGGCGTAGTTGGCGTACACGCTGCCGTGCATGCCGAGCATGTCGAGCGAGAGGGGGTCGTCGCCGGGGTAGGTGCCCAGGCCCATGAGCGTCATCGTGACCGGGATCCCGGTCTTCTTCACGAGCGCCCGCAGTTCGTCGGAGGCATCCGACGCGATCAAGCCGCCACCGGCGTAGATCACCGGCTTCTTGGCCCGCTTGATCGCGGCCGCCACCTGGGCGATCTGTTCGGCCGGCGCCGGCTTCCGCTGCTCGGGCTTGTAGCCCGGCAGGTTCATCGGCACGTCGTAGTCGGGCTGCAACTGCGCGAGCTGGATGTTCTTCGGCAGATCGACGAGCACGGGGCCGGGGCGGCCGGTGGTGGCGATGTAGAACGCCTCCTTCATCACGCGGGCCAGGTCGTTGGCGTCGGTGACGAGGTAGTGGTGCTTGGTGATCCCGCGGCAGACCTCCACCATGGGCGTCTCTTGAAACGCGTCGGTGCCGATCACGCTCGTGCCCACCTGGCCCGAGAGCACCACCATCGGGATGCTGTCGAGCTTGGCGTCGGCGATCGCCGTGACGAGGTTGAGCGCGCCCGGGCCGCTGGTGCCCATGCAGACGCCCGGTTTGCCGGTCGTGCGGGCGTAGCCCTGGGCGGCGAACGCGCCCCCCTGCTCGTGCCGCGGGAGGATCGTGCGGATCTGATCCTTGTAGCGGGTGAGGGACTGATGGAGCGGCATGCTCGCCCCGCCCGGATAGGCGAAGATGACGTCTACGCCGTGGCGAATGAGCGACTCGACGACCACGTCGGCTCCGGACACGAAGGCGGCGGCTTTCGGGCGGGAGGCGGTGGCCATGCGGGGGCTCCTGGGCGGGGTGAAACAGGTGGATGACGTCCCTCAACCATACACGATGAAAACGGCTCCAAAAACCGGGAGACCCCCGTAGGCCCGTCACTCCCCGTAGTCCACACACTCCGTGTGTGGCCCACGGCATGAATACCGCAGGCCGAACGAATGCCGGACACCGGCGGGCAGACTCGCACGGGAATAGCCGAGGCCTGCGGTATGTACACCGGGTGCCGCATGCGGAGCATGCGGACTACGGGTATGCGCAACGGGTCTCCGGGGCGGCGTGTATAACGGTTCGCGTGGCCCCACACGCCCCACCGGACGGCGGGCGGCTGCCTGGCCTGCCCGCCACGCTCGCGACACACCGCGGGTTCGCCGACGTGATCGCCAGCCTCCGCGCGGGGCATGGCGGGACGGTCGGCGGAACCTGGGGATCGGCGTCTGCGCTCACCGTGGCGGCGATCGCCCGTGCCCTCGCCCAGCCCCTCGTCGAGCACCCTGGCCCGCCCGCCCCGCTCGTGGTCGTGCTGCCCCATGCCGCCGAAGCCGACGCCTTCGTCGACGATCTCACGCTCTTCAGCCCCACTGCCGCGGCCCTGCTCCCCGCCCTCGAAAGCTTCGGCGAAGACGATGCCGACCCGGCCGAGCCAGAACGGCTGGCGGTGGTCAAGCGGCTGGCAGCCGATGCAGCCGCACGGCCGGCGATCGTCGTCACGAGCATCCAGGCCCTGCTCGCTCCCCTCCCCGACCCGCGCGACATCGCAGCCGGCACGCGGCGACTCGCCGTCGACGGCCGGATCAACCCCGAGGAACTCGCCGACTGGCTCACGGCCCGCGGCTGGCAGCTCACCGACGCCATCGACACGCCCGGCACGTTCGCCCGCCGCGGAGGCATCATCGATCTCTTTGCCGCCGACTGGGAACGGCCGGTGCGGATGGAGCTCTACGGCGACGAGATCGAGTCGCTCCGCACGTTCGATACCGTCTCGCAGCGGAGCGTGGCCACGCTGGAGGCGATCGACCTCACGGCACTTGCCGCCACGGCGGGCTCGGGCCGCCGCGCCCACCTGGCCGAGCTGTTGCCCACGGGATCGATCGTGGCCCTTGTCGAGCCGGGCGAGCTCGCCGAAGAGGCGAAGCGAATGCACGACCGGCTGGGTGACGCCGGCCTCTTCGAGCCTGAGGACGTGTTCGCGCGGCTGCACCGGTTTGCGTCGGTGACGCTCTCCGCGATCGCGCCATCGAGCCTGGAGGCGACCGCCGCACTCGCCGTCGAGAGCGTGGAGCGGTTCACAGGCTCGCTCGACCGCGTGAAGGAGGAGCTGGAGACCGTCGGCAAGGATCAGGACGTGTGGGTGATTGCCCCGTCGGATGCGGAGGAGAAGCGGCTCCGCGAGCTGCTTGCCGACTCGGCACCGGCCCGCACGAAACGACTCCATTTCGCCCGCGGCCATCTGTCAGGCGGCTTCCGGCTCGTGCCCGAGAAGCTCGTGCTCGTGTCGAGCGGCGAACTCTTCCGTCGCGAAGACGCGCCTGCCGCCCGCCCCGCCAAGCAGCGGCTCTCCCGCGCGATCGACACGTTCCTCGATCTCCACGAAGGCGACTACGTCGTCCACGTGGCCCACGGCATCGGCCGCTACAAGGGGCTCAAGCTCCTCGAGCAGCATGGCCGCACCGAGGAGTTTCTGGAGGTCGAGTTCGCGGAGAGCACGCGGATCTACGTGCCCGCCTCCTGCATCGAGCTGGTGCAGAAGTACGTGGGGGGCACGAAGCTCGCCCCCAAGCTCGCAAAGATCGGCGGCACGCTCTGGGAGCGGCAGAAGCAGGCGGTGCAGAAGGCGGTGGCCGACATGGCCGCCGACATGATCCGCCTCCAGGCCACGCGGGAGAGCCGGCCCGGGATCGCGTTTCCCCCCGACACGACCTGGCAGCGGGAGTTCGAGGAGTCATTTCCATTCGACGAGACGCCCGACCAGCTGACGGCGATCGAGGCGATCCGCGACGACATGCAAAAGCCGCGGCCGATGGATCGCCTGCTCTGCGGCGACGTGGGCTTCGGAAAGACGGAACTGGCGATGCGGGCCGCCTTCAAGGCGGTCGAGGCGGGGACCCAGGTGGCCGTGCTCGTGCCCACCACCGTGCTCTGCGAGCAGCACCGCCGCACGTTCACCGCGCGGTTCAAGGAATTTCCGTTCGTGATCCGCTCGCTCTCACGGCTGGCGAGCACCGCCGAGGAGAGGGACACGCTCGAAGGCCTGGCCCGCAAGAAGGTCGATATCGTCATCGGCACCCACCGGCTCGCCCAGTCCGACATCCACTTCGCCAACCTCGGGCTCGTGGTCGTGGACGAGGAGCAGCGGTTCGGCGTGGACGTGAAGGAGCGGCTCAAGGCCCTGCGGTCGAGCGTGGACGTGCTCACGATGACGGCCACGCCGATCCCGCGCACGCTCCACATGTCGATGCTCGGCATCCGCGACATCTCGAGCCTCACCACGCCCCCGGTCAATCGCATTCCGGTCGAGACGAAGGTGGCCCGCTGGGATCAGTCGCTCATCAAGAACGCCATCGAGCGGGAGCTGGCCCGCGACGGGCAGGTGTTCTTCGTGCACAACCGGATCCACGACATCCACAAGGTGGCCCAGAAGATCCAGGCGATCGTGCCCGAGGCGACGATCGGCATCGCCCACGGCCGGCTCTCGGAGACGGAGCTCGAGGAGGTGATGCTCTCGTTCGTGGCCGGCACCACCGACATCCTCCTGGCCACCACGATCATCGAGAGCGGCCTCGACATCCCGCGGGCCAACACGATCTTCATCGACGAGGCCGACAACTACGGCCTCGCCGACCTCCACCAGCTCCGCGGCCGCGTGGGCCGGTCGCACCACCGGGCCTGGTGCTACCTGCTCGTCGACGAGACGGCCCGCCTTACGAGCACGGCCGCCAAGCGGCTTCGGGCGATCCAGGAGTTTTCGAGCATGGGCGCGGGCTTCTCGCTCGCGATGCGGGACCTCGAGATCCGCGGCGCCGGCAACCTCCTGGGCACGCAGCAGAGCGGCCACATCGCCACCGTGGGCTACGAGCTCTATTGCCGGCTGTTGGAGCAGGCGGTCCGCGGCATGAAGAAGATGCCGCCGGCCGAGCCGCCGGCGGTGAACGTGGATCTGCCTGGCGAGGCCTGGCTGCCCCGTGACTACATCCCCGACTTCCGCGCGAAGATCGACGTCTACCGCCGGCTCTCGCGGGCCACGGCGGAGAGCCAGGTGGACGATCTGGCCCGCGAGCTCGCCGATCGCTTCGGCCCGTTGCCCGACGAGGCCCGCCGGCTGCTCGACTTCACAAAGCTCAAGGCGCTGGCCACGGCTCATGGCATCGACTCGATCACGCGGCATCCGGGCATGATCATGTTCGGCCACCACAACCGGACCGCGATCGAGAAGCTCCGGCAGGCGGCGGCGAAGAAGGGCCGCGTGGTGCGGGTCGTGGATCAGAAGACCGCCGTCGTACCGCTCCAGGCCGACACCCTCGCCGACCCAAACAAGGTCCTCGCGAGCATCCGGTCGCTACTCAAAGGCTAGAAAAAGGTGCCAGCCACCAAAACTGGGCAAGATGGCATATTCTCCAGATTTGGTGGCTGGCACCTTTTCCACGCTCGCTCGAGGTGCGGAGCGTGGTCGGCAACCACGACGTCTGGGGCTGGACGAAGTCGAAGGCGAAGACCACGGGCGACGAGCCGCTCTACGGCAAGGCATGGGCCTGCGAGCAGTTCGGCCGCGGCGTGGCCTACGAGAGCTTCGACAGGGGCGGCTGGCATATCGTGCTGCTCGACAGCGTGTTTCCCCACGGGGAGAGCTACATCGGCAAGCTCGACGACGCCCAGTGGCACTGGCTCGAACAGGATCTCGCGGCGGTTCCGGCGACCACGCCGGTCCTGCTCGTGTCGCACATCCCGATCCTCTCGGTGCATCCGCTCGCCTCGGCCGGGATCGGAGCCCCGGGCAAGGACGGCAAGCCGTCGTTCGCCCTCTCGGGCGGACTCGTGCACGTCGACCACCTGCGGTTTCAGAAGCTCTTCGCCAGGCACCGGAATGTGAAGGCCTGTGTGAGCGGCCACCTGCACGTCGTGGAGCGGATCGATTACGGGGGCGTGGCCTACTTCTGCAACGGCGCCGTCTCGGCCGGCTGGTGGAAGGGGCCGCACAACGGCACGGACTTCGGCTATGCGGTCATCGACCTTCACGGCGACGGCACGGTCGAGAGCCGCTATGTGCCCTACGGCTGGACGGCGCGCACGTAGCCCGCGGCTTTTAGGCCTTGCGGCGGCGGGGCTCGGCGGCGGCCGCCAGTGTGAGCACGATCAGGTCGGCCGGCGTCGCCACCCGCATCCGGAGGCCATCTGCAAGATCCGTCAGCTCCGCATGGGAAACGGCGTCGGCGATCCCCACGTCCTCGGCGGAGAACTGCACCGCCGTCCGCAGACTGCCCGGCCCGGCGGGTGGCGCCCGCCAGTTGTCACTGTGCTCGTGGCGGCCCGTGTGATCGAAGCCCGCGGCCAGCAATGCGGCCCGCGGAACGTCGGCAAACCACACGGCACCGCGACGTCGATGTCGAGCGTGGTGCGAGGCTCCATCGTGCGGATCTGAACCGCCACGCCGCCGATCAACGCGTACGCCACGCCCGCCCGGTTGAGCAGTTCGGCCACGAGCCGGAGCGGCCGTTCCTTCGTGTCGCTCGGATCGATGCCCATCGTTTCGGCCCACAAGGAGTCGAGTCGAAAGCCGACTGCCAGCCGGCTGCGAGCGGTCTCGGGTACGGTGCTCATGGCTGCGGGTGATCGTCGCTGCGAAAGAAACGCTCCGGGAAAGATTACCCCCACGAGGCTGCCCTTTCCATGGATGGCGGACGCACCTATAAGCCATCCGCGTAAAAGGAACTCGGAGGCTCGGGGGACGCACGCGATGGGATCGGCCGTACGCCGCATGCTGATCCGTGCCCGAAACCGAGTACGGGCGGTCCGGCATGCCTCTCGTGTACGTCGTGCAGCGGTGCGGCGGGAACTGCTCGGGTCGGCCCCCGTGATCGCGGTCACGGGCACCGCGGTGAAGACGACGACCGTCACATTGCTTGCGCACCTGCTCGGGGGTCCGCCTGGCGTGGGTGTGTCGCTGTATGCGAACACGGTGCGTGATGCGCTTGGTCAGTTCATCCAGCTTGGCCCACGGACTTCGGCGGCGGTCATCGAGGCAAGCGAGTTCCCTGCGGGAAATCTGGCTTCCATCGCCGCGGTTCTGCGACCCACGGTCGCCGTGTTCACGATCAGTGGCCTGGACCACTACACGAGCTTCCGCGGATCAGCAGGCGCTGCCGCGGAAATGGCCACGCTCGCCCGCGACGTACCTGCCCACGGCTTCCTGGTGGTGAACGCGGACGACGCAGATCTGCGCCGAAGCGTGTCGGGTGTCGTCGCGCCCGTGGTGACGTTTGGCGTGAGCCCGGAAGCCGATTACCGTGCCATATCGCTGACCACGGGGGCTGATCGGAGGCTCACGATCGACTGCCGCCACGGCGGTGAGCACGTCCTACTCACGACTCCATTCATTGGTCGTCACTTCCACGTCGCAGCGCTGGCTGCAGTCGCGGTCGCCCATCGGCTTGGGGTGTCTTGGCATGACATTCGGTCGCGCATGGCGACTTTCGAGCCGGTGTTCGGCCGATGCACACTGCTCTCGATTCCCGGTGGCCCGTCGTTCATCTGCGACACGACCAAGTCGCCGTCGTGGTCGATGCAGTCGAGCCTCGAGACGCTGGACGCGTTTGCGGACGCTGCGCGACGGACGCTCGTGCTGGGCACGCTGTCGGATTACCCCGGCGATGCGCGGCGCGCCTACCGCAGAGCGTTGAAACATGCCTGGGACCGTGTCGACAGGATCATTTTCCTCCGTCACACGTCTTCCCGCGTGGGCGTCCCAGCGGAGGATGTGGCCCACGGCCGTGCGGTATTCCTGGGAACCGTGCAGGACATCGCCGCATACCTGCAGGAGACGGCACTCCCCGGAGAAGTGATCCTGCTGAAGGGCTCCTCTGGAGCGGATCACCTCGACAGGATTGCACACGCGTTCGTCTCTCCCGTCACGTGCTGGCTGGACAAGTGCGGCCGACACATGAACTGCATCAACTGCGAGTGGATGCGAGACCACACGCCGGCGACGCTGCGGCCACTCAAGAAACTCCAGCACAAGGTGCTGGGTCGGCGCCGGATCTACGGGTGATGGACCGATCCGGGCACTCCTGACAGCACGAGACATCCGATGTGTGGAATCGTAGGGATCTGGCGGCGACGCGACGGAGATCGAGCCGACCCTGAACTCGTTGAGCGGATGCTGGCGACGATCCTGCATCGCGGGCCGGATGGTGGGGGCGTCTGGGCGGATGGTCGTGTCGCACTGGGGCATCGTCGGCTCTCGATCATCGACCTGTCGGCGGCTGGACACCAGCCGATGCTGAGCTCCGATCGCCGCGGCGTGCTCACCTACAACGGTGAGATCTACAACTACCTCGAACTCCGCAGCGAACTGGAGAAGGAAGGGGTTTCTTTCGCTGGAAAGAGTGACACGGAGATCCTGCTTGCGGCCCTCCATTCCTGGGGACCGGAGCGAACCATACCCCTGCTGAACGGGATGTTTGCCTTCGCCTACCTCGATCTCCGGTGCGGAGCCTTGTGGCTGGCCCGCGATCGGCTCGGCATCAAGCCGTTGTATGTCGCGGAGACCGGCCAGGACGTGATCTTTGCCTCCGAGATAAAGGCCATACTCGCCCATCCCGGGGTGACCACGCGAGTCGATGAGGCGGCGCTGAGCAGGGCATTCCTCGTGAGGCGACGGTGTCACGACACGCTGTACGCAGGCATCGCCGGTATGCCGCCCGGCAGTTGGTGGAAGGTGACCGTCGATGGCATCGCACAGCATCGCTACTTCGACGTCGAGACCGCGATCGATCGCATACGCCTGACGGACAACCACCGGTCGATCAATCTGGGGCATGTCACGGAAACCCTGCGCAGCAGCCTTCAGGAGAGTGTCCGCATCCATCTCGCAAGTGACGCCCCGATCGCCGCGATGTGCAGCGGTGGAGTCGACTCCAGCCTGATTGCGGCATATGCCGGCGACGACAGGCCGGGCCTTGTCGGCTATGTCGCCGAAGCACCTGTGGGCCGTGGTGAGGCTGCCCAAGCCAAGCGTGTCGGTCGCCACATCACAATCCCGATCCGTGAGGTGGCGGTTCCCCGCGAGGACTACCTCCGGCTATGGCCGGTCTGTATCCGGCATCTGGACGGCCCCACCCATCATCACAGTGAGCCGGCACTGCTCGCCGTCGCTCGCGCCTGCCGAGCGGACGGAATCAAGGTTCTGCTCACCGGCGAGGGAGCCGACGAACTCTTCGGAGGCTATGCGTGGCACTCCGCTGCTCACCGGTACTGGCGAGGAAAGGCATGGTTGCGGGCGGTCACGCGTTTTCTCGGGGGGCGATCACCGTCCCGGCAGTGCGGCTTTCCGCTGCAGCGGCCCAGCATCAGTAGCCGCTTCCATCGCTGCAGATCCCGCATGGCGCTCGCCGCCGATGCCGAGCGAGAGTTTCTGCCACGCCGGCTTTTCGAGAGCCTGTCGGGCATAGACAGCCTCTCCGATCGTGCCCTGGTCGTTTCCGGCCTCGCCGACCTCGTCGAACACCTGTCGTGGGTTCTGCACCGCCACGATCACATGAGCATGGCCGCCTCGGTGGAAATGCGGGTTCCATTTCTTGAAAACCGCATGATTGACTTCGGCATGCATCTTCCCCGCTCGGCCAAACTGCGGCGCGGCCAGGGCAAGTGGTCGCTGAAAACAGTCGCGCTCGATCGTCTTCCGCGCGACGTCGTCTTTGCCCGCAAGAAAGGTTTCCCGATCCCGCCTGCCTATACGCGCGGCACCGAGCGCATCCTGCTCGACGGGCTTCTGGCCGATCAGTTGCAGTGGTCAAAGGCGACGACGGAATTCATCGTCGATGATCTGCGGCACGACACGGACCTTCTGTTTCTCATGGTCGGGCTGGAAGTCTGGTTGCGGCACGTCGTGGGTCACGAGACTTCAGACGCCATCGGTGAGACGCTCGTCTCGTACGCCGCGTGATGCTTCCGATCGCGTTGCGGGCTTCAATTAACGAGTTCGCCGTGGCTTTTTCGGCATTGCGGCGGCGGTGGGGTGCTCCTAGAGTCCCGCTCCCTCTGCGGCCGCACCGATGCACGCCTCGCTCCCACGCCCGCGCCGGCTCCGCCCACGGCACCTCGCCGTCGCGTTCGCCGTCTGCTGCGCCATCGACAGTGCCTGCGCCCAGGACGTCGATCCGCGGCAGGCCATCCGCCCCGGCCTCGCGCCGAACGTGCCGGAGGCCGTGTCACGGCCGGCTGACTGGCCGACGGCCACGAAGCCAGCTGATTCCGCCGCGACATCGGCAGCAGAAGGGAAGGCACCGGCGGCCACCGATCTCTTTCGTGATGCCGTCGACAAAGACAAGCACGTGCTTTCGAGCATTCGCACCACGCCCGGCGCGCCGCTGAAACTGCCCGCAGCCGCCACCGCCCCGGCCGCACCGGCTGCCGATGCCGGCGTGATCCAGACCGCCTTCGAACAGGCCGCCGCCGAGCAGACGCCGAGCGGCGGTGCGGCGCCCCCGGCGCCGCAGGCCGTGTCGCTGGAGACCGCGCTCGTGGTGGCCCGCGTTGGCCCCGAGGTGGTGCTGGAAAGCGACCTGCTCACGCCCAAGGCCCTCGACTGGCTCGACAGCGTGTCGGCGAACCTCAAGCCCGAGCAGCTCCGCCAGCTGAAGCTCCAGATCTGCAAGCAGGTGATCGACCAGCACATCGAAACGCTGCTCGTCTACGTCGATGCCTGCCGCGAGATTCCCGAGGATAAGCTGCCAGAGATCCGCACGAACGTCGACAAGGCCTTCGACGAGCAGTTTCTGCCGAAGCTCATGCAGGAGTCAAAGGCCGCCAATACGATCGAGTACGAGCAGTCGCTGCGAGCGAAGGGGCAGTCGCTCGATCGGATGCGGAAGATGTTCTTCGAGCGAGGCATCGCCCAGGAGTGGATGCGCAAGAACGCCGGCGCCGATGGCGAGATCCCGCACGCCGACATGATCGCCTGGTATCAAAATCATCTCGCCGAATACGACTACCCCGCCAAGGCCCGGTTCGAGGCGCTCACCGTGAAGGACGGCCTCAAGCGTTCGCGGCAGCAGGCCTGGCAGATGCTCGCCGAGATGGGCAACGAGGTGCTCGCCGGCCGCCCCCTCGCCGACGTGGCCAAGGCCAAGTCGGAAGGGCCGACCGCGGCCACCGGCGGCCAGTTCGACTGGACGACGAAGGGCAGCCTCTCATCACTCGTCCTCGACGAGGCCATCTTCTCGCTGCCGGTCGGCCAGTTGAGCACGATCCTCGCCGATGAAAACGCCCTGCACATCGTCCGCGTGACCGAGCGGAAGGAGGCGGGCCGCACGTCGTTCGTCGAGGCGCAGGTGGACATCCGCAACAAGCTCCACGAGGAGCGTCGGCAGCGGCAGGTGGACGACTACCTGGCACGGCTCCGCGAGCGGACCCCCGTGTGGACCATCTTCGACGGCCAGCCCGCCGACGCCGTAACCGCCGCCCGCCCGACCGCCGACGACACCACCCGCCGATAAAATCCCAGACAAGCCCTGAGCGCGAGCGAGGGGATAGCGGCGCACGATCCCCCGGCTTGCGCCTGGGGGCTTCTGTGGAGGCGAGGGGGTCGGTGCAAGCTCGAGGAGCATTTGAACCGAGTCTTCGAGGTTCAGCGACGCGACTTGTACCGCCCCCGAGCCGGCGCCACTTTCAGACGGTTGCCGGCCTAAGCCCCAGGGTGACGCAGCCTCGTTGCCGGACCTCACGGCGCGGGCTAAGCTTCGGTATTCACATCGACGGGCTGTTCTGGCGCCTGTCCTGCCCGCGTTCGGAGACTGCACCATGAGCGGCTCGCCAGCCACCGCCACGCCCTCCAAGGGCCCCGCCTCGCCCCCCTGGCCCGGCACCCATTCAGCCGGCGTCGCCCGCCTGGAGATCGACGGCAAGACCGCCGAGTTCCCGCTGATCGTCGGCACCGAGGGGGAGCAGGGGATCGACATCTCGAAACTGCGGGCCGCCACCGGGGCCGTGACGCTCGACGAGGGCTTCGTCAACACGGGCTCGACGACGAGCGCGATCACTTTTCTCGACGGTGAGCAGGGGATTCTCCGGTACCGCGGCTACCCGATCGAGGTGCTCGCCGAGAAGTGCGACTTCGTGGAGGTGGCCTACCTGTTGATCTTCGGCGACCTGCCGACGACCGCGCAGCTCGATGCGTTCCGCGAGTCGCTCTCCCACCACACGATGATTCACGAGGACATGCGGAGCTTCTACAACGGCTTTCCGCGCGACGCCCATCCGATGGCGATCGTGGGGAGCGTGGTGGGAGCCCTCTCCACCTTCTATCAGGACTCGCTCGACGTGCGGGATCCGCGGCAGGTGGAGGTGAGCATGCACCGCCTTCTGGCGAAGCTGCCCACCATCGCCGCCTACAGCCACAAGAAGTCGTGCGGCCAGCCGTTGATGTATCCGCGGAACGACCTGTCGTACTGCGAGAACTTCCTCCACATGATGTTCGCGGTGCCGTGCGAGGCCTACCACGTCGATCCCGACTTCGCCGAGGCACTCGACATGCTGCTCATCGTGCACGCCGACCACGAGCAGAACTGCTCGACATCGACGGTGCGGATGGTGGGCTCGAGCGACGCCAACCTCTTCGCCAGCATCTCGGCCGGCATTTCCGCTCTCTGGGGGCCGCTCCACGGCGGGGCCAACCAGGCCTGTGTCGAGATGCTCGAGAAGATCGCGGCAGACGGCGGCGACGTGAAGAAGTACGTCGACATGGCGAAGAAGAAGGACTCGGGCTTCCGCCTCATGGGGTTCGGCCACCGCGTCTACAAGAACTACGACCCGCGGGCCAAGCTGATCAAGGCGACCTGCGACAAACTCCTGGCCAAGATCGCCCGGCACGACCCGATCTTCGACATCGCCCAGAGGCTCGAAGAAGTGGCCCTCGCCGACGAGTATTTCATCGAGCGGAAGCTCTACCCCAACGTCGACTTCTACTCGGGCGTGATCTATCGGGCGATGGGCATCCCCGTGCAGATGTTCACCGTGCTCTTCGCCATGGGGCGGCTCCCCGGCTGGATCGCCCACTGGATCGAAATGCACCACTCGCCCACGAAGAAGATCTGCCGGCCGCGGCAGATCTCCACGGGCGAGACGCTTCGGGAGTTCAAGCCGATCACGGCTCGGTGAGGCGCGCCGTTCACCGTTTGCCGCGGAAGAACTCCGTGAGGATGCGGCCGCAGTCGTCGGCGAGCACGCGGCCGACGTGGTCCACGCGGTGATTGAGCCGGGAATCCTCGAAGAGCCGGTAGAGCGATTCCACGGCGCCCGCCTTCGGATCGGCGGCACCCCACACCACCCGCGGCACCCGGGCCTGCAGGATCGCGCCGGCACACATCGGGCAGGGCTCGAGGGTGACATAGAGCGTGCACCGCTCGAGCCGCCAGGAGCCGAGTTGGGCCGCCGCCTGGGTGAGGGCGATCATCTCGGCGTGAGCCGTCGGGTCGGAGAGCTGCTCCCGCTGGTTGTGGGCGCTGGCGATCACGCGGCCGGACGCCACCACGATCGCCCCCACCGGCACCTCGTCTTCGGCCGCCGCGGCCCGCGCTTCGTCGAGGGCCAGCCGCATCCACCGCTCGTCGGGCCGAGTCCCGGGCAGGGCGGCGGCGGTGTCGTCGAAGGGATCGTCGTCGGGGTCGAATGGGTCGTCCATGCGGTTCACCTATGGTGGCGGACGAGTCACTGTAGGCGGGGTCGGTCGGCGCCGCCACACGCGCCTCGGGGCACGGCCGTTTGGGAAGCCCCACGGGATCAGGTACGCTCTGGCAATCCGGCGGCTGATCGCCACCGCTCCTCACCTTCAGAAACCATCCGGACCCCACATGGACCCGACGCTGCTCCTTCTCCGCTGGGCTCACATCCTCGCCGCGATCGTCGCCGTCGGGGGCCTGGCCTTCGCCCGCTTCGGCCTGCTGCCTGCGATGTCCGAACTCGATGCCACGACCCGCGACCGGCTCCACGATGCGATCCGCCGCCGCTGGCTTCCGTGGGTGATCGGAGCCATCACGCTTCTGCTCGCCAGCGGCCTCGCAAACTTTTTCCTGTTCAACGCCCGCGTGAAGGCGGAGGGCTGGGGCGGCGGCATGTGGATGCGGCAGACGAGCTATCACGCGCTCTTCGGAGCGAAGTTCCTGCTCGCACTCGTGATCTTCTACTTTGCCAGTGCGTTGGTGGGCCGCGGTCAGGGCACCCAGTGGATCCGCAACGCCCGGTCCACCTGGCTGTCCGTCACGCTCGGCCTCGCGCTGGCCGTCGTGATGATTTCAGGCTGGATGCGGCAGCTGCACACCGGGCCCAATGTGATGTTCGACGGCGGCGTGCGCATGGAAACTGGTGTCGATGCGACCGGCGACGCGCAGCAGCCGGCCGCCGCTCGCGAGGAATAGCCTTTCCGACGAGGCCTGCGCGACCTGCGAGGGAGTCTTCCGATGGACAAGAAAGACAAGAAGCGGATGGAGGTGCTGCAGCAGAAGATCGCGAAGCTGCAGCAGCTTCTGGCCGGCGCGAAGAAGCAGCCCGACGATCCCGCCGAGGTGCCGCGGCTGGAGAAGGAACTTGCCGCCGCCCATACCGAGCTCGCCGCCCTCAAGAAGGCCTGAGCGGTGGTTCATCGTCGAGACACATGACACGGGGATGGCAGTGGGCGGGTTTTTCACGAAACTCTTCGGCTCGGATCGGGTCGATCTCTGGCGGCGATTCGAGCGGCTGCAGGAGAGCAATTCCGGCACGATGTCGACCTTCTACAAGGTGCGGGACACGAAGTCCGGGGCCGTGGCGGGGCTCAAGCTGATCGACCGCCGCAAGCAGGATCCCGTCGAGGCCCGCTACAAGGGGCTCGACAAGCCGTCGGAAGGCGAGATCGGCACGCGGATCACAGGGCCGAACATCGTGCGGACGCTCGAGTCGGGCACGTCCACGACCGGCGACGCCTTCATTCTCCAGGAGTTCATCGAGGGCACGCTGCTGCATGCGGTCATCTCGGCGAAGAAGCCACTCGCTCCCGCGCAGCGGCTCGACCTCGTGCGGCAGGCAGCCGCGGCCATCGCCGCCGTGCATGCCGCGGGGTTCGTGCACCGCGACATCTGCCCGCGGAACTTTCTGCTCCGCCCGGACGGCCGGCTCGTGCTCTTCGACTTCGGGCTCACGGTGCCCGACAAGCCGGCCTTTCTTCAGCCGGGAAACCGTGTCGGCACACCGAACTACATGGCGCCCGAGGTGATCCGTCGCCGGCAGGCTGACCGCCGGCTCGACGTGTTTTCGTTCGGCGTGACCGCCTACGAGATCTGCACGCTGCAGCCGCCGTGGCCACGCTCCTCGTCCGCACAGGCCGCCCTCACGCACGAGTCGCCTCCCACCGACATCCGCACCCTCTGGCCCGAGATCCCGGCGGCCCTCGCCGATGCGATCGTGGCCTGCCTCGCCTCCGACCCGGCCAGGCGGCCACCCACGATGGAGGCTTTCCTGAAACTGGTGGCGGGCGTGAAGGCCTGAAATGCCGCGGCTTCGCCCGGCCGCCCTTGATCGGGCCGGCGGCGGTTCGTACCTTCCAAGGCTCGCGTGGCCGACCCGGCCGCGGTTTCTGGACAGCGACGAGGATCGACTCCGATGACGATGGACAAGAGCCTGAAGGTCCGCAAGGGGGGCACCAACGCCCGCGGCGTGCTTACCCGTGCCGAGCGGATCGCCAAGATGAAGGAGCAGGAGATCTGGAAGGAAGGCCGCAGCCCGATCGGCCTGCCGAAGGTTCGCGTCCAGAAGATGGCGATGAAGAAAAAGAAGAAGGCCAAGGACGAGGCCGCCGAAGGTGCGGCAGCCAAGCCGGCCGCCGGCGCCGCCGCGAAGAAGAAGTAGCGGCCTAGCCGGCACAGGCCTGGCGGGCCGCCGCCTGGCCCGACGCGATCACCTGCGGAATGCCGACGCCCGTGAAGGCGGCCCCCGCCAGGCCGAGCCCGCGGACCGCCGCCGTCCGCTCCATGATCCGCGCGACCCGCTCCGCGTGGCCGACATGATACTGCGGCATGGCACCATGCCAGCGGTCGATCTGCACCACGCGCGGCGTGCCGCGGGCGCCGAGCAGCTCCGCCACCTCCTCGCGTGCGATGGTCTCGAGCGTCGCGTCATCCCGTCGCACGACATCGGGATCGAGCGCGCCTCCGGCGAACACCCGCAGCAGCACGCTGCCTTCCGGCGCGCGTCCGGGATATTTCGAACTCGAGAAGCTCACCGCCAAAATCCGTCGCCCAGCCCGACGTGGGATCACCATGCCGGCGGCATCGAGCGGGTGCGTCACGTCGGCCCGCGCGAAGCCGAGTGAGATCACGGCCGAACCGGCATACTCGATGCCCGACAGGTCAGCGGTCAGAGCCGGCTCGATCGACGCGATCAGCCGTGCGGCCACGGTCGCAGGCACCGCGACCACGACTGCGTCGGCGTCGATCACGGTGCCGGCCCCCTCCCGGCCGGCGCGGGCGACCCGCCTCGAGCCGCCCGGCAGCCGCTCGAGCCCGGCGGCAGCCGCATCGACGAACCGCACGCCGCGCTCACGCAACCGCTCCGCCAGCCGTGCGGGAAGCGTTTCCATCCCCGACGTCAGCGTGAGGAACTGTCCGTAGCGGGCTCCCGCCGCCGACGGCGCCGCGGCAGCCCGAGCCCGCCGCTGCTCACCCGCCCACAGGCTCCCCTGTTCCCGTTCCATCGCCAGAAACTCGCCGCAGGCCGCGGCCATGCTCAACCGCGCGGGGTCGGCCGTCCAGATGCCGGCCGCCAGGGGCTGCACCAGCCGTTCGAAGGCCTCGCGGCCGAGTCGCCGCACGACGAACGACTCGAGCGACTCGTCGCCCGGCGTCGATCGCCGGGGCACGAACCGCTCCATGAGCAGCCGCAACCGCCCTGCGGGTGACAGCAGCGGCGTGGAGAGCATCGGCCCGATTCGCCCCGGCGCGAGCAGCCGAAACCCGTGCGGTGCCGGCACGGCACGGCCCTCGTGCCAGACGAGCGCCCGCCGGACGCGTGGATCGACGCCCACGAGCTGACCCTGCAGGCCGAGCCGCTCCACCAACTGCACGGCCTCGGGCCGGGCCGCCAGAAAATTGTCGGCCGATCGCTCGATGAGCCAGCCGTCCTGACGGACCGTGGACAGCACGCCCCCCACTCGCCCTGCCGCCTCGACCAGCGTGATCTCCACGGGCTGCTCGGCGGAGGCCGCCAACGCCACGGCCTCTTCCGCGGCGGCCAGTCCGGCCATGCCACCTCCGATGACGGCGATGCGGAGAGGAAAGGGCATGGGTGCGACGCGAGGCGGGGCGTGGAGAGATCTGCCGAAGTGTACCCACGCGCGGGCGTGTCACGCCCCGCCGTGCCCGTCACACTGGGCAGGCTGGGGGCCCCGACAGCGGGCCGCGAGGCTGGTCTGGACGCGACGGGCCGCGACGCCTACTGTCCCCCCGCCTTGGGGCGAGACCGTGCAGCGGCCGCCCCGTTTCGTTCCAGGAGAATCATCGTGGCCATGCTGCGGTATGCGTCTTCATGTGTGAGGTGCGCGGGCATCGCAATCCCCCTGACACTCGCCAGCCTCGTGTGCCTCGTGCCACAGGCCCTGGCCGCCGAGCCGGCCGCACCGCCGCGGCCGCTCATGAGGCTGCCGGCGCGGATCGAAACGCTCAACGAGCC
>JBJTIE010000182.1:0-3766 GCA_046094845.1 Planctomycetaceae bacterium | reverse complement strand
CCCAACCCCGCCCGTCCCCGGGCTTCTTTTCCCGTAAGCCGCATGCTTGCGCCGTAGGCCCAAGGCTCCGCATGCGGACCACGGTATGAATGCCGCGTGCCCGAGCGACTGCCTTTCGGGCCCGCAAACCTCCACGCGAATAGTCCGGCCGTTCGGCCTTCACGCCCATCCCCGCACACGGAGTGTGCGGACTACGGTCGCGGGGCACACGGAGTGTGCGGACTACGGCGTGACCGGGCTACCGGCCAGCATGCCGTCGAGGAGGGCCGAGACGAACTGCTCGGGGACGAAGGCGTCGAGGTCGTCGGCCGACTCTCCCACGCCCACGAACTTCACCGGCAGCCCGAACTGCTCGGCCACGGGCACGATCACGCCCCCACGGGCCGATCCGTCGAGCTTGGCCAAAACGATGCCCGTGCAGCCCGCCGCCTCCTTGAAGCCCTTGGCCTGCGAGAGGGCGTTCTGGCCGGCCGTGGCGTCGAGCACGAGCAGCGTCTCATGCGGCGCGTCGGGAATCTGTTTGGCGATCACGCGGCGGATCTTGCCCAGCTCCTGCATCAGGTTCGACTGGGTCTGGAGCCGGCCGGCCGTGTCGACGATGCACACGTCGAAGCCCCCCTCGACGGCCCGGGCCGCGGCCCGATGGGCGACGCTGGCCGGGTCGCAGCCCGTCTCGCCCCGCACGATCTCGGCCCCCACCCGGCCGGCCCACATCGTGAGCTGTTCCACGGCGGCGGCCCGAAACGTGTCCCCCGCGCCGAGCACCACCCGCTTGCCCGCACGGGTGAAGAGCCGCGCGAGCTTGGCGATCGACGTCGTCTTGCCGGATCCGTTCACGCCCGTCACGAGGATCACGGTCGGACCGCTCGCCGCCGTGGCGATGCCGGCCTCGGCGCCGGCCAGCCGGGCGAGCAGCTGCCGTCGGATCGAGTCGATCACCACCTCGGGATCGACGACACGGGCACGCAGCCTGTCGCGCACGTCCGTCACGATCGCCTCGGCGGCCCCCGGCCCCATGTCGGTGCGCACGAGCGCTCCCCGTAGCTCTTCGAGGAACTCCTCGTCAACGAGCCGCCCCTCCCGCTTGAAGAGGTCGCGCACGTCGGTCGAGAGCACCTTGGCCGTTTTCGCCAGGCCGGCCTTCAGCCGATCCAGGAAGCCACGTGGAGCGGTCGCCTCGGCCGGCTCGGCAGCCGCCGGACCGTCAGGCTCGACGGCGGGCTCATCGGCGGGCTTGCGGCCGAAACGAAACAGGGCCATGGGATGCTCCGGGGAATCAGGTGCTGGCCGCGGCCGACGGCCCGGGATTCGCCGCCCGGTCGGTGAGCAGACTGCCGAGGATGCCGGCCACGAACCGCGGCGACGACTCGGTGCCGTATCGCCTGGCGAGCTCGATCGCCTCGTCGATGACGACCGGCCCCGGCGTGTCGGTGTGTCGCAGTTCGTGCACGGCGATCCGCAGCACCGTGCGGTCGGTCGCCGCCATCCGCGACACGGGCCAGCGCGTGGACCGGGCATCGAGCTCGGCGTCGAGCTCCGCACGCCGCCTGGCCACGCCATGCACGATACCCGCGGCGAAGGCGGCGAGCGTGCCCGAATGGAGCCGGCCGTGCAGGAAGGCCTCGAGGGCCCGTCCGTCTTCGGCCGTGTCGAAGCCCGGATTGAACTCCATCCGATGGAGTGCCTGAAGGGCGACTTCGCGGGCTCGGCTACGGCCTGGCATGCGGCGGGCGTCTCAACGGGTGGAGGCGGACGGGCGGGACAGCGAATGGCAGAGCGCGATCATATCGAGCGCGGCCCCGGCACACTCGACCCCCTTGTTGCCGGCGAAGCCGTCGGCCGCCGTGCCGCCGGCCCGGGCGAGCGCCTGGGCGAGCGTTTCGCAGGTGAGCACCCCGAAGAGCACGGGCAGCCCGCGAACCCGGGCGGTTTCCTCGATGCCCCGGGCCACGGCCTGGGCGATGTGGCGATCGTGTTCCGTCTCGCCACGGATGATCGCCCCGAAGCAGAGGACGGCGGCATAGCCGCCGGACGCGGCGAGCCGATCGGCGGCGAACGGCAGCTCGAACGAGCCGGGCACCCAGGCCACGTCGATCGCCTCGTGTGACAGACCGGCCGCCCGCAGCCGCCAGACAGCCGCGTCGAGCATCCGCCGCGTCACCTGCTCGTTCCAGCGGGAGACGACCACGGCCACGCGGGTGTCGGCGGGCAGCGGCGCCGACGACGCCCCAAGCAGCCGATACGATGCCGCCCCGCTCGTGCCCTGCGATTCCATCATGCCTGATTCACCGGTCCGCATCAGGATTTCAGGGCCGCGAGGAAGTCGGCGTTGCACTTCGTCTTGCCCAGCCGGTTGATGAGCAGCTCCATCGCATCGGTCGGGTTCATCTCGCCGAGCACGCGGCGAAGCACGCAGATTCGACGATACTCATCGGGCTCCAGCAGCATCTCCTCGCGGCGGGTGCCGGAGCGGTTGATGTCGATGGCCGGGTAGATCCGCTTGTCCACGAGCCGCCGGTCGAGCACGATCTCCAAATTGCCGGTGCCTTTGAACTCTTCGAAGATCACGTCGTCCATCCGGCTGCCGGTGTCGATCAGGGCCGTGGCGATGATCGTCAGCGAGCCCCCCTGCTCCACCTTGCGGGCGCTGCCGAAGAACCGCTTCGGCCGCTGGAGGGCGTTGGAGTCAACGCCGCCGGAAAGGATCTTGCCGGAGTTGGGCACTTCCGAATTCCAGGCCCGGGCCAGCCGCGTGATCGAATCCAGGAAGATCACGACGTCGCGGCCATATTCCACGAGCCGCTTCGCCTTCTCGATCACCATGTCGGCCACCTGCACGTGGCGGGAGGCATTCTCGTCGAACGTGGAGCTGATCACCTCGCACGACGGCCCCTTCACCTGCCGCTCCATGTCGGTGACCTCCTCCGGCCGCTCGTCGATGAGCAGCATGAAGACGTAGGCCTCCGGGTAGTTCGTGAGCACCGCCTTGGCCATCTTCTGGAGCAGGATCGTCTTGCCCGCCCGCGGCGGGCTCACGATCAGGCCCCGCTGGCCGAAGCCGATCGGCACGACAAGGTCGATGACGCGGGTCGAGAGTTCCTCGGCCGTCGTCTCCATCACGATCCGCTCGTCGGGATGGAGCGGCGTGAGCTCGTCGAAGAACGTGCGGGTCGAGAGCTTGGCCGGATCCTCGCCGTTGATCGCCTCGACGCGCAGGAGCGCGAAGTACCGCTCGCTCTCCTTCGGCGGCCGGATCTGCCCGGCGACGGTCATGCCGTTTCGCAGGCCGAAGCGGCGAATCTGGCTCGGCGACACGTAGATGTCGTCGGGGCACGACAGATAGTGGGAGTCGGAACTGCGGAGGAAGCCGAAACCGTCGGGCAGGATCTCGAGCGTCCCCTCGCCGAACATCAGGCCGTTGAGCTTGATCCGCTCCTTCAAGATGCGGAACACGATGTCCTGCTTCTTGGCGCCGGTGACGTCGCCGATGTTTTCCTGACGGGCCAGATCGACCAATTCTTGCATCGAGAGGGCCTGGAGGCTGGCGATCGACGGGTCACCCTTCTTGAGCGTCTCGTAGTGGCCCGTCACGTCCAGCCCGTCCTTGACCTCGGCCGCGATCTCCTCGGCCAGCGACATCGGCTCGCGGTCATCGTCGGCCGGGAGGCCGGAATCGGCCGCTGAATCAGAAGCTTGCATGCTGCACCTGCTGCGGACGGATGCCCGCGAAACGAGACGACGGGGTGAAAATCAAGGTGGGAGGAAC
>JBJTIE010000181.1:0-2023 GCA_046094845.1 Planctomycetaceae bacterium | reverse complement strand
TCCCAGGTGATCCGCGCCGTGCCGACGCGGGCCACCTGCAGGCCCGCCGCGGCATTGGCGAGGAAGCAGGCGGCGCTTAACTCGAAGCCTCGGCCGAGGGCCACGGCGAGCGTGGCGACGGCCGAGTCGCCGGCGCCGGTCACGTCGTACACCTGCCGGGCCTGGGTCGGGATCACGGCTGAACCATCGGCGGCGACGACCACCATGCCCTGTTCGCCGAGCGGGACCACGACGGCGTCGATGCCGTGATCTCGTCGCAGGATCTGGCCGGCGCGGACGGCATCGTCGGGGCCGCGGATCGGAAAGCCGACGACGGCCATCGTTTCGGCCCGATTCGGCGTGAGCACCGCGGCTCCGGCATAGCGGCTGAAGTCGTGCCCCTTGGGGTCGACGATCACGGGGATGCCACGATCTCGGGCCGCCTCGATCACGGCACGGCAGACCGCCCCGTCGCACACGCCCTTGGCGTAGTCGGAGATCACGGCCACGTCGGCCTCTGCGATGTGTTCACCCACGAGGGCCACGAGCCGGTCGCGGGCGTCGGTGTCGATGAGCGGCGACTCCTCGTCGAACCGGGCGATCTGGTTGTGGCCGGCGAGGAGACGTGTTTTGACTGTCGTGGGCGTGGAGGCGGAGGGCACGAGGCCGGTGCCAGCGACGCCCTCGGCCTCGAGGGCGGCGGCGAGCAGGCGGCCGGCGTCATCGGCCCCTACGGCCGCGAGGAGCGTGGGCCTGCCCCCCATGGCCGACATGTTGACGGCCACGTTGCCGGCACCCCCCGGGCGGTTGAACGACCGCTGCACGTGGAGCACGGGCACGGGGGCCTCCGGTGAGATCCGCTCGACGGCGCCCACGAGATAGCGGTCGAGCATCACGTCGCCCACGAGCAGGACGTGCGGCGAGTCGCGCAGTGCCCCGGCGGTGAGTCTGTCGGACGGCCCGATCATCGTGGCGGCTCGTGCGGGGGCGGGGGCGCCGTGGGCAGGTCGCGTTCGACGAGATCGCAGACGAGATGCCAGGCGACGAGGTGGGCCTCCTGGATCCGCGGCGTGCTCGTGGAAGGTGCGCGGAGGCATTCATCGCAGAGGGCTGCGAGCGCGTAGCCCTCTGCCCCGGTGAAGCCGATCGTGACGGCCCCGAGTTCGCGGGCTGCGGCGAGGGCGGCGAGGACGTTGGCCGACTGGCCGCTCGTGCTGATGCCGACGACGCAGTCCTGCGGGCGGACGTGGGCCTTCACCTGGCGGGCGAAGACCTGGGAGAAGTCATAGTCGTTGGCGATCGCGGTCAGGATCGACGTGTTGCACGTGAGGGCGACGGCCGGCTGCGGCCGACGTTCCCGCAGAAACCGCCCCACGAACTCGGCCGCCACATGCTGAGCATCGGCCGCGCTGCCGCCGTTGCCGCAGAGGTAGATCGTTCCGCCGGCGTCGAGGCAGGCCGCGAGCCGGGCCGCGATCGCGAGGAGCGTGCCCTGGTGCTCGGCGAGGGCCGACACCGCTGCCACGCTTTCGGCGAGGGAGGCGTGCAGGCGGGCGGCATGCTGCGTGGGGGCATTCATGCGCTAGAGTATGCCCCAGGGGCCCAGGTTCGTCAGGATCGGCCTCGGGGGTGGGCCCGCCGCCGCTCCCTCGCGGTGCGAGAAGCGGGAACGAGGCGGGATTCGAGAACAAGCCCGAAGTTAACGAAAATGATTCGATTTCACGGTACAGTCTTTCGGGTAGCGCAACGGGAGGGATAATGCGTCGAAGTCGTACAGTCGAGATCTTCGCCGCAGCCATGGAAGTCGGCTTGTCAGCATGAAGAGCATTGATGTCGTCATACCGTTTCTGAACGAGGAGTCGAACATCCCGGAGATGTATCGACGCCTCGACGCCGTGTTCGCGGGGATGCCAGAGCGAGGGCATTTTCTATTTGTGGACGACGGCAGCACCGACGGCTCGGTGGCGTGGCTCGAGCGGCATTCCCATGTTGACCCGCGGGTCCAGGTGCTCCAGCTTTCCCGGAATTACGGTCACCAGATTGC
>JBJTIE010000180.1:0-23983 GCA_046094845.1 Planctomycetaceae bacterium | reverse complement strand
TTTGCCAGTTTTGCCCCCGGCTGGGGCTACGGTTTCGGATCGCCGAGCCCCGGATGGCAGGCGGTCTGCCGCAGCCGCAGGAGCGCCTCCAGCACGGCGATCCGCGAGCGGCCGATGCCGAGCTTGCCGATCCGCCCCGAGAGCTCGAGCCGGTAGTGCTCCCGCAGCTCGTCGTATGCCTTCCGCTGCTCCTCCCCCAGTTCGACGAACAGGGTCTGCTCCGTCTTTTCCGGCAGGTCGGAGAGCACCTGGGTCTTCGTCCGCCGCAGCAGGTAGGGCCGCACCGCGCGGGCCACCACCTCCGTACTGCCGCGACCATCGGCGAGGAACTTCCGCAGCCGCGAGGCGCTGCCGAGCTGCCCTGGATTCAAAAATTCGAAGATGCTCCAGAGTTCGCCGATATGGTTTTCCACCGGCGTGCCGGTGAGGGCGAGCCGGTGACGGGCCCGCAGGAGCCGGCAGGCCTTGGCTGCCTGGCTCGCGGCATTCTTGATTGACTGGGCTTCGTCGAGGATGACGTAATCGAACTCGACCTCACGGTGGGCCACGACGTCGCGGCGGAGCGTGCCGTAGGTGGTGACGACGATGTCCCAGGCGGTGAGATCGCCCGCCGTCTCGGCCCGGGCGTTGCCCGTGAAGTTGGCCACCCGCAGGGTCGGCGCGAACTTCTTGGCCTCCTCGATCCAGTTGAAGACGAGACTCTTGGGCACGACGACGAGCGACGGCCGATGGGCGATCCCCGCCTCACGAATCTCCCCCTGCCGACGGAGCAGCATCGCGAGCACCTGGATCGTCTTGCCGAGGCCCATGTCGTCGGCCAGGCAGCCCCCGAGCCCCATCCGCTCGAGAAACGACAGCCATCCGAGGCCCTCGCGCTGGTAGTGACGGAGTGTGCCCTGAAAGCCGGCGGGCTCGTCTTCCGCCTCCGGCCGTTCGCCCCGCGCGAGCTCCTCCCGGATCCGCTCGAACGCCTCGTCCACGTGCGACTGCGGCTGGCCGGCGAGCAGCGCATCGAGCAACGCCACCTGGATCCGCCCGTACCGGAGCCGGCCGTCGTGTTTCTGCGCCAGTGCCACCATCGGCTCGAACTGGGCCGCAAGCGAGTCGGGGAGGATGCCGAGCGAGCCGTCGGAGAGCTCGATCGACCGGCTACCGCGGGCGAGGGCCTCGAGCAGCACGGGCATGTCGGCCGTCACGCCGCCGAAGTCGACCGTCGCGGAGAGCTCGAACCAGTCGATCCCGCTGGTGACGTTCCAGGCCACGCTGCCGGCAGGACGGTAGCGGCGGCCGGCGACCTCGATCGTCCAGCCGGCCGCAGCCAGCTGCGCGACGGAGGCGTCGAGCCGGTTGCGCGGGATGTGAACATGGTGCGTGAGCGGATCGGAATCGTCGGCGGCGCGGGCCTGCGTGGCGCCGTGCCGCGGCAAGACGGCCAGCGCCGCCCGCTCGGCGGCACGATCCCGCCGGACGAAGATCCGTCGATCCGTGTCGGCGGCACCGCCGGCCGGGTCGTCGGCCGCGATCAGGATGCCGGCGTAGTCGAACCAGATCCGGCCCGCGAGCTGCACCCTGGGCGCGGCCCGGCGGCGCACGCGGGGCTCCTCGGCGGACTCCTCGTCGAGGTCGATCGCGGGCGAGTCATCGAGCACCAGCTTCGGCTGCGGCGCCCCCGACTCGATCCGCCAGCCTGTCCAGGCCGGCAGCACGAGCCGCGGCACGTCGGCCAATGCCGCCACCTGGGCCACGAGCCCGTCGGTATGCGCGGCTGCCAGCTCGATCGGTCCGCGACGCTCGAACTGCTCGACCCAGCCGGCGGTGCCCACGGAGAAGCCGTCTTCCGGCACGACGAGCCGGGCGATCCGGTCGGCGAACACGACGAGGCCGGTGCGGAGAACTGCCCGGGGCTCCTTCAGCTCCTTCCGCTGGCTGCCCCGTACGAGCATGCCACGCAGGGTCGCGCGGGCCGGCCGCGGCGGAGCGGCGTCGGCATCGTCGCCGTTGCGGCCGCCGCGGGACGGCCGCAGGTCGTCGTCGTCGGGTTCGAGCACGAAGGCGAACTCCCACGGCCGGCCATCGTCCCACGCCAGCGGAACGATCGTGTCTGGGGCCCGCCGCGGCTCGGGCTGGAGCACGAGCCGGCCCAGCTCGCAGAGCATCCCGAGATGGGCGGCCGCCGACCGCGGGCTGACGACGACCTTGGCGATGCCGCGGCGGTCGAGCGGCGCCGGCATCGCCTGCTCGCCGATGACCACCGCGCCGATGAGCCGCTCGACGATGTCCTGTTCCTGCTGTTCGAGATCCTCGAACTCCACGTGGCCGGGACCGAGGACGATGGGCCGCGGCCGGCCGGTGGCGTTGCCCGCCACATCGAGCTGCATCCGGCAGGGCACGAGCACCGCCGTGCGGGCCTCGGCGGACGCGGTGAGGTCGAAGAGAAAGACGAGCGCGCCCCCCGTCCGCCGGGCATCGGGGATGGCCAACGCCGCCGACCGCACGGCCGGCTCGACGAGCCGCCGCCGGTCTTCGAGCTCCACCGCCCAGGCCGGCAGCCGCTGCGTGCCGCGCCGCGGGATCTCCACCCGCGGCCGCGGCTCGTGACGGCCGACGGAGAGCTGCCGACCGCCACGGGACGGGGTCGGCTCGTCGTCTTCCGGCTCGGAATCGGCCGCAGCGATCTCGCCATCCGCCTCGGCCGCATCCTCGGCCACGATCTCGAGCGCCACCGGCGTCTGATCGTGGATGCCCGAGAGCAGGCCGCGTCGATCGACCTCCAGCAGCACCGCCGCGAGCACGGGGCAGGGCCGACCCGTCCGTCCGGCGGCCGACGTGCATCGCGCTTCGAGCGTCATGCCGCCGCGGCGGTGGGCCGAGAGTTCGAGCAGCACCTCCTGGGCGGCGCCCGATTCATCGGTGACCGTGGCTTCCACCTGTCCCACCCGCGGGCAGCGGGCCTTCACAGGGGCGAGCGTCCGGGCGAGGGTGACCTGGGTCGGCTTGAAGAGATGAAAGAGGCGTTGTTCGAGAGTCTTCATTCAGTCGTTGGTGCGCGGAGAACGGTGGACATTGCGCAGCCCACGACGAACCGAGGACGCCCGGAAGCGCAACGCGCTATCGTAGCCCGCCGCAGCCCACCTTGGCGAGGGCCGGCCGTGCACCGCGGCGTGTCACGCCCCTTTGACGGTGGCGATCAGCTCGAGCACGTTCTCCACCGGCGTCTGCGGCAGCACGCCGTGGCCGAGGTTGAAGATGTGGCCGGGGCGGCCGGCGGCGCGGTCGAGCACCTCCCGGGTCCGCCTGTGCACCGTGTCGCGATCGGCCAGCAGCACGGCCGGCTCGAGGTTGCCCTGCACGGCTCGATCGTGCCCCACGACGTTCCAGGCTGCGTCGAGATCGATCCGCCCGTCGCTGCCGATCACCGAGCCACCTGCTTCCCGCAACAGCGGCAGGAGCGCGGGATTGCCGGTGGCGAAGTGGATCACCGGCGCCCGCTTCGCCGCCTCGGCCATGGCCGCGCGGCTGTGGGGCAGGACATACCGGCGGTAATCCTCGGGGCCGAGGCAGCCGACCCAGCTGTCGAACAGCTGCACGATCTGGGCGCCCGCGTCGAGCTGGGCCACGAGATAGCCGCTCACGGCCCGGGCGATCCTGGCCATCAGATCGTGCCAGGCCGACTCGTGCCGGTACATGAGCGACTTCGTGTGGAGCCAGGCCTTGCTCGTGCCCCCTTCGATGCAGTAACCGGCCAGCGTGAAGGGGGCGCCGGCGAAGCCGATCACGGGCATCGAGTCGTCGAGGCCGGCTCGCGTCGCCCGCACCACGTCCATCACGTAGCCGAGCCGGCCCACGTCGTCGAGTTCGCGAACGCGGGCCACGTCGGCCGCCTCGCGGACCGGGTTGTGGATCACCGGGCCCTCGCCGACCGCGAACTCGAGGTCGAGCCCCATCGGCTCGAGGATCGGCAAGAGGTCGCTGAAGATGATCGCGGCATCCACTCCCAGCCGCTGCACCGTGGCGAGCATCACCTCCGCCGAGAGCCGCGGGCTCTTGCAGAGTTCCATGAACCCCACCTTCTCCCGCACGGCCCGGTATTCCGGCAGGTAGCGGCCCGCCTGTCGCATCAGCCACACCGGCGTCCGCTCCACGGGCTCGCAGCGGCAGGCCCGCATCATGAGCGAGTGGCTGTAGCGGTCGGATGGGCGGGGCGATGTGGGGAGGGCATTCATCGTCGCCGAGTATACGTGGCGGCGGGGGCATCGGCAGGGACGCGATTCAAACTAGAATGGTCGAGACCGCCCGCGGCCCGGCACCACGCCCATGCTCGAATTCATCTCCGGTATCTCGGTCGTCTGCTTTGCGGCGAGCTACGCCGTCGCGCTCGCCTGCGAGGTCTCGCGGCTGGCCTTTCGCTCCGGCGTGCGTGGTGCGGCGCTCGTCGGCTTCGCGGCGGCCGGTCTCGTCGCGCAGACGCTGTTCCTCGGCTGGCGGGCCGTCAACGCGGCGGCGTTGCCGCTCTCGAGCCCGTTCGACTGGTACCTGCTCGCAGCCTGGCTGCTGGCGGCGGGATCCCTGTGGCTCACGCTCACCATGCCCCGGACGCCCATCGGTCTGTTTCTGCTGCCCGTGGTGCTGCTGCTGATCGGCGCCGCGCAGCTCTCCAGCCAGGAGCCCTTTCCGCAGAGCCCGGCCACGCAGATCTGGGGCGCGATTCACGGGCTGTTCAATCTCGCTGCGAGCGTGGCCGTGGCCCTCGGCGCCGTGGCCGGAATCATGTGGCTGATCCAGGCGGGGCGGCTGCACCGCAAACAGCCGCCGCTGCAGGGCTTTCGGATGCCGAGTCTCGAGCGGCTGGCCAACGTCACGAGCCGCACGATCGCCGTCGCGGCCTGGACCGCCGCCGCCGGCTTCGCGTCGGGCATCGTGCTCAATGCGGTGAACCGCCAGCGGGGCCTGCTCGAGACGGTGCCCTGGACCGATCCCGTCGTGCTCCGCATGGGGGCCCTCGTGGCCTGGCTCATCATCGCCGACGCCCTGGTGTATGCGGCCCGGAAGCGGCCCGATGCCGCGAGGCTCACCGCCTGGCTCTCGCTCGCCAGTCTCGTCATGCTCACGCTGTCGATCGTCTGGGGACTCTTCGGCACCACCCGTCACGGCATGCCGCCGGCCGGACGGGATGAGCCGGCTGCCGCGTCGCGCGAGGCCGCCCCATGACGCTCGCGCTCGTCGGTGGAACCCACCGCTCGGTGCCGCTCGACCTGCGCGAGCGTCTCGCCTTCTCGGCCGAGCAGGCCGCCGCGGCCCTGACGCGGTTTCGCGACCGGTTTCCGGGCCGCGAGGGCGTGCTCCTCTCCACCTGCAATCGCGTCGAGTTTTACGCCGCCGGCGAGCCGGGCTCCGAGCCGCCGCCGGCCGATCAGCTCGTGGCCTTTCTGGCGGAGTGCCGCGGCATCGAGGCAGTGCAGCTGGGGCCCGTGCTCGCGCGGGAGCACGACGAGGGCGTGGCCCGGCATCTCTTCAGCGTGGCCGCCGGTCTCGACAGCATGGTGCTCGGCGAACCGCAGATCCTCGCCCAGGTGAAGCAGGCCTGGGCCCTGGCCCAAGACAGCCGCACGGCCGGCCCGCTCACCGGCGGCATGTTTCAGGCGGCGCTCCGCACGGCGAAGCGGGTGGCCACGGAAACGGCCCTGGGCCGCGAGCGGGTATCGATCCCGAGCGTGGCCGTGGCCGACTTCGCGAGCGCAGTGTTCGAGCGGTTCGACGACAAGCAGGTGCTCCTGCTCGGCGCTGGCAAGATGGCGGCCGAAACGCTCCGGTATCTGCGCGAGGCGGGGGCCCGCGACGTGACGGTGGTCAATCGCACGGCCGGTCGGGCGGTGGAACTCGCCGCACGGCTCGGCGGCCGGCCAGGCCGATTCGACGAGCTTGTGGCGGAAATCGCCGCCGCCGATCTCGTCGTCAGCACGACCGGGGCGACGGAGCCAGTCGTGACGCTCGACGCCTTCCGGCAGGTCGAATCGCGACGCGAAGGCCGGCCGCTCGTGGTGCTCGACCTTGCCGTGCCGCGCGACTTCGATCCGCGGATCGGCGACCGACCCGGCGTCTGGCTCTACTCCGTCGACGACCTGGTCGCGGCCTGCGATGCCAACCGCAAGAGCCGCCAGCAGCAGATGCCGGCGGCCTGGGCGATCATCGAGGAGGAGACCCGCCGCTTCATGGGCGACCTCCATCATCGCTCGACGGCGCCGGTGATCGAGCAGCTGCGGGCCGGCTGGAGCGAGACCGGCGAGGCGGAGCTCGATCGGCTCTTTCGCCGACTGCCTGGCCTCGACGACGCCCAGCGGGGGGAGATTCGCCAGGCATTCGAGCGGTATGCGGCGAAACTGCTGCATCCGCCGCTGGCGTCGCTCCGGAGCGAGAGCCACTCCGGCCCGCCGCACGGCCTGCTCGACGCCCTCAAACGGCTCTTCGACCTGAAAGACTGACGGCGGCGTTACCCCCGACGGCTGGTCGATGGCGACTGTTCGGCGGCGAGAGCCGCGAACACCATCGCCCGTTGCGTGGCCAGTGCCCCGTCGTCATTGACGATCGTGCCCGTGCCACGGCCGACGGCGATCGTCGCGCCGGAGGCCCTCGAGAGATCCACGAAGAACGTTTCGTCGGCTTCCACAACCGCGTCGTTTCGCACGGCAACAGCGATCGTCTTCGAGGTTTCGCCAGGATTGAACGTGAGCGTGCCGCTCGTTGCGGTGTAGTCGCCGGTACGGCCGGCGATGGCCGTGCCGTTGGCCGTGGCGAAGCGGACGCTCACCTTGGACGTGGTCGCCTGCGAGAGGGTCACCGTGAAGAGAAACGTCCCGGATCCCTCCAGGGCCGACACCGATGTGATTTCGAGCGACACGGCAGCCTGCTGGTCGTCGTTCGTGATCGTGCCGACGGCCGATGGCGAGGTGATGGTGGCGTTGGTCGACACGCCAGACAGCAGCAGCGAGAACGTCTCGTTGGCCTCGAAGGCCAAGTCTCCGATCACGTCCACCGCGACGGTCTTCGAGGTCTCGCCAGGAGCGAACGTGAGCGTGCCATTCGCCGCTGTGAAGTCGCTGCCGGCCGTCGCCGAGCCGTTGGCCGTGGCGTAATTGACGGACACGGTCGAGGCGGAGGCGGCCGACAGGCTGACGGTGAACGTCAGCGGCGTGACGCCGGCATTACCCTCGATCACGCTGCCTCCACTGACGGAAATGCCCACGGGGGGCGCGGCGTTGAGAGCGGCGGCGACGTCGAGGCGGCCGCCCGTTACCGTTTTGCCGGCCAGTGAACTGGTCGGCCGCGCAGAATTCAGGATGGCATTGCGAATCGTGGCAGCAGATGCCCCGGGATATGCCGAGGCGTAGAGCGCGACGGAGCCCGTGACATGTGGCGTGGCCATCGACGTGCCGCTGTAGTTCCCGTACGTGCCCCCCGGAAGCGTCGAGTTGATCGACGATCCGGGAGCTGCGATGTCGACGGTCGTGGAACCGTAGTTGGAGTACGACGCAAGGCCACCGCTGGATGTGAGTGCGGCCACGGCGACCACGGCCTCATAGGCAGCGGCCCGCTGGGTGGTCGTGCCCTGGAGCGTCGAGTAGTTGGACGGGTAATTCGCCGTCGTGTCGTTCGAATCGCCGACCCCGTCGCTGCCGCCATTGCCCGCGGCTGCGACGAAGAGAATTCCGGCGTTGGCCCCCCGGATGATCGCGCTGTGAAGGGCTGAGGAATAGCCGCCGCCTCCCCACGAATTGTTCGAGGCGACAAGGTTGATGCCGTGCCGGTTCTTGAGGTCGGTGAGATAGTCGATCGCCTTGATCGCGTTGCTCGTCGAGCCGCCTCCTGGCCCGAGGAACTTCGTCGAGATCATCGAGACGTTCCAGTTCACGCCGGCCACGCCGATCCCATTGCCCCCGCTGCCGCCGATCGTGCCGGCCACGTGCGTACCGTGGCTGTCTTCCCCCGCGTTGAAGACGGTGTTGTCGCCGTAGAAGAAATCCCACCCGTTGATGTCGTCGACATAGCCATTGCCGTCGTTGTCGAGGCCGTCGCCCGCGACCTCGAACGGATTGATCCAGATGTTCGCAGCCAGATCGGGGTGGCTGATGTCGACGCCCTCGTCGACAATCCCGACGACGACCGACGATGAGCCGGTGAAACCGGCGTCCCACGCCTTCTCAGCCTGGCTGCCGAACTGGTTGGACGTGCCCGTCGGCCCCGAGGCCGATGGCGAGTCGTCACCATACATGCCCCAGAGGCGGCCGCTGGTCGTGTAATACGGATCATTGCTCGTGGCCGCGGTCGAGAGCTTCCAGTTGGGCTCGGCGAAGACAACGCCAGGACGATTGGCGAGCGCCTGGATCGCCCGCTCGACGGGCACACCCTTGGCCAGGGAGATCCGTTCGAGCACACCCGCTCCGGCCGAGCGCATGGCGGCCGTCTGGATCGCCTCGGCGGCCTGGCCTTGAACTTCCGCGCGGGCTGCGGCCCGCTCGGATGCCGACGCGGTCGGCGCGAACTGCACCAGCACCTCACCCTCGATGAACGCCGCGAGCATCCGCCGGTCTTCGAGTGGCTCCACCAAGAACTGATGTCCACCCGACAGCTTCCCTGCACTGCGAGAGCTGCGAACCTTACCGGTGCCCCGAACACAGCCGCGACTGCGATTCATGGGATGCGTCCTCTGCGTTGTTGCCCCTGCCGAGGCGTCATCGTATACCCGGAGGCGGCGTCGGGCAAGGTCCGGGTGCGGCCCGTTATGGCAAACAGTAGGCGAGGGCGAGGAGGGCGTAGCTCGTCACGAGGGTCGGGTTGTCCTCCATCCACCGCGTGTTCTCGTTGGTCCACGAGCCGTCGGGATTCTGCTTGGACAGGAGCACGTCGGACAGCTCCGCCCGCCAGTCATGCGGCTTCCCATCGGCGTCGGTGAACGTGTCTGCGCCGAGCACGTCGAGCGACTTGGCGGCCGTGTGAAAGTAGTAGTAGAGCCCCGCCTGCCCCATCCCCGGGTTCTCGGCGAACGTGTAGTGCTTCCGCAGCCATTCCGTCGCCGCCTTCACGCGGGGATCGTCCGGCTTCAGGCCCGCGAAGATCATGCTCTTCAGGCCCGCGTAGGTCATCGAGCCGTAGCTCCGCAGGCCGCCGTTGGGCAGCGTGCCGGCCTGGCTCTCGCCGCCGGCGGCAGGCGTGTAATAGAAGCCGCCGTCGGGGTTCTTCTCGGGGAACGGCATCGGGTTGTCGGGGCCCGGGAGGTTCTGCGTGCGCGAGACGAACGTCAGCGCCTTCTGGATGGCGGGGTCGTTCTCGCTGGCGCCGATCGTCCGCAGGGCCTCGATCAGGAACTGCGTGTTCGAGAGGTCGGGCCGCGACTTCTTGCCGTAGCCGGCGCCGCCGTAGGCCGGGTCGGCATTGTCCTTTCCTTCGCCGCCATCCCACTGGAGATTGCGCGCGTATGTCTCGGCTCCCTTGATCGCGTCGGCATACTCCCCGCTGCCGTTGGCGGCAGCCAGCGCCAGGAGGGCGATCGATGTCTCGTAGTTGGCGACCGGCGAGCCTGGCTGATAGATGCCGCCGTCGGGCTGACGAAAGGAGAGCAGGTAGGCGAGCCCCTTCTTCACGGCCGGCGCGTCGGCGGGTGAACCCGATCGCACGAGGCTCGTCACCGCGAGCGCCGTGACCGCGGGGCCGACCTCTGCCGAGAAACTGCCGTCTTCGGCCTGCGCCTTCCCGGCGAGGAAGGTCGATGCCTTGGCGATCGCCGCGCGGATGGCGGCGGGATCCGCGGCGTGGGCGGCTGGGCCGAGGGCCGCGAGCGAGAGGACGGCGATCGATGCGCGAACGGATCGGGAGCGAAACATGTGGCACCTTTCAGCACGGGACTCAGGACGCTGGAAGGATACGCGTTGAGCCGGCGGAGCGGAAACGCACGGCTCCGCCTTCGGCGGGGAATCTTTCGACACGGCCGGCGAGCGGTTCGCCGGAGGATCCCCTCGCTCGCGATTAGGGCTTTTATTTTGATGAAAGAAAGCCCTCGGGCGCAAGCCGGGGGATGCCGGACGTCAGCCCGGTCAAGCCGGAGCGGCCGGCATGGCCCGCGGAAACGGGGGCACGAGCCGCGGCGGTGGGTCGCGGCCCTCTTCCAGCCTCCACTCCTCCCGTTCATCGTCGCTGGCGTAGTACATCAGCCACACGGAAGCGTCGTCGTCGCCGGCGGAGCTGCAATCCCAGTGGGTGAAGTTGTCGGGAAGATCGACCTGCTTCAGCGGCGCGGGCAGGATGTCGCGGCGAATGAGCGAATAGAGTTCGCGGTCGGAGAGATGATCGGTGAAGTCGAGCACGATCCGCTTCTCGTAGAGGCGATCGATCACCTCCCAGAGCCGCTCCCGCACCTGCTCGTCGTCGAGCGTGCAGGCCGGCTGCATGGCCAGCGGCGGATCGAACCAGCGGGCCACGGGCACCAGCGGCGCCAGTTCCCAGGCCAGCATCGATTCGAGGAACCGGTTCTCGGCCGACGTCGGCAGCGATCGGAAGTCGATCTCCCAGATCGACTCGTCGAGGTAGGGCTCGATGGCATCCCGCAACTCGGCGTTGCGGAGCAGGCAATCGACTTCTTCCGGATCCGGGTGGTGAGCGAGGGGCATGCCGTGACTCTTCCAGGAGAAAACCGGCTCGGGGCACCTGGTCCGAGCCGCGGGTTCACGGATTCGACGATACCCAGCCCGTCGCACGGTTCAACGAATCCGCCCGCCGAAATCCCGGCTTTTTTGGCCCGCTGGCCGGCACGACCGCTACGACGCGCCGAGTTTCCGCGGCTTCACCCGCTTTACGAAAACCCCCATGCATCGCCAGCCTGCCCGGTCCGGCGGCCCGGGGGCCGCATGGGACTACGTCGCGTCGTGGCAGTCGGGCTCGAGGGCGGCGATCTTGGCCACACGGCGGGCGTGGCGGCCTCCCTCGAACTGGGTGGTGAGCCAGGTCTGGATGAGCTTGTCCTGCACCTCCGGGCCGATCATCTCGGCGGAGAGACAAAGCACGTTGAGGTCGTTGTGCCGCCGGCTCATCTCCGCCGTCACCTCGTCGTGGCAGGTGGCTGCCCGCACGCCCGGCAGCTTGTTGGCCGCGATCGCCATGCCGACACCCGTGCAGCAGAGCAGAATGCCCCGGTCGACCGTGCCCTCGCTCACGCGGCGGGCCACGTCGGCTGCGATGTCGGGATAGTCGACAGCGTCCTCGCCGTGCGAACCGCAGTCGATGATCTCGTGGCCGAGCCTCTGGAGCAGCCCCATGAGCCGCTGCCGCGCCGCCACTCCGCGATGATCACTGCCGATTGCAATCCGCATGATGGACGAAACACTCCGTGACACGAGGTCGAAACCGCCCGCTCAAGGCCGCGGGAACTCGACTTCCAGTGTATCCATTCTCGCAGCCAGATGCCCATGAATCTGCCGGGCGCATTTTCGGTAGGTCTCCAGGGGTCCGCCGATGGGATCGATCACGTCGCGGCGATCGGGCGACAGCATCGCCACCCGGCCTCCAGCCTCGGGAAACTGGCCCAGAATCGCATCGCGGTGGGCCGCCGTCATCGTGAGGATCACGTCGGCCTGCCGCACCAGCGCCTCCGTGAGGGGCTGGCTCTCGTGGCCGCTCAAGTCGCCCCCAAGCTCGGCCGCGGCCTCGATGGCGTTAGCGCTGGCGGGCCCGCCTCCCCAGGCTGCCAGGCCCGCGCTCGCCACCACGACACCGCGCTGATCGACCTCGTCGGCGCGGCAGCCGAGCCGCTCCGCCACGAGCCGCCGAAACACCGCTTCCGCCATCGGGCTGCGGCAGGTGTTGCCCGTGCAGACGAAGAGCACCATCAGGCTCGCGAGCCTGCGGACCGTCTCCTCCGCCACGATGCCCGGCCGCACGACTCGAAACCAATTGCCTTCCACGGCGATCGTCGAGACCGGCTGGGCATAGCGGGTGCGGCCGTCGTCGAGCACGAGGTCGACCGCTCCATCGGCCCTGGCCATCAGCTCCGCCGCCGTCACCGCGGGAGCATCGCCCGGCTCGGCCAGGAGCACGGGGCCGGCGAGCATCTTCATGCATTCGGCCAGCATCGGGTGCCCGGGAATCCGTAGCCGGAGTCTTCCGGCCGCCACGACCGCCTGCCGCGCCGCCCCAGGCAGCCGAAACACGAGGCTCTCAGCGTGGTCGTCGGGCACGACCATCGACACCGGTCCGGGCCAGCACCGCCGCGACAGCCGCCTGCCGATCGGAGGCATCGCCGGCGCCCAGTCAAGCACCTCGTCGGCGCTCTTGAGCGCGAGCGTGAGGGGCGGCTCGTCGGGATGAGTCGCGGCTAGTCCGCGGATGCGTTCGGCCGCGCCGGCGGCCCGGGCCGCCGCGGCGACCACGTAGTCGGTTTCGGTGGGGAACGCGACGACACGCCCCTCGGCCAGCGCCTGCACCGCCCGATGGACGACGTCGCGGGCGTCCTCGGTGCGACGCAGATCGATGACCATCGGCGGCATGAATCGGGCCGGCGGGGCAGCCGTGAAATCGGATGAGGGTGCGGAGCCGCTGCAACGACGGGCTGCGGTTGCATCGCGGGCACACTGCCGACCGCACCTGCAACGGTACCGCGGTTTGAGCGGCCCAGTCAAGAATCGCAGTCTGGGCAAGACGCCAGCGAGGCGACACTTTTCGGCTTGTGACGCGGCCCGGGACTCCGCTATTTCTCCGCGGCTTCGCCGATTCCCCCTCTGCAGTGCCGCACTTGATGCACCTCCGCGTTTCGCCCTGCGTTCGCCCGGCCGTGTTCGCGCCGCTCTGGTCGGCAGTGGCCTGCGCCTGCCTGCTCGCGGGAGGGACGGTCCACGGGCAGTTCCCGCCGGAGGCCGCCGCACCGACGGCCCTGCCGCCGGTCGAGCCGGAGCCCCGGGCTGCGGCCGGCAATCCCGCCGACCGGATCATCGAGGTGCGGATCGAAGGCAACCATGCCACCGAGGCCTCGAAGCTCCCCAAGCTCATCACCCGCGCCGGCCAGATCTTCGATCCGCAGGCGATCGAGGAGGACGTCCGCACGCTGCATCGGTCGCGGAAGTTCGTCGACGTGCATCCGAAGTACGTGCGGATGCCCGAGGGCGTGGTCGTGATCTTCCAGGTGGTGGAGCGGCCGATGCTCCGCTACGTGAAGTACGTCGGCAACCGCTCGGTCACCACCCGCACGCTCAAGAAGAAGAGCGAGATCGACGTCGGCGACTCGATGGATCCCTACGTCGTCGAGGAGGCCCGCCGCCGGATCGAGTCCTACTACCATGAGAAGGGCTACGACGCCGCCCGTGTGACCACCGTCGAGGGGAGCAAGCCGGGGGACAAGGGGGCCGTGTTTCTCATCGACGAGGGGCAGCGGCGGAAGGCGCTCTGGACGAGCTTCGTGGGCAACACGATCGCCAGCGACGCCCGGCTGCTCACGCAGATCAAGTCGAAGCCCGGCATCTTCTGGCTGATCGGCGGCGACATCGACCGCGAGGTGGTCGATCAGGACGTGGAAACGCTCACGGCCTACTACCGCAGCCTCGGCTTCTTCCAGGCGAAGGTGAGCCGTGAGGTGGAGGTGGTGCACGAGGGCAACCGCGATTGGACCGCGCTGACGTTCGTGATCAATGAGGGGCCGCGGTACACCGTTCGCAACGTGTCGTTCATCGGCAACAGCAAGTTCAAGTCGGAGTTCCTGGAGCGCGACATCAAGCTCAAGGGGGGCGAGCACTTCAACCAGTCGAAGATGGATTCCGACCTCAACCTGATCCGCGACATCTACGGCGGCCGCGGGTTCGTGTTCGCCGACGTGCGTGCCGATCCGCGATTCCTCGAGACGCCGGGCCAGCTCGACCTTGTGTACAACGTCGAGGAGGGGCAGCGGTATCGCGTGGGCAAGATCAACGTGCGGATCCGCGGCGATCATCCGCACACGCGGCACAGCACGGTGCTCAACCGGCTGTCGCTGCGGCCCGGCGACATCCTCGACCTCCGCAAGCTCCGCGAGGACGAGCGGCGGCTGAAGTCGAGCAGTCTGTTCCTGGCCGACGCGGCCAAGGGCGAGGGGCCCAAGATCGTCTTCTCGAAGGCCGACGACATGGGCACCCGGGTCGCCGAGGAGCCGGCCCGATCGACGCCGCCCTCGGGCGAGCGGCCCGGGTTCCGCGGGCAGAGCCCCGACGATGCCGCACACGACGAGGTGATCGACCTCGTGATCGAAGGCGAGTGGAACGAGGCTGCCGGCACGCTCGCGGCGCCCGCCGCACCGCAGGCTCCGGCCGTGGCTGTGCCCGCGGCGAGCCAGCCGCCGCGGCCCTTGGCCGGGCAGCCGGTGTGGCGCGGTCAGAGCCCGCAACAGTACCCGGCGGCGGTGGCCCAGCCGTGGGGTGGCCAGCCACTGGCACCCACGGGCCCCGAGGCGCTCGACTACTCGCGGATGGTCGCCCCTCCCCCGGCGCAGCCCGCCTTGGGCATGCCGGGCCAGCCGCCGGTCTACACCGTGCAGCAACAGATGCAGCAGCCCGGGTTTCCGGCCGGGCCCGCCGCGGGCTTTCCGGCGGCGGTGCCCTTCAGCGGCCAGGATCCCAACCAGCCGGGGGCCTTCCAGCAGCCGGGCATGGTGCCCGACTTCGGCGGTCCGCAACAGGTCTATCCGGGCAACGAGCCCTACGTGATCGTCGACGTCGATGCCGAGGAGACGCAGACCGGACGGCTCATGATCGGTGCGGGCGTCAACTCCAACGCCGGCCTCGTGGGCAACATCGTCGTCGACGAGCAGAACTTCGACATCCTCCGGCTGCCGCGCAGCTGGGACGACATCCGGAATGGCACCGCCTTCCGCGGCGCCGGTCAACGGTTCCGGCTCGAGGCCTCGCCGGGCACGCAGCTGCAGCGGTACATGGCGACGTTCCAGGAGCCCTACCTCTTCGACACGCGGATCGGCCTTTCGCTCTCGGCCTCCTACTACACCCGGTACTTCTACGACTGGGCGGAAGCCCGCACGGGCGGCCGCATCGGCCTCGGCTATCAGTTTCAGTTCGCCCCCGACCTCTCCGTCAACGCCGGGTTCCGCGGTGAGAGCGTCGATGTGTTCAATCCGCGGGTGCTCGCGCCCGACGTCGTGAACATGCTCGGCACCAACTCCGTCTACGGCTTTTCGGGCGGCATCGTCCACGACACCCGCGACAGCCCGTTCCTGCCGACGCAGGGCCACCTGGCAACGTTCGAGTTCGAGCAGGTGATCGGCACGTTCGTCTATCCGCGCGGCATCTTCGAAGGGCGGCAATACTTCCTGCTCAACGAACGGCCCGACGGGTCTGGCCGCCACGTGCTCTCGGTCGGCTCGGTGCTCGGCATGAGCGGCCCCGACACCCCCGCGTACGACAACTTCTTCGCGGGCGGCTACAACACCCTCCGCGGCTTCGTGTTCCGTGGAGCGAGCCCGCGGCAGGCCGGCCCCGGCGGCCAGTTGGCGATCGTCGGTGGTCCGTTCGAGTGGCTCAACACGGTCGAGTATCTCTTCCCGATCACGGCCGACGACACGCTCCGCGGCGTGGTGTTCACCGACTTCGGCACCGTCGAGTCGAACGTCTCGATCAAGAACTTCCGCGTGTCGCCGGGCGTGGGCATGCGGATCACGCTCCCGGCGATGGGCCCTGCGCCGATCGCGCTCGACTTCGCCTTCCCGGTGGTCTACGCCCCCTACGACAGCAAGCAGCTCTTCAGCTTCTTCGTGGGCTTCGCCCGGTAGCGGCGGCGGAGCCGTCAGGCGAGCCAGCGGGCAGGCAGGCACCAGACCCCGCGTCGAGTTTGCCACCCTTCGTCTCCTGCGTGCAGGGCCACGCGCACGATGTTCCGTCCGCGGCCACGAAAGCTTCCGAGGCTCTTCAATGATTTCTCGGACGGTGCCGGCGCTGTATCGACGGCGAGCAGCACCGTGGCATCCTCGATGGTGATGACGAACGGAACACAGGCACCACCGCGGGTGCGGTATTCGCCGAACCCATGGTTGTTGGCGTGATGGATCTGGAGCTGTGCAAGCAACTCTCCGAACACCCAGCGGCGCAGGGGCACGGCCTCATGCAGCCACGAGGCCTTACAGGCGGATGCCGCCAGCCCCATGTCCTCGCAATACCAGCCCCTCCCATGCCGGCGAATCAAAAACAGCGACTCGAATGCCTGGAGCAAATGTGTCGTCGTCTTGTCGCTCGCGCCCACGATGCGGGCCAGCCGGGCAAGCGGCAATGGCTCTCCCTGCTGGGCTGCCATGTGGGCGAACAGGCCCTTGATGCGAGACACGCCGATCCGCGTGGCGTAGACCAACTGAAGATCACGAGCGAGCACGGCATCGAGATGACTGTCCCAGGCATGCCGGCGCACACCTTCGCTCCGATGAAAACAGATTCCCGGCATGCCTCCGCGAGTGCAATACGATTCCAGTGTCGCTGGTGAGCACCAGGCATCGGCCTCGAGTTGACGGAGTGCTGGTTCGTCGAGCTTCAGGAGCCGGGAAACCGTATTCGCGAGCGGGCGGCCATGCGCCTCGGCGACCGTGAGCGGGAGCAGTTCGAGAAGGGCCGTCCGTCCAGTCAGCGACTCCCGGATCGCCCGACGGCTCAGGAACCGCACCGATCCAGTGAGCACGAATTGACCTGGTCGGCGACGCTCGTCGATCCAGAGCTTCAGCCGCGAGAATACCCGCGGCGCCTTTTGCACTTCGTCGAGAGCCAGCGGCCGGGGCTGGGCAAGGAACCGATCCCATGTACCAGCTTCGGTGGCTCCCACGAGCGCATCGTCGTCGAACGAGAGATAGCCGGGGCAGATCCGTTTGACGAGCGTGGTCTTGCCCGACTGGCGCATGCCGACGAGCGAGACCGATGGCGACCAGGCCAGGGCCTGTCGGATGCGGTTCTCGAGATGTCGTGGCCTGGCATGCGGCATCTCGTTGAGTGTGGCCCACCGTCACGTTCCTGTCAAAACAGGACCATGTGTCAGAAAAATACAGACACGTGAAATCGACCTTGGAGTGGGCGACAGGGCTGTGCGGCCCCGGACAGTCAGCCCCCGCAGGCGTTCATGCGCCGTGCCGGGCGGCGGCGGAGCCGGCGACGAAGCCGCTGGCCCAGGCCCACTGGAAATTGAAGCCGCCGATGCGGCCATCGACGTCGAGCACCTCGCCGGCGAAGAACAGGCCGGGACGAATCCGGCTCTCCATCGTCTCCAGCCGCACCTCGGCGAGCGGCACGCCGCCGGCCGTGGCCTCCGCCACCGCGAAGCCGCGGTTGCCCGTGACGGCGAGCGGTGTGGCCGTGGCGAGCGTCGCCAGTCGCCGCCGCGCGTCGCGGGGCACGTCGCCCGTCGGCGGTGCGCCGGCGAGTTCGCAGAGCGTGCGGGCGAGTCGGTCGGGGATCATGTCGCGGAGCACGGCGACCGCACCGCGGCGCTGCCCCTCGACGAGCAGCCGGTCGCAGTCGTCGGTCGAGACGCTCGGCAGCCAGTTGATGGCGAGCGTCACGCCCGGATCGGCGTGGCGGGCGATGAGCCAGTGGCGGCTGATGTCGAGGATCGCCGGGCCGGAGAGGCCGACGTGGGTGCACAGCGTGCTGCCGGTGAACGACACGAGCCGCTTGCCCGTGGCCGTGGCCAGCGTGACGGTGGTGGGCAGCGTGAGGCCGGAGAGACCGGTGATCCAGTGACTGGTGGCGAGCACGAGCGGCACGAGCGCCGGCACGAGTGGCTCGGTGAGTGAATGACCGAGGCGCTGCGCCAGCGCGAAGCCGCCGCCATCCGAGCCCGATTTCGGCAGCGACTTGCCACCGGTGCAGAGGATCACGCGGCGGGCCTCGATCGGGCCGGCGTCGGTCGTGATGGTGAAGCCATCCGGAGTCGCCGCGATCTCCGTCACGCGGGCTGGATGGCGGATCTCGGCGCCGGCGCGGGTCGCCTCGGCGATCAGGGCCTCGAGCACCGTGCGGGCCGAGTCGGTGACGGGAAAGAGCTTGCCGGTGTCTTCCTGTTTGAGTGCCACGCCCGCTGCTTCGAAGAACCGCATCGTGTCGGCCACGGGAAACCGCCGGAGCACCTTGCGGATGGCGGCCGGCGAACTGCCGGCGTAGTCGGTCTCGCTCACCACGTGGTGCGTGACGTTGCAGCGGCCGCCGCCCGCCACGAGGATCTTCGCGCCGAGCTTCCGGGCGCCGTCCACCACGAGCATCCGCGGCCGCGCACCGCCCGACGTGGCAGCCTGGGCCGCGCGGCCCGCCCAGGTGGCCGCGAACAGGCCGGCCGCGCCAGCGCCCACGACGAGGATATCGGTGGTCTCCATCGCTACCAGCGGTCGTGCACGAGCGGACGGATCGCAGCGTCGTAGATCGCCTGCACCGCCGCCAGCGCGGAGGCGTCGAGTGGGGCAAGATCGGCCGCGTGGGCGTTGTCGAGCACCTGCTCCGGCCGCCGCGCACCGGGGATCACACAGGAGACTGCCTCGAACGAGAGAATCCACCGCAGGGCGAACTGGGCCAGCGTGGCCCCAGGAGGCACGAGGGCCTTGAGCTGCTCGACGGCCTCGAGTCCCGTGTCGTAGTCGACGCCGGAAAAGGTCTCGCCGCGGTCGAACATCGCACCCTCGCGGTTGAACGCGCGATGATCGTCCGCCGGAAACTCCGTCAGCCGAGTGAACCGCCCCGAGAGCAGGCCGCTGGCCAGCGGCACCCGCGTGATCACGGCCACGTTCCGCCGCTTCGCCTGTTCGAAGAACAGCTCCGACGGACGCAGACGGAAGGCATTGAAGATGATCTGCACGCTCTGCACGTGTGGATACTCGATCGCCTTGATCGCCTCCTCCACCTTCTCCACGCTCACGCCGTAGAAGTGGATCTTTCCGGCGGCCACGAGGTCGTCGAGGATGCCGAACACCTCGGGCCGGTAGTAGACGTCGGTGGGGGGGCAGTGGAGTTGGAGCAGGTCGATCCGCTCGACGCCGAGGTTTGCGAGGCTGCGATCGACGAAGGCCGTGAGGTTCTCCCGGGAGTAGCCGGCCACGGTCTGGGCCGGAAGCCGCCGGCCCGCCTTCGTGGCCACGTAAAATGGTTCGCTCCGCTCTCGCCGCAGCCGGGCGATGAGCCGCTCGGAGAGGCCGTCGCCGTAGACGTCGGCCGTGTCGAAGAAGGTGATGCCCGCATCGAGGGCCGCGTGGAGCGTCCGCATCGACTCGGCCTCGTCGGCGCCGCCCCACTGGCCGCCGCCGATGCCCCAGGCGCCGAAGCCGATCTCGGAAACCTGCCAGCCCGTCCGTCCGAAGGTGCGCGTCTTCATGCGAGGGAGTGTGACCGATCGGCCGTCCGCATGCCAGCGGATCGGCGGTAGACTCGATGCGTGATGCATGCCACCCCTTCGACCGGACACCGTGACCACTGGTGGCTCGATCACCGCGCCTGGCCGCTGGCAGCGATCGGCCTCGTGCTCGTGGCGAGCGGCGTGATCCACCTGCTGGTGTGGGGCGTGCTCGGCGGGGCGTGGGAGGGCCCGGTCACGTGGCGGAAGCCGATTCTGTTCGGAGTCTCCGGAGGCGCGACGGCACTGTCGCTCGGCTGGGCCTGGTCGAAGCTGCCCTGGCGGCGGGGCGACCTGTGGCTTGCGCGGCTCACGGCCGGGGCGCTCCTGATCGAGGTGGCGCTCATCGACCTCCAGCGGTGGCGGGGCGTGGCCAGCCACTTTAATCGCCGGACGCCGCTCGACTCCTGGCTCTATGACGTGATGGGCGGCCTGATCCTGGTCGTGACCGCCGTGATCATCGACCTCACGGTGCGCTGGTGTCGCACGCGGCCGCCGGTCGCGGCCGACATGCTCCTGGCGGCGCGGGGCGGGCTCGTCTTGCTCGTCGTGTCGTGCCTGCTCGGCATCTGGGCGGGCGCGCATGGCGACATGCAGGTGGCCGCCGGACGGCCGCCGGAGATTTTCGGCGCGGCCGGAGTGGTGAAGTTTCCGCACGGCGTGGTGATCCACGCGATCCAGTGGCTGCCGTTCATCGCATGGGCCGCGCGGCGGTTCAGAGTCGACACGCGCACGAGAACGCTCATCGTCGCCGCAGCCACGCTGGCCTCGGGCCTCCTGCTCGCCTACGCTCTCACGCAGACGCTCGCCGGCCGCCCGCGGTTCGGCGGTCAGGCCTGGAATCGCAGATGGGTCATCTGTGAAATGCGACCGTGTGCAGACTGCCAGTCTGCACCTACAGGTCAGACGTGTGCAGCAGGAGCGTCAGGGCGACGCCAGGCCAGGCCCAGGCTGGGAAGGGATACCGGCGGGCGTGAAGATGCTTCACGAGGTCGATCTCGTTGTCATTGCGGCTGCAGCCGAGCAGATCGCCGCAGAGCAGTCGTCGAAGATCACGTCAGTCGTCTTGCGGAGGCGGGTGGCATCTCCGCCGAAGGGGATCTAGACCGTGCTCGTCGTATTGAAGAGCGGGAGCAGCGTCGCGTCGAGGATCGAGGCTCCGCCCATGCGGCTCATCTGCGGCCGCTCGCCGATGCGGCGGGCGTGGGTGAACTGCTCCTCGAACACCCGGTCGTCGGCGGACGACGACCGTCATACCGAGTCGATGACAGGCATCAGAGCTCGCCCTTGACGGCGAGGTCGTGGAAGTAATGCGGCACCTTCGCTTGGTTCGCGAGCAGCCACTTGATCGACGGCTCGTGGTTCATCGCCTTGCGGATCGCTTTGGCCGTCGCCTCGCGGTTAGTGCGGAACAGGATCTCGGGGTCGTACTCCACCTCGGTGATTGACGGATCGAGCCAGACCGACACGACGATGCCGAGGTCGTTGGCCTTCTTCTCGGGAATGTCACCTGAGCGGACGGCGTCGAGCACGCCGTGGGCGATCGCCGCCTGCACCGTGCCCATCAAGATGTTGGTGTACTTCGAGTTGTTCACCGTCACCTTGCTCACCATGAGCGTGGCCGGGCGAACCTGCACGTCGGAATTGAGGATCGCGAACACACGGGAGTGCCCCTTCGTCTGGTCGCCGATGAGATTGGCGATCGCGTAGCCCACCGGGCCGTCGAGTTCGCCGATCACCACTTCCGGCTCCGCGGCGCTCCATGCGGCCTCGTCCTCCACGAGCGCCTCGCCCGTCCGCAGGATGATCCGGCCCGTCGCCCCCTTGCCCCCCTTCGCCTTCTTCTTCGCCATGAAACGGTGTCTCCGAGAGAGTGTGTGTCGCGTGCCCTGATCACGCGTGGAGAGCATACCCACTCACGTGTGCTCCGGGGCAGGAGAGTCAGCGGGGCACCATCCAGGCGAGCGGGCCCGACTGGAGCCAGACAAGCAGACCCATCAAGAGGGCGAGCGTCAGCGAGTGCGGGAACACGCGGCGGAGGATCGCCCCTTCCTGGCGGTGCGTGCCCGTGGCCGTCGCCGAGACGACGATGCTCTGGGCGTCGATCATCTTGCCCATCACGCCGCCGGGGCGAGGCCGCGGAGCGTGTGCCACCAGATCACGGCAGCTCGCCGCCACGAAATGCCGAGCCACGGCACCGAGAAGGCTGCCGCCACGAGGATGCCGGTGCCCGCGGCGGAGAGCCAATTGAACCGGTAGACGGCCCGCTCGATCTCCTGCGGCCCGCGGGTCGCCGGTGGCACCTTTGCGATTCGGCCATCGAGCCGCGGCACGGGAAACTCCGGTGCCACGGCGGTCGCGGGAAGAGTCGCGGCGAGCCCGAACAGAGCGGCTCTTCCTTCGAGTACCGCCTTCACTGGCGACAGCCCCCAACAGAAGACGGCGATGGAAAGCACGGCCCACGGCGTCCAGGCCCAGGTGATCCGGCCGAGCGAATCGCTGACAGCGGCGTGAGCATGGGCTTCTTCATGCCAGCCGCTGCCGTGCCGCCAGATCTGCCGCGGCCTCCACGCCCGTAGAAACACCGCCAGCGCTGCCAGGCTCACCGCACCGCCGGCCAGGTGCCCACGAGTCCCCGCCAGGCCGCCTCGAGCGGCGGGAATCCGGCGCCGGTCATGAGCGCCGCCGAGATCGCGACCGGCGCCCCGAACCCGGCTGCCCCCTCGAGACACGCGCCGAAGCACAACGCGATCAGGAGCGCCTGCAGCCGATGATCGGCGGAAAGTCCTGTCACCGATCGCTTCATCACGTCGAGCGCGCCTGCTTCGACGCACAGGCGATACAGAAACATGGCCGCCACGATGATCCAGCCGATCGGAAACAGGCCGAACGCAGCGCCATGCACAGCTGCGGATCGTCGCCCGCCCGGCTACAGCCCGAAGAGGATGACGAGGAGCGCGGTGGCACCCACCGCCAGGAGGGCGTAGCCCATGAACCGCGCGATCGCGGGACGGTCGGCGTAGCGGTAGCCCTTGTCGAGGATCGCCTTGAGCACGTGCCGGTGCTCCCAGATGCCCGCCAGCGTGGCGGCCATGCCGAGTGCGATCAGCGCCGCTCCTGCGGCCCGCGTCTTGAGCGGCGAGAAGCCGATCAGCTTCCCGTCGAGCCCCACGGCGGCCTGGCCGATCTGTTCGATACCGAATCCGAGCGAGATCATCGCCAGGCTGGTGCGGATCCAGGCCAGGAGCGTGCGATCGGCCGCCTCGCGGTTTCGCTCGCGGGCGAGTTCGTTCGTGAGCGAGAACGGTTCTTCGGAAACGGGGGGATCGGCCATGCCTCCCGAGTCTACCGCGCCGCGCGGGGCGTGGGACGAAAGACCCGGCGGTGTTTTTCGCCGTCATGATCGAGCACCGCGGCCATCACCCTCTTGTTCACTATGATCATGTTCATGTCCCGCTGCTGCTCGAGACAGCGGCCAGGCGGCTCTGCTCGTCGTAGTCAATCGCCACATCTCCGGACTCCGCAGCTGTATGGTTCGCCTGCACCACGGACAGGATGGTCCGCGTGACGCTCATCGAGGGCTGCCGCACAAACCCTGCGTCGTCTGTGGCCGGCCGTTCGCCTGGCGGAAGAAATGGGAACGGTGCTGGGAGCAGGTTCGCTACTGCAGCGACCGCTGCCGCATGCAGCGTAGGACATCCTCATGAGAGCGCTCACGCGGAACGAGGTGCGGGAGATCGACCGCCGGGCGATCGAGGAGTTCGGCCTGCCCGGCATCGTACTCATGGAAAACGCCGGCCGCGGCGCGGCCGAACTGCTGCACGCGATCGCCCCGCGGGCGACGGTCGCGATCGTCTGTGGCCGGGGCAATAATGGCGGCGACGGCTTCGTGATCGCCCGGCACCTCGAGAATCATGGCCACGCGGTGCGGCTGCTCCTGGCCTGTGATCCCGCCGAGTGCCGCGGTGACGCCGCCATCGCCTGGCAGGTCGCGGACAAGGCGGGCTTGCCGGCGACGCCTCTGGCCGGCGCCTCGCGCGAACGGTGGGAGCAGGCCCTCGCTGGCGCCGACTGGATCGTCGACGCGCTGCTCGGCACCGGGGCGACGGGGCCGCCACGAGGCACGATCGCGACGGCGATCGAGGCGGTGAACGCCGTGGCGGCTCGAAATCATGCCGGCGTCTTCGCGGTGGACGTGCCCTCGGGGCTCGACTGCGACACCGGCACGGCGGCCGGCGTGCATGTCAGGGCCGACGTCACCGCGACGTTCGTGGCCCGGAAGACGGGGTTCGATGCGCCTGGGGCCGCCTCGTCGCTCGGCGTCGTCCATGTCATCGGCATCGGCGCTCCCCGGGCGCTGCTCACCATCTTCGGCCTCGCGTGATCCCACTTCGAAAAAGGTGCCAGCCACCAAATCTGGAGAAGCTGGCACATTACCCAGATTTGGTGGCTGGCACCTTTATTGCACCTCGAGGTTCACGCTCGCCGAGTGGGCGTTGAACTCGGGGGCGTAGCGGCTCTGGATCCGCGCGAAGCCGCTCGAGGCCGTGCCCCGGTGGGCCGCCCGCAGCGAATACTCGAAGACGTGCGTGCCCCGCGGCAGCCGCTCGAAGAA
>JBJTIE010000179.1:0-3881 GCA_046094845.1 Planctomycetaceae bacterium | reverse complement strand
CCCGCCGGTGGCCTGGGCGGCCCCCTCGAGGCCGTCGAGCACACGGGCCTTGTCCCGCGCCGTCTGGAGCCGGCCGAGGAACCAGAGCCCCGCGTTGGAGAGGCCCTTGTAGTCGAGGTCGACGGGGTTCTGCGTGGCCAGCACCACGCCCAGCCCGTAGGCCCGGGCCTGCTTCATGAGCGTGAGCAGCGGAGTCTTGCTCGGCGGGTTCGCCGTGGGGGGCAGGTAGCCGAACACCTCGTCCATCAGAAACAGCGCGCGGAGCGACGACGTGCCCCCCTGCGACCGCATCCAGGCCACGGCCGCACCGGCGAGCAGCGTGACGAACGCCATTCGCTGCGTGTCGGCCAGGTGGGCGATCGAGACCACCGCCACGCGGGGCTTGCCCTCCGCCGTCCAGAGCAGCCGGCCGAGGTCGAGCGGTTCACCATCGAGCCAGGCGTCGAACCCGGGAGCCGCGGCCACCGTGTTGAGGCGGCTGGCCAGGGCGAACCGGTCGCCGGCGGGGAAGAAGTTGTCGAGGTCGAGAAACCCCACGCGTTCGATCGGCGGCGCCGGAATCGACCGCACGAGCGTGCCGAAATCGACCTTCTGGCCCCCCTTCCAGAGCGTGTCGAGGATGGTGGAGAGCAGCACGTGCTCGCGGCTGCGGCCGGGCTCGCCGTCGATCCCCACGAGAGCCAGGATGGCGGAGACGAGCGACTCGATTCGCTCCCGGCGGGCCTCCGGATCGTCGAGGATCACGTCGGGCGGTGCGTCGAGGCTGCCGAGCATCGCGAGGGGCCGGCCGGTGCGGCTGCCGGGGGTGTACACCGCCATCTCCGCGGCCTCGTGGAGCCGGCGGATCCGCTCGCCCGACTGCCCGCTCGCGGCGAGCCCATCGGCCCACTTCTTCGCCGTGCGGGCGGCGAGTTCCTCGAGCGAGATGCCCTCCCGCTTCGCGCCCTCGGGTTCCAGCCACGGCAGGAAGTCGGCGGGCGCGAGGTCCGGAAACGACAGGAGCACGTTGGCGAGGTCGCCCTTGGGGTCGATCACGAGCGTCGGGATGCCGTCGATCGCGGCCTCCTCGATGAGATCGATCAGCAGGCCGGTCTTGCCGCTACCCGTCATGCCCACGCAGACGGCATGGGTGGTGAACCGTCGCGCGTCCACGAGCAGCGGTTCGCCCGTCGGGGTGCCGCGGTCGGCATCGACCTTCTGGCCGAGGTAGAAGACCCCGAGACCCTCGATGGCGGCGGGCACCGGATCCTGGGGCTTTGCCCGGGATCGGGGAGACGTCTTCCGAACAGCCATGGAATCGCTCTCCAAGGGGCGGCGGGCCGCGTGGTGGGCCGGCCACGATTCAACGTCGCGACCGTGAATCATGCAACCGCGCCGCTGTGATAGCATTCCCCGGGAGAAGGATTCCGACAGGACACCGCGACCGTGGCCGCCGCCCAATCCCCCGCCCGCCGGGGCGTCACCGTTCTGCTCGTCGACGACCAGCCGATCATCGGCGAGGCCGTTCGGAGGATGCTGTCGGGCGAGGAGGGGGTGGTGTTCCACTACTGCACGGACGCCCCCGCGGCCCTCGAGGCGGCGGCGGCCGTGGGGCCGACGGTGATCCTCCAGGACCTCGTGATGCCGGAGGTGGACGGCCTGACGCTCGTGCGGCGGTTCCGGGCCGACGAGCGATTTCACGACGTGCCGATCATCGTGCTCTCCACCAAGGAGGAGCCGGCCGTGAAGGCGGAGGCGTTTGCGATCGGGGCGAACGATTACCTCGTCAAGCTTCCCGATCGGCTCGAACTGCTGGCCCGGGTTCGCTACCACTCCCGCGGCTACGTGGCGCTTCTCGAACGGAACGAGGCCTTCACCGCCCTCGAGGCCAGCCGCCAGGTGCTTGCCAACGACCTGGCCACGGCGGCCGACTACGTGCGGTCGCTGCTCCCGTCACCCCAGGACGCGAACGGCATCCGCGCCGACTGGCGATTCATCCCGTCGGCCTCCCTCGGGGGCGACGCCTTCGGCTACCACGCTCTCGCCCCCGACACCTTCGCGGTCTCCCCGCTCGACGTGTGCGGGCCCGGGGTGGGAGCGGCCCGGCTCTCGGTGTCGGCGCTGAATGCCATCCGCAGCGAGACCCTGCCGAACACCGACTTCCACGATCCCGGGGCCGTGCTGGCGGGCCTGAACCGGGCCTTTCCGATGGAGCGGCAGAACGACATGTTCTTCACGGCGTGGTACGGGGTGTTTCACCGCGGAACGCGGACGCTCCGGTGGGCCGGAGGTGGCCACCCCCCGGCGCTGCTCGTGACCGCAGGGGCAACGCAGCCCCGGCTCCTCGACTCGGATGGTCCCCTGATCGGGGCCGTGGACGGGCTCGAGTTTCTCTCGGGTGAGGTCCAGGTGCCGCCGGGTTCGCGGCTGTTCGTCTACAGCGACGGGGCCTTCGAAATTGGGCTCCCCGACGGCTCAATGTGGCCGTTTCCGGATTTCGTGGCCGCCCTGGTGGCCCCGCTAGAGCCGCGGGAGAGCAGGATCGACGCGCTCGTCAAGCGGGTCAGGGCCCTCTCGCAGCGGGACGATTTCCACGACGACTTTTCGATGCTGGAACTGTCGTTTGCCTGAGCCAGCCGGCGGGCTTTTGCCCGGGAAATTGCGGGAAATACGCTTCTTTGGCCGTTCAGCCCCACCGTCTTGCAGGCGGGAACTGAATCCGTACACTTCAGAGTTTCGCGGTTCCGACCGGCCGCTAGCGTAGCTCAACTGGCAGAGCAGCTGATTTGTAATCAGCAGGTTGCGGGTTCAACTCCCGCCGCTAGCTCAGCACGACGCCGCCCGTGGCTTCGGTTTTCCTCGCGGAAAACCCGGCCGTGGGCGTGCCCGGTGCGGGTCTGGCACTGGCGGCGCGGCTTGCCGACGCGACGCGGTGACTTCGAGACGGCATGAGCCTGCGTAACACGTTTCCGAACCCACACGCCCACCACCCCCGCAGAGAACCCAACGCCGACCCGAACACGAGCCCAGCGGCACCACAACACAGCGGGGAGTTTCCCGAGCGGTCAAAGGGGTCAGACTGTAAATCTGATGGCTATGCCTTCGCAGGTTCGAATCCTGCACTCCCCAGTCAGGTCCCCTTCCGCGTGTCCGTGTGTCGCCCCGTGCGGGTGTAGCTCAATGGTAGAGCAATAGCCTTCCAAGCTAAAGACGAGGGTTCGATTCCCTCTACCCGCTTTTTCGGCCGTTCCGCCCCCGCCGCTCACGATCAGATCGCCCCAGAGTTTCATTCACGTCACACACGGTGCCCATCGAGTCAACATCGCTGCTGTAGCTCAGTTGGTAGAGCACGTCCTTGGTAAGGACGAGGTCAAGGGTTCAAGTCCCTTCAGCAGCTCTTCCGCGGGTGTCATGGCGGCGTGAAGTCGCCAGGTTCCCGACGACAGCCAGTTCGAAACGAGCAGTTCGCAACCACACGTTCGGTTTTTCTTTCCGAGGAGAAAGCAGGAGTTAGCATGGCAAAGGACACGTTCACGCGGAGCAAGCCGCACGTCAATGTCGGCACGATCGGGCACATCGACCACGGCAAGACGACCCTCACCGGCGCACTTGTTGCCGTGCAGGCGGCCAAGAACCTGGCCGTCGCCAAGAGCTACGCCGATATCGCCAAGGGCGGCACCGTCCGCGACGAGACGAAGACGGTGACGATCGCCGTCAGTCACGTGGAATACGAGACCGAAAAGCGGCACTACGCCCACATCGACTGCCCGGGCCACGCCGACTTCATCAAGAACATGATCACCGGCGCCGCCCAGATGGACGGCGCGATCCTGGTGGTGAGTGCGGCCGACGGCCCGATGCCCCAGACGCGGGAGCACATCCTGCTCGCCAAGCAGGTCGGC
>JBJTIE010000178.1:0-7124 GCA_046094845.1 Planctomycetaceae bacterium | reverse complement strand
CGGCGATGTACTTCAAGACGACGAAGCGGGGCGTGCAGGCCGACCATTGCCATGCCGAGCGCGGCCGGCAGGAGGACCGTGGCCATGCCCGAAACGGTGGCGTCAGTCGACTGGAGCCGCGCCGCGATCGCCTGCAGATCGGTGGAACCACCGATCCCGTACAGGCAGACGGCCGCATACAGGAACAGGGACGACGACACGAGCGAGAGGAAGAAATACTTCAGGCTCGCTTCCTGGCCGGGGGCGTCGATTCGCTTGAGTGCGAGCAGGATGTAGGTGGGGATCGACACGAGTTCGAGGCCCACGAACAGGAGCACGAGGTCGCCCGCCACGCCCACCAGCGAGAGGCCGGCGAGCAGGAGCAGGAACGTGCCCGCCTCCTCGCAGGTGCCGCCGCGGCGGATGCCCGGGCCGCGGCCCACGGCCGTCGCAAAAAGATCACCCGATTGCACGAGCGCGAGCAGCGCCCCGAGGCCGAGCACGAGCCAGCGAATGAACGTCGAGAACCCATCGACCCGCACGCCACCGGAGGTGATCGTGGCGGCGTCGGCCGGCTGGCCACCGGCCAGGGCCCAGGCGGCGGCGATTCCGAGCAGGGCGACGACCCAGCCGCTGCGGAGTCCGAGGAAGGCGCCCCCCAGGAAGGCGACGAGGGCCGCGACGACGAGCGCGATCTCAGGCGCGACGAGCGAGAACGATTCGAGTGACGTCGGGAGCGTCGTGAGGGCAGCGAGTGGGATCATGGCAGCTGGGCGGTCCGGGCGATGGGCTGGGCGGTGGGCGTGGCGTCGCGCATCCGGGCGGCGAAGGCGTCGGCCGAGGCCCGCGTGGCGGCGCGGATAGCGGGGGCCGCGGGGCGGAGGAACGTGGCCGGCGTGAGGCCGATCCAGAGCACGAAGACGGCGAGCGGTGCGAGGGCGACGAGTTCGTGCCACTTGAGGTCGCAGCGGTCTGCGGGAGCGGGGCTTCCGTGACCATGGCCGTGACCACCATGACCATGCGCTGCATGAACGTGGTCGGCATGTCCGTGGCCGTCGTGGCTACCGTGACTGCCACGGGGGGGCTCGCGGGACGGCCCGAAGAAAACCCGTTCCACGGCCCAGAGCATGTACCAGGCGCCGAGCACGACGCCGACGACGGCCGTGACGGCCATCAGCAGAGAGGCGAACGAGAAGCCGGGGGCGACACCCGACCAGGCCCGCTGGAACGAGCCGGCGAGGATCATGAACTCGCCCACGAACCCGTTGAGACCCGGCAGGCCGATGCTCGAGAACGTGAACAGCATGAAGAACACGGTCAGCCACGGGGCACGACTCGCGATGCCGCCCAGGCTGGCGATGTTCCGCGTGTGGAACCGCTCGTAGATCATGCCCACGAGTGCGAACAGCCCCGCCGACGACAGGCCATGGTTGATGAGCTGGAGGTTCGCGCCTTCCGTGGCCACCGGCGTGAGGGCGAAGAGCCCCATCACGATGTAGCCCATGTGGCTCACCGACGAGTAGGCGATGAGCCGCTTGAGGTCGGTCTGCACGAGAGCCACGAGGGCCCCGTAGATGATGCCCACCACGCCCAGCCCGAACAGCCAGGGGGCCGCCAGGGCGGAGGCCTCGGGGAGCATCGGCAGTGAGAACCGCAGGAAGCCGTAGATGCCGATCTTGAGCAGTACGCCGGCGAGGTCCACCGAGCCGCCCGTCGGCGCCTCCACGTGGGCCAGCGGCAGCCAGGTGTGAAGGGGCACGATCGGCACCTTTACCGCGAAGCCTGCCAGGAGCGCGAGGAACACGATCAGCTGCAGCCAGCCCCCCGTGGCATCCATCGGCATCGGATTGGCCTTCATGGACGCCGTCAGGGCCGCGATGTCGAACGTGACGGTGCCGGTGTGGGAGGCGTTCCAGAGGATGATCGCGAGCAGCCCCAGAAACGTGAGCACACTCCCGGCCAGCGTGTAAATGAAGAACTTGACGGCCGCCTTCCGCCGCTCGTCGTGCCCCCAGATGCCGATCAGGAAGAAGAGCGGCACGAGCGTGAACTCGAAGAACACATAGAACAGGATCACATCGCGGGCCGCGAATACGCCCAGCATCGCCGCCTCGAGCACGAGGAGCAGGACGTAGAAGCCGGCCGGGCGATCGCGGATCGCATCCCAACTGACGAACACGGCCGTGATCGAGAGCAGGGCGGAGAGCGCGAACATCCAGATCGAGAGACCGTCGAGGCCGAGCGACAGTTTCACGTCGAAGATCCCGCTGACGAGCCACGGAAACTCAACGAGTCCGTAGGGCTCGCCCGCCATGGCTGCCGGATCGGACAGGAAGCGCACGACGAGCCAGCCCGCCAGCACGAGCGTGACGATCGCCGTGTTGGCCGCGCTCTGGCGGACGGCGGCCAGGCCCCACGACCGGACCAGCCAGGCCACGATCGCGCCGATGAGCGGCGCGGCGATGACGAGGAGCAGGTGGGTCGAAGGGCTCAGAGCGTTCATGCGACGGATGGTGTTCGGGGAGGAATGCCGGGCGTGTGGCTCACCGCAGCCGCGCGGCGAGGGCGAGCATGATCAGGAGCGTGCCCAGCACGCCCACGAGGGCGTACCGCTGGACGAGGCCCGACTGGAGGTGTCGCACCCAGGCGCCGAGGGCGAGCGGGATGCGGGCGACGCCATCGACGAGGCCGTCGATGACGTAGCGGTCGAACGCGGCGGCGAGGAGCGCCACGCCTTCCAGCGGCTTCACGATCAGGCCCTTGTAGAGCTGGTCGATGAAGAACCGGTTGGCGAACAGCGTGCCGATCGGGCCGAGGAACCGCTCGATCTGGGGCCCGTCGCTGCGGCGGCCGAGGTGGCCGACCGCGGCGATCGCGATGCCGAGCGCCGCGGCGAGCGTGCCCTGGAGGGCGAGGTCGAAGTGGAAGGCGGGGGGCGTGGCGGTGGCCGTGACCGCCGGCGCCGTGAGCGATGGCGTGGCGGCCAGGAACGTGGAGAGGGCATGACTGCTGAAGAGCCACCAGCCACTGATCGCGGAGGCGACCGCGAGAATCACGAGCGGGACCGTCATCACGGGGGGTGATTCGTGGGCATGGTGGCCGGCCTCGTCGGGCACGCGGAGCGGGCCGGTGAACGTCATGAACACGGCGCGGAACGTGTAGAAGGCGGTGAGCCCGGCCGTGATGAGTGACATCCAGAAGAGCGTCTGCCAGATGCGGGGGTGGTCGAGGACGGCAGCTTCGGCGGCTGCCACGGTCGTCATCGAAGCGAAGTGCGTCGTGGAGGCGGGGGCCGCATCGCGGCCGCTGTCCACCGAGGGAAGACGCACAGCAGCATGGCCGCTGGCAGGGGCTGTGTCGTGATGCTCGCCGTGGGCATCAGGCCAGCCCTTCGAGTGCAAGGCGGCGAGGATCTCGTCCTTGCTGAAGAACCCGGCGAAGGGGACCACGCCGGCGAGCGCCAGCGATCCGATCAGAAACGTGGCCGCCGTGATCGGCATCAGCCGCCGCAGGCCGCCGAATCGCCGCATGTCGATCACGCCCCCCATGGAGTGCATCACGGAGCCGGCGCCGAGGAAGAGCAGGGCCTTGAAGAAGGCGTGGGTCACGAGGTGGAAGATCGCGGCCGTGAACCCGAGCATCGTGCCCGTGCCGAGACTCGCGAACATGTAGCCGAGTTGGCTGATCGTCGAGTAGGCGAGCACCCGTTTGAGGTCGTTTTGCACGGTGCCGATCAGGGCGGCGACCAACGCCGTCGTGGCGCCGACGATCGACACCATCGTGAGGGCGTCGGGGCAGACCACGAACAGCGGCGCGCAGCGGGCCACGAGGTAGATGCCGGCCGTGACCATCGTGGCGGCGTGGATGAGGGCGCTGGCGGGCGTGGGGCCTTCCATCGCGTCGGGCAGCCAGACATGGAGCGGCAGTTGGGCGCTCTTGCCGCAGGCGGCGAGCAGGAGCAACAGACAGATCGCGGCGCCGACGGTGCCGCCGACGTAGCCGGCCGCGTCGGCGATCCGGCTCTGGCCGAGAATGCCCGGCAGGATCGTGCCGTCGGCGGAGAGCGTGTCGTGGAAGTTGAGCGTGCCGTAGGTCATCCAGAGGAGGAACGTGGCGACGGCGAGGCCGAAGTCGCCCACGCGATTGACGAGAAACGCCTTCTTCGCGGCCCGTGCCGCCTCGGACTTCGTGAACCAGAAGCCGATGAGCAGGTAGCTGCACGCCCCCACCGCCTCCCAGAACACGTAGACGAGCAGAAAGTTGCTCGCGGCCACGAGCATCGACATCGAGAACACGAACATCGCGAGCAGGGCGAAGAACCGCGGATAGCCCGGGTCGTCGTGCATGTAGCCGATCGAATAGATCGCTACCAAGAGGCCGACGCAGGTGATGATCGTCAGGAGCGTGGACGTGAGCGGGTCGAGCCGGAGGGCGACCGGAATCGAAAAGCTTCGCAGGTCGGTCGCGCCATCGGCCCGGGTGGTGTCGGCCGCGGCGGGGCTGCCCGCGGGGGGCGAGTAGGCGGAATCGACGCCGGCCCATTCCCAGAGCGTGGTGATCATCTCGACCGGCCGCGCGGTCGGCGCGTGGGCGGCGTCGCCGATGCCCACCTCCCGGCCGAGCCCGAGCAGGAGCGACACGGCGACGACAGCCGCGGCGGCGATGCCGGCGATCGCTGGCAGGTGAGCGCGGGAGCCGAGCCGCTTGCCGACGGCGACCGTAAGGATCGCGCCCACGAGCGGTAGGAGCGGCACGAGAACGAGGAGCGTGGCGGGCGACATGGCTTGCATGGTGATCGGTGGAGCGGTGCGGTCAGACGTGCTCGCGCTGGAGCAGGTCGTTTTCGTCGGCGGCAGGCAGCACGCCGGCGGGCGTGAGCCGCGGGAACGTGGGGGGCACGGTATCGACGGCCGGCAGTTCGTGATCGACCCGCCTCGGCAGATTGGATTCGCGGAGCGACTGCCAGGCTGCCGAGTCGAGCCGCCCCGTGCGGGCGAAGGCCTGGAGCACGAACACGAGGGCCACTGCCGCCTCGCAGGCCGCCACGGTGAGCACGAAGATCACGAGCACGTGGCCGCCGAAGTCGCCGTGATAGCGGCTCCAGGCGACGAGGCTCACGGAGATGCCCTGCAGCATCAGCTCCGCGGAGAGGAACATCACGATCAGGTTCCGCCGCGTGAGGATGCCCACGAGGCCGAGCGAGAACAGGATCGCGCCGACGACGAGGGCATTTTGCAGAAGTGCCAGCTGGTTCATGATGCGGCCCTCCGGGCCGGGGCCAGTTCGCCGGACGGGTCGCCATGGCGACTCACGACGGCGATCGAGCCGACGAGCGCCACGAGCAGGAGCACGCCGGCCGCCTCGACCGCGAGCAGGTGCCGGCCGAAGAGTTCGCCACCGAGCCGGGCGACCTGATCGGCCGCGAGGGGATCGGTCGCGATCGCCGCATCGATTGCATCACTCGCCTTCGCCCCGGTGCCGCCCGTCCCGGCCGTGCCTGCGGCCATCGCGGCGGCCTTCGACGGCATCTGGCAGCACGACGGGTCGGCCGACAGCCGGCCGATCGAGAGCGTGAGCAGTCCGAGCAGCGTGGCGCCGGCGATCGCGGAGAGCAGCGGCTCGTTGGAGACGCGGTCGTAGGGGGCGAGGCCGGCGGGCTGGGCGAGCATGAGCACGAACAGAAACATCACGAGGATCGCACCGGCATAGACCACGATCGTAGCCACCCCGAGAAACTGCGCACCGAGCACGAGCAGCACGCCCGACACGCCGGCGAGGGCGAGGGCGAACCAGATGGCCGAGTAGACCGGCGACCGCGACACGATCGTGGCGGCCCCTGAAATCACGGCGACGAGCGACACGATCAGAAACACGGCCTCCTCGCCGAGACCGCCCAGGCGGCGGCCGGTGAGCACGAAGCCGGCGAGCGCGGCGGCGCCGAGCAGGCCGCCGAGCCAGCGGGCCACGCGGCTTTCAGCGCCCCGGGGCAGGAGCAGCCACAGGCTCACGGCGGCGGCGGTGACGGCGCCGGCGAGCATGACGCCCGGCGAAGGAAGCGCGACGGCGATCACAGCGTGCCTCCGAGCGACGCCGACTTCATCGGCTCCGCATCCTTCGTCATGTCATACACGCTCAAGAGCTTCTCCTTGTCGAAGATCATCTCCTCACGGCTCTTGCCCGTGAGGTCCAAGAGGCTCGTGAGTTCGATCGCATCGACCGGGCAGGCTTCCTCGCACATGCCGCAGAAGATGCACCGCAGCTCGTCGATCTGGAAGCTCTCGGGATACTTCTCACGGTCGGGCCATGGGCTCTCGGTGGCCACGATGTCGATGCAGTGGGCGGGGCATGCGGTGGCGCAGAGGAAGCAGGCCACGCACTTCACCCGGCCCTCCTCGTCGCGGTTGAGCCGATGCACGCCGCGGTAGATGAGCGGGTTGCCCACCGTGGGCCGCTGCTCGGGGAAGCTCACCGTGACCTTGGGGCTGACGAGGTGCCTGGCGGTCGTCGCCAGGCCGCCGACGAAGAGCGGCAGGTAGAGCCGTTCGGCGAGGCCGAGCGGCTTCTCTTCCAGCCAGGTGATTGCAGGATCGGTGGGCTTCATGTCAGACCTCCACCAGTTCGTGTTCGATGTCGAGCGGGCCGCGGGTACGGATCGGTGTGTTGTCGGTGCCCGACGGCGTGAGCATGCCGGCCGCGATCCAGCCCACGAAGAAGACGAGCCACGGGATGGCGACCGCGGCCGTCTTCGCCGCCCCCTCGCCGACCGCCGCCACCAGCTGCGGCCGGAACTCCTCGATGGCCGCCACCGTGATGAGGTTCACGAGTCCCAGCGGCAGCATCACCTTCCAGGCGAGGTTCATGAGCTGGTCGAACCGAAACCGCGGCCAGCTCCAACGGACGAGCATGAAGAACAGGATGACGCCGAGAATCTTGGCGGAGAGCACGCCGAACCGGAGCAGGGCCACGGTCCATGTCTCGACCGGACCGGAGCCGGTGACGCCCCAGAGGTGCCAGCCGCCCAGGAACATGATCACGATCAGGAAGGCCGCCGTGACCATGTGGAGGAACTCGGCCACGAGGAAGAGCAGGAGCTTGATGCCCGAATACTCGGTGTGATAGCCGCCGACGAGCTCCTGCTCGGCCTC
>JBJTIE010000177.1:0-14422 GCA_046094845.1 Planctomycetaceae bacterium | reverse complement strand
TTGGCGGCTTTCTCGTCTACACGGGCATCAAGCTCGCCGTTGGCGGGGGTGACCACGAACCGGGCGAGAACGCGATGATCCGCTTCTTCCGCCGATTCATCCCGGTGTCGAAGGAGCCGGCCGGCGACCGGTTCTTCGTGCGCGAGAACGGCCGGCTGATCGCCACCCCGCTGGTCCTGGTGCTGCTCGTGGTCGAGAGCACCGACGTGCTGTTCGCGGTCGACAGCGTGCCGGCGATCCTCGGCGTGGTCACGCCCGGCACCGACCACATGCGGTTCATCGCCTTCACGTCGAACGTGTTCGCGATCCTCGGCCTGCGGGCGCTCTACTTCCTGCTCGCCGGGGTGATGGATCTGTTCCGCTTCCTGAACTACGGCCTGTCGGCAGTGCTCGTGTTCGTCGGCTGCAAGATGATCGCCGAGGCCGCACGGCATACCGAGTGGCTCGCCGAACGGGGCGGCTGGGACGCCCACGCGAAGGGGCACCTCGTCCATCCGGCGCTGTCGCTGGCGGTGATCGTGGCCCTCATCGGCACGAGCGTCGCCGCGTCGCTGATGTTCCCAGAAAAAAAGGACGGCCCCGAGATCGCCGACGGCCACGACCAAGCCGGCCCGCAGGCCTGACGATTCACCCAAGCCCGTCATTCGCGCCGTCCGCCTTCGCTCGCGCCGTCCGCCTTCGCTCGCGCCGTAGTCCGCACACTCCGTGTGCGGCCCACGGTATGAATACCGCAGGCCCGTCTATTCCTCCACGGGGCGACCTCCCGTGGTGGCCGATCGGTGCGCACGGGCCTACGAAACGTTACAGCGCGTCTTCAGTGCGGAGCGTGACCTCGATCAGCCGCTCCATCACTTGGGCCGGCGACTCGTGCGGGAAGTTCGTGAGCACCACTTCCTTGGCGTAGAGCTTGCCGACGTAGCGGCGATGCTTCGCCGCCGATGCCCGACTGGCCAGGAAATCCCGGTGGGCGGAGTTGATCACGATCTCGTTGGCGGTGCCGTCGTAGCGGCTCCGCCACGGCTGGCCATGCTCGGGTTCCAGCCGGTAGCCCGGCAGGCCCCGGCCGCCAGTCGTGTCGGCATCGGCGTCGATCATGAATTTGAGTTCGACGCGATCGCTCACCTCGATGCCCGCCTGTCGGGCCGTGGCCTCGATGGTCACGATCCCGAGATCCGACGACGCCACCCGGCAGGACGCGCCGTCGGTCGCGATCGCCGCCGAGCCTGACACGATCTGCCAGGCGATCGCCACGCCATTCGGGATCGGCGTGCCATCGGCATCACAGGGCGTGGCGGTGAAGAGACACGAGCCACCGGGCGGCCGCCGTGGCCGACGCGGGCTGATCCGCACGGCCGCGAGCGGCCCCGGATCGGCGGCAAAGAGCGTGGCCGCACCCTCCGTTCCAACGCTTCCGGGCTTCGACTGTCGGGACCGCGGCTCGCCGGCGGCTCCCGTGCCGGTACCCGCTCGATCCTGCAGCGCCGGCTCAGTCTTGGGGATGTCGAAGAACAGGTAGTCCTCGGCCGGCAGCTCCGCCAGCGCCGTCGCAAAGGCCTTGTGCACCTGCTTGAGCAGGTGCCGATTGGCCCGCTCGGCCTCCGCCTGCTCGCGGCCGGCAACGGCGGCCGCGATGTCGGCGGCGATCGCCGGCGCCACTGCCACGAGCGCGTCGAGCGCGGCGTCGGGCACGATGCCGGAGCGGGTGCCCGGGGCGAGGGCGAGGGCCTCGAAGTCGACGAGCCCCTCCAGGCGGCGATCCGTCCACGGCGGCTGCTGAAACGCGAGCAGCTCGGTGATGTCGGCCAGCACCCGCGTGCCGTCCTTGCAGATGGCGATGCCCCCGGGACCGGTCGCGTCGTCGCCCCGCAGATAGACCTCGACCCCAACCTCGCCCAGCGGCGTCGGGTAGCGGCGCGGAATCTCCAGCCGCTCGCCGTCGAACTCCCGGGGCACGACGCGGATCTCACGCCGGGCAACCGCATCGACCACGTCGATCTTCACGCCCGTGTTGCGAATCCGATCGCGAAGTTCGGCCGAAAGATACCGGGCGATCTTCTCCCCGGTGACGAGATTCTTCGTCGTCTCCAGAAGCGGCCCGACCGACACCCGCGTGCCGCGGACGGCCAGCCGCCCCCTCACCGGCCGAATCGCATACTGTCGCTGACCGCGCACGAGATGCAGTTCGCGGAGCGGCCCGGCACCGCTGCCGGATGCCATCCGCAGTTCCTCGCCCAGGCTCCAGAAGCTCAACAGGCCGATGCCGAACTCACCATGCACGCCCTGCCGCTGCGTGGTGCCGAGATGCCGCTTCATCGAGTCGCAGAGATGCGTGGCGATCCGCTCGAAGTCGGCCGCGCCGGACTCGTCCGGAGCCACGCCGCGGCCGTCGTCGGCCACCTCCAGAAAGAGCCGGCCCTGGGAACGACGACGGATGATCCGTACGCTCGCCGCCCCGGCGTCGATCGCATTCTCCGCGAGTTCGCAGATCGCCTTGAGCGGATGCGTCTGCGAATGGGCGATGATCGTGATCGCGTTCCACTGGTCGCCGATCCGAAGCGTGCCCGTGGTGGACGCGGCCTTTGCCTGGGTCTTTTTCGTCTTGCTGGTCTTCATCGGGCTGGCATTCAGGGCTTCGGCCGCGGGAGCGACCGATAGAGCGTGTCATGGGCGGCGGCCATCCGGTCGGCCGTATGTCGTCGCTCGACGAGTGTACGTCCGTGACGAGCCAGGCGAATGGCAAGGTCTTCGTCGGCGAAAACGGCCGCGATCACCCGGGCGAGGTCGGCAGGATCGCCGGCCGCGTGCAGCACCCCCGCCTGCTCGCCGTCGAGCAGTTCAGGGAACGTGCCGTGTCGCGGGGCCACCACCGGCAGCCCGGCGGCCATCGCCTCGATGACGGGCAGCCCCTTGGCCTCGGGATGCACCGTCGGCATGGCGAACAGGTCGATCGAGCCGAGGAGCGCGAGCTTGCCCGGGCGGTCGACCTGGCCGAGCCAATGGAATCGATCGGCAACGCCGAGATCGTGGGCGAGCGCCAGGCAGGACGTGACGTAGTCTCGCTCCGCATCGACCATGGCGCCCGCCGCCACGATCTCCACGTCGCGCGAAGCCAGCAGCGGCAGGGCCCGGATGAGCTGATCGAGTCCCTTCTCGCGACAGCCGCGGGCGAGCATGCCGACGACGAGGCGTCCGCCACGCGACCGACGCCGGGCCGCGAGATCCGGCAGGGTGGTGGGAAACCCTGCGGGATCGACCCCGTGCGGGATCACCTCGATGCGATTGAGCGGCAGCGCGAGCCGCTCCGCCATGAAGCCCGCGAAGAAGTGATTGAGCGCCACGAAGGCATCGACGTCGGCAGCCCGATCACGAAGCACTCCCCAGATCTCGGAGCGATGCGGCTCGGGAATCGCGTCGATGAAGATGTCCTCGCCGGAGAGGCTGCAGACGATCCGGGCACCGGTGGCTTCCCGAATTCGCCGCGCGAGCCCGATCAGCAGCACATTGGAGAGGTGCACCACGTCGGGCTGTACATCTGCCGCCAGCCAGACGGCGAGTTTCTCCACCTCCTTTCGCTGTCGTCCCTGCTCGCCCCGCAACGTCGAGATGGTGAGCGGCCCGAGGTCCGCCGGTCGCGTGCCGCCGGTGCGTGACGAGAGCCAGCGGAGCAGCGGCGGCGCGTCGAACAGCCGATCGACGAACCGCGGTGTGTGGCGGAAGAGCGGCACGTGTTCCTGGAGCCACACGTTCACGCCCCCCATCACGATCCGCTCCTGGGCCACGTTCTCCTCGTCGGTCGTGGTGGGCACATAGGCCGGCACGAGCGTCGCGTCGCAGCCACGGGCCACGAGCGCCCGCACGAGCGTGTTGTCGTGGAGGCACGAGCCGCAGATGCGTCCGCCCGCCCCGGCCGTGATGTGAACGATTCGCATGGGTTCTTCGCGTGGTGCTAGCGCCTGTGTTTCGGGGCCGGTTCGGGGCTGCCCACGCCCCGTCGCCGGACGCTCGCTGCGGGCATCCCTGCCCTGCGCTCGCTCGGTGGCGGCTGTGCTCGTGTGGGTGCCTAGGCTTTGCGGCCCTCCAGGTGGACGAGGACGAGGGCGAGGTCGGCAGGGGTGATGCCGCTCACCCGGCCGGCCTGGGCGAGCGTGCGGGGGCGGATGCGGGCGAGCTGCTCACGAGCCTCTGCCCGCAGGTGCCGCACCGCGGCGAAGTCGAAGCCCTCGGGAATCAGCCGCTCGCCGAGCCGCCGCTGCCGGTCGATCCGCTCCCGCTCGAGCGCCAGGTAGCCGGCGTAGCGGATGTCGGTCTCGATCTGCGCGGCGGCATCCCGCGACACCGCCGCCAGTTCCGGCGCGACCGCGAGACAATCGCTCCAGCCGAACTCGGGCCGCTTGAGCAGATCGGAGAGCGGCGTGCCGTTGACCCGTCGTGCGGCGAGCAGGCCGAGCGTCGCCTCGATCTCGGCCTGCTTCGCGGCGAGCCGGGCGGCCCGGTGGGGCTCCACCAGACCCAGCCGTTCGGCGAGCGGCGTGAGCCGGCGGTCGGCATTGTCGTGCCGCAGCGCGAGCCGGTGTTCCGCACGGCTCGTGAACATTCGATAGGGCTCGTCCACGCCCCGCGTCACGAGATCGTCGACGAGCACGCCGATGTAGGAATCCTCGCGGCCGAGCACGAGCGTCGCGCGGCCAGCCGCCGCCAGCGCCGCATTCGCACCGGCCACGATGCCCTGTGCGGCAGCCTCCTCGTAGCCGGTCGTGCCGTTGATCTGGCCGGCGAGGAACAGGCCGGCCGCGGCCTTGCACTCGAGAGTGGCGGTGAGCTGGTCCGGCGGACAGTAGTCGTATTCAACGGCATAGCCGTACCGCATGATCACCGCCCGCTCGAGCCCGGGCACGAGGCGGATCATTGCGTCCTGCACGTCCCGAGGCAGGCTCGTGGAAATGCCGTTGACGTAGATCTCCCGGGTGCAACGCCCCTCTGGCTCGAGAAAGAGTTGGTGGCTCTCCTTGTCCGCGAACCGCACCACCTTGTCTTCGATGCTCGGGCAGTAGCGGGGCCCCCGGGAGCCGATCTGGCCGGTGAACATCGGGGCTCGATGGAGGTTGGCCCTGATCAGGTCGTGAATCTCCGGTGTCGTCCGCGTGATCCAGCAGACCATCTGCTCCTGCTCGATCCGCTCCGTGAGAAACGAGAACGGCTGCGGCTCGGCGTCACCCGGCTGCACGTCGAGCTGACCGAAGTCGATGCTCGTGGCGGCCAGCCGGCAGGGCGTGCCCGTCTTGAACCGGGCGAGCCGCAGGCCGAGGGATTCGAGCGCCCGACTCACGCCCGACGTCGTGCCCTCCCCGGCACGCCCCCCGCTCGTGCGTGCCTCGCCGGTGTGCATCACGGCCTGCAGGAACGTGCCCGTCGTGAGCACGACGGCCGCGGCGTGATACTCGGCATCGCCCCGCACCCGCACGCCGACGACCCGTGGGCCGGCCACCCCCGGCCCCGCTTCGACGATGAGGTCATCGACCGTCTCCTGTCGGAGATCGAGGTTCGGCGTCTCCTCGACGATCCGCTTCACCTCCATCTGATAGAGCTTCTTGTCGGCCTGGGCCCGCGGCCCGTGCATCGCCGGCCCCTTCGACCGGTTCAGCACGCGAAATTGGATGCCGGCGGCGTCGATCGCCCGGGCCATCACCCCTCCGAGCGCATCGACTTCGCGGACGAGCTGCGCCTTGCCCACGCCGCCGATGGCCGGATTGCAGCTCATCTGGCCGACGGTGTCGCAATTGGTCGTGAGCAGCGCCGTACGGGCCCCGAGCCGGGCGGCGGCGCAGGCCGCCTCCACGCCGGCATGGCCGGCCCCGATCACGACGACATCGTAGGCGTAGACGCAGTGCATCGCAGTTTCTCACCTCACGTAACGATTGAACCACGGGAGGTCGGCACCGGAAAGCGGCCAGGCAAAAGCGGCAAGCTCGGCAGCCAGGGCCGACCGGGCTGCGGCGGCAGTCCGGGGCGGCGAATGTGGTGCTGCGGTGGAGCGGCAGTCCCTCTACGCTCCCCGGCTGGAGGACGCCGAATGACCACCGCCGCACCGCCGCCCGACCGGAGTTCCGGGCCGCTCGTGATCTGCGGCATGCATCGCTCGGGCACGTCGCTCACGGCCTCGCTGTTCGGCGGCGCCGGCGTGAAGCTCGGTGATCGTCTCTTCGGCCCCAACGTCGGCAACTCGCTCGGCCATTTCGAGGATGTCGGGTTCCTCGAGTTTCACATGCGGGCCCTCCACTCGCTCGGGTTCAATTACGAGGGGTATGTCACGCGGCCCCTGCCTCGCCTGGCGGCGGAGTTCGCGCGGGAGGCGGAGGAGATCATCGCCGAACGGTCCGCTGGGGGCGAACTCTGGGGTTGGAAGGAGCCCCGGACCACGCTGTTCCTCGACTTCTGGGACGAACTGCTCCCGGATGCCCGGTATGCCTTCGTGTTTCGCAATCCGTGGGACGTGGCCGATTCCCTGTTCCGGCGCGGCGACGCCGCCTTCGTCGTCGATCCCCGACTCGCGATCGAGATCTGGGTCGCCTACAACCGGCGGATCGTCGAGTTCGTCACGCGGCATCCGACGCGGTGCGTCGTGTTCGAGATTTCCAGGCTCATCGCCGAGCCGGATCACGTGTTCGAGCTGGTGCGGTCGAAGCTTCAGGTGCCGCTCGACTCGCCCCCCGACTATTTCCGCAACGACCTCTTCGGCCGGGAATGCAATCGACACGGCGCCGCCGTCGTGCGGGCGTTGGTGCCGGAGGCCCATGATGTCTACCATCTGCTCCGGCACCTCGCGGGTGAGCCGGCGGCCGAGGAAGCGGAGCCGGCGGCCGATGCCGCGTCACTCGCCGGCTATGCCGTGGAGGAGTGGGCTCGGGCCAGTCGCGCCGCGGTTCGCGAGCGGAAACTGCACGGCGAGGTCGCAGCGGCGCAGGCCCGTGACGTGGAGCATGCGCACGCGGTGGCCGCCCTGATGGCCGAACGAGACGAGGCGGTGCGGCAGATGGCGACCGCGGTGGAACAGCGGGATCGCGCCGACGGGCGGATCGACACCGTCACTGGCGAGAGAAAACGGCTCGAGTCGGAGTTGCGGGAGCTCCGGATGCGGCACGAGCAGATCGCGGAGGAACTCGCTGCATGGCAGTCGCCCGGCCTGCTCACACGGCTCTCCCGCTCCATCGAAGAATTTTTCGCCCGAGGCCGCACGCCCCCGCGGCCCAGGCTGGCGCCGCCTCCCGACGAGGAGGAGGCCGAGCACCGCCGGGCCGCCTGACCGCTGGCCGCTCCGCCGCCGAAACCAGCCCGCGAACTGAACTTCCGCGGAAGCGGCTTCGTGTCGCACAATCTTCCTCGGAGTCACGAGTCACGAAACTGAAACGGTCATGAAGCTGGGACGATTGGTCGGCGATGCCGCCGCGCGGATTCCGTTGATCGGGCATGCCATCGGGCGGCTGCAAAACCGCCTGCGCCGTCGCCGCACGGCCGCGCAGCCCGGCCTTTCGATCGCATGCAGTTCCATCGAGTCCTACCTGCCCTCGGAGGCCGCCGAGTGGGTGCCCCCGAATCGGCTTGCCGTGGCCGTGGTGATTCCGGTCTATCGCGGCCTCGACGAGACCCGGCGATGCCTCCGCACCGTCCTCGACCATTCGGACGACCTCCCGCGTGAGATCATCGTCGTCGACGACTGCTCGCCCGAGCCGGCCGTGAGCGACTACCTGCGGGAACTGGCGGCCGACGGCTCGATCACGCTCCTGCGGAACGAGTCGAATCGCGGCTTCGTCGCCTCGGTGAACAGGGGCATGGCGGCAGCGGGAAATCGTGACGTCGTCCTGCTGAACAGCGACACCGAGGTGCCGGCGGGCTGGCTCACCCGGCTCGCCGGACATGCCTACTCCGCCCCGCGGATCGGCACCGTCACCCCCTTTTCGAACAACGCGACGATCTGTAGCTGGCCGTCGATCGAGGGTGGCCCGCTGCCGCCGGGCCGCACCACCGTCGAAATGGACGAGGCGTTCCGCGCCGCGAACCGCGGCCGGCAGGTCGACCTCCCCACGGCCGTCGGCTTCTGCATGTACATCCGCCGCGACTGCCTCGACGCCGTGGGCTGCTTCGATGAGGCGACGTTCGGTCGCGGCTACGGCGAGGAGAACGACTTCTGCATGCGGTCGACCGCGGCCGGCTGGCGGCACCTGCTGGCCTGCGACACGTTCGTGTTTCATGCCGGTGAGACGAGCTTCGGCAGGAATTCGCCGGAGCGGGCTCGGGCCTGGGGTCTGCTGACCGCCCGCTACCCGACCTACGCCGCCGCCGTCGCCAGGCACGTGGAGGCCGACCCGGCACGAGCCAGCCGCTTCGCCGCCACGGCGGCGGTGTGTCGCAACGCGAACGAGCCGACGATCCTCGTCGTGACGCATGCGTTGGGCGGCGGCACCGGCCGACACGTCCGCGAACTCATGGACGCGGTCGGCCCGCGGGCGAACGTCCTGCGACTCGAGCCGCGGCCGGGCGGCTTCGCCCTCTCGGTGCCGGGCCTCGTCGGCCACCCCGAGACGACGTTCGCGACCGATCAGCTCGACGGGCTCGTCGCCGTCGTGCGGAGCTTCGGCGTCGATCGGGTGCACGTGCACCACTGGCTGGGACTCGCCTCCAGCCTGCGGCCGCTCCTCGACCGGCTCGGCGTGCCGTTCGACCTGACGATTCACGACTACTTTTCGATCTGTCCGCAGATCAACCTGCTGCCGACGCCGACCTCGCGATACTGCGGCGAGCCGGACGCCGCCTCCTGCAACGCCTGCATCGCGGGCCGGCCGCAGCACGGGGCGACCGACATCACCGACTGGCGGACGCGGCACGGCTGGCTGCTCAACGAGGCGGAGCGTGTCATCTGCCCGAGCCGTGACGCCCGCGACCGCATCGCCCGCTACGCGCCCCATGCCCGCCTGATCACCGTGCCCCACGCCGCCGTGGCCCACCCCACCTGGCGGATCACCGCGGCGCCGCCGGGGCCGGCCGAGCCGCTGCGGATCGGCGTGCTGGGCGTCATCGCCGAGCACAAGGGGCTCGACTCGCTGACGGCGGCCGTCGAGTCGGCCGGCCCCGGGCAGTTCGAGTTCGTGGTCGTCGGCTACTGCGACCCGCGGCTTCCCCGGCACCTGCGTCGCCGGGTGCACGAGACGGGCCGCTATGACGAGGCCGACCTCCCGGGCCTGATCGCGTCGGCGGGCCTGCATGCGATCTGGTTTCCGGCCACCTGGCCCGAGACCTACAGCTACACGTTGTCGGCGGCGATCGACGCCGGCCTCCCGATCGTGGCGCCGGCGCTGGGCGCCTTTCCGGAGCGGCTCGTGGACCGCCCCTTGACCTGGCTCATCGCCCCGAGCCGGGACGGCGAAACCCTGCTCGCCACGTTCGCCGCCGTTCGCGCCGCACTGACCGCAGACCGCGGCCCCGCCGTTGCGCCGCGGCAGACCGCACCGGAGCAGTTCTATCCAGACCGCTACCTGGAGCCGCTCGTCGCTCCCCACACGCGATCCCCCGACGCGACCATCTCGCTCCGCAGGCCCGGGGTCACCTCCGTGCTCGTGGTTCCCGACCGCGACGACGACGGCGGCATCACGCCGTGCGGATTCATCCGGCTCGTGCAACCCTTCGACGCCTTGGCGGCCACCCACGACGACGTGCTCGTGGAGGTCGTCGATTTGGAGGCGGCCCTCGCCCGCGATGCCGACGTGCTCGTCTGCCAGCGACACGCCGCTCCCGATCTGGCCACGGCGCAGCGCCTGATCGACCACTGTCGGGCCCATGGCATTCGGCTCGTGTACGACCTCGACGACGATCTCGTGTCGATCCCGCCGACGCATCCCGAGGCCGCTCGGCTCGGCGAGCTCGCCGCGGTGGTGCTGCGGCTCCTGCTCGCAGCCGACGTCGTCTGGCTGGCGACACCGGCACTCCAACGCTGGTTCGTGTCGATCCGGCCCGACGCGGAAGTGATCGTCAACCTGCACGACGATCGGATCTGGCGGGCAGCGCCGACGCCACCACGCGTCGAACCGGAACCGGTGCGGATCCTCTACATGGGAACGGCGACCCACGACGAGGAACTGGCGTTTCTCCGTCCGGCCGTGGAGACGATCCTGCAGCGGCACGGTGATCGCGTGCGGTTCGAGATCGTCGGCATCGCCGCGGGGAAGATTCCCGAGTGCTTCCACCGCGTGGTGCCCGACGCCGGCCCGAGTTCGCAGGCCTATCCCGGATTCATTGAATGGTTCACGAGGCAACGGTGGGACGTCGCCGTGTCGCCACTGGTGAACAGCCAGTTCAACAGCTGCAAGTCGGCCATCAAGCTGCTCGATTACGCCGCCCTGGGCCTGCCGACCGTCGCGTCACGACACGAGGCCTACCACGCCGCATTCGCGGGGGATCACGGCGTGGCGCTCGTCGACAACACGCACGACGCCTGGATCGACGCGCTGTCACGACTGATCACCGACGCCGATGCCCGGCATCGGGCTGGCCGACGGATCGGCGAGCACTACCGCCGTCACCACGTGCTCTCCGCACGGCCCGGCATGCTGCATGACGCCCTGCATCGCGCGGTCGCACCCCGTCGGCGCCCCGGTCTGCCACCGGTGCTGCTGCTGTCCGGCGATCCGTCGACCACCGCACTGCCCGTGCCACGGCGGCTTGTTGCGGCGGCCTTCCTCGCGGGAAAGGGCCTCGAGATCGGCGCCCTGCACAATCCGCTGCCGCTGCCGGAGACCGCCCGGGCCCGCTACGTCGATCGACTCGACAAGCCGGGCCTCCAAGAGCACTACCCGGAGCTTCGGCAGTTCGACCTCGTGCCCGTCGACGTCATCGACGATGGCGAGCGGCTCACGACGATCGACGACGAGAGCGAGGACTTCGTCATCGCCAACCATTTCCTGGAGCACTGCGAGGATCCCCTCACGACCCTGGAGAACCTGCTCCGGGTCGTGAAGCCGGGCGGCTCGATCTTCATGGCCGTTCCAGACAAGCGGCGGACGTTCGATCGAGACCGCACGATCACGCCGCTCGAGCACCTGTTGGATGATCGTCAACGCGGAGCCGACCGATCCCGCGAGCATCACTACCGCGAATGGGTCACGCTCGTCGAGCCGCATTTCGGCCGGTACGGCTCCGGCACGCCCGAATCCGTGATCGCGGCCCGCATCGCCGAGCTCATGACACAGCGGTACAGCATCCACTTCCATTGTTGGACCAGCCGCGAGGTGCTGGAGATGCTCGCCTGCGCCCGTGACACGCTCGGCATGCCCTTCGACGTCGAGTTCTTCGGTGAGTACGAGGCCGCGGGTGAGAACATCTTCGTGCTCCGCAAGCGGGCGGAGACATCCGTGGCGGGCGGCATCTCCGACCAACAGGCCGCGTGATGGGCATGCTTCGCCTCGCAGGACCGACGGCCGCGATCACCCTCGCCATCGCGCTGGCGGTCGCCCGCCTGCCGGACGGAGTCGCCTCGGGCGGCCTCGATTCGTCGTGGGGAAGCGTGCTGCGGTATGCCCATGACCACGGGCTCCACTTCGGCTCCGACGTCGTGTTCACCTACGGCCCGCTGGGACTTGCCGCCACGGGAAGCTACTCGGGCGGCACGACGGGGGTCGCCACCTGGGCCGCCCTGGCGATCACGCTGCTCTTCGTCCTGCCGATCGTGCTCGTGGCGCGGCGGCTGCCGTGGCAGGAGGCGGCCGCCCTGCGGGTGATCGTCGGCGGGCTGCCGCTGATCCGGGCCTGCGGGCTCGACGGACCGGTGCAGGCCGGGCTCTGCTGCTGGGGCATTCTGGCGTTCACGAGTCCCGTGACCGACGACCGCCGGACGAGTGTGCATGCCGGACCGGCCTTCGGTCTGGCGTGCTTCGTGGGGCTCATCGGCCTGGCGAAGTTCTCCTGGCTCGTCCCCGGCGGACTCACCCTCGCCGCCGTGGCCGCCGACGCATTCCTCCGGGGCCGCCGCGGGCTCGCTATCCTGCCGATCGCCACCACCGCGGTGGTGTTCATCGGCGGCTGGGCGGCGCTCGGCCAGCCACTCGCCGACCTGCCGGCGTTCTTCACCGGCTCGCTGGAGATCGCGTCGGGCTACGCGCGGACGATGGGCACCCGTGGGCCGAATGCCATCCTTTTTCTCGCGTTGCTCGCCGCGGGACTGTGTGCCGGCGGAATCGTGGTTCGCTCCCGATCGGCCGCACTGCCGGGCGACTGGCATCTTCCAGCCCGACGCTGGCTGCTCGGGACATGGCTGTCGGCACTGCTGTTTCTCGGCTGGAAGCACGGCATGGTTCGGGCGGCCGCCGGCGACACCCATGTGACGGCCCTGCTCGCGGTGTGCGTCGGGCTCGCCTTCGCCCTGTCGCTCGTGCCGCTGGCCCCTCCCGCGACCGACCGCCTCGCCCCCGCCCGGTGCTGGCTCGTGGCGGCGCTGGCCCTCACGCTGGCCCAGTGGATGCAGATCGGCTCGCTCGAGGACGGCATCGCACAGGCAATCAAGCGAATCTCGATCAATACCCGCATCCTGCTCCGCCCGGAGCGGCATCGTCGCTGGCTCGACGAGGAATGGGATCGGGCCCGCGACCGCATGGCACTCCCGACCGCCCGCCGCCTCGTCGGCGCCGAACCGGTGGACGTGTTCGGCTACAGCCAGGACTACGCGATCGCCAACCGGCTGAACTACAGGCCCCGGCCGGTGTTCCAAAGCTACTCGGTCTACACGCGACGGCTCGCCGAACTGAACGACCGGTTCTATCGCTCGCCCCGGGCGCCCGACTGGCTGCTCTTCGAACTGGGCTCGATCGACGGCCGCTATCCCGGTCTCGAGGACTCGCTCGCCCTGCGAACGATCCTCCACGACTATCGCACCGTCGGCACCGACGACCGATTCCTCGTGCTGCATCGGGAACGGCGGGATCCCGTGCGGCTCGAGCTGCTGGCGAGTGGCACGTCGCGGGCGGGGGATCGAATCGACGTGACGCCGCACCGCGACCGCGATCTCTGGCTGGAGATCGACGTGGCTCCCGGCCTGCTGGCGCGTCTGGAGTCGTTCGTGCTCCGTCCGCCGCCGTTGCGGTTGCGGATCTGGGCCGACGGGTTTCCCGCCGACGGCTACGCCTACACGTCGCCGGCCTCGATGCTTTCCACCGGCTTCATCGCGAGTCCCGTGCTCGGTGAGACGAACGACGCGGCCAACCTGCTCGCAGGCAGGCCCACCCGCCGTCTGAACGGGTTTGCCGTGGAGACCAGCAGCCGCGGCCGTGGCACCGGCTTCCGCTACAGCCTCTACGGGATCGCCGGCGGACTCACCGAAGCGCCGTCCACGCAGAGCCCGCCCGTTGCCCCAGCTGCCGAATCGCCCTGAAGCTGGCATTGCCCCGTGCCCTCGCCGCCACGTAGCGTGCAGGCATGCGTCTCATTCCCCGCCGCGACCATCCGATCCGTCGTGCCCTGCGTGCCTGGGGCCGCCGCTGCATCGCCGCGCTCGGCCTGAATCAATTGTCCGTGCGACGGCCCGATCTGCTTCCCCAGCAGCGGCCGACGGCGGTGGGGCGAGGGATGCGGGTGGTCTTCGTTTCCGGTGAGCCCGACACGCCGGGGCACGCCTACCGTGTCGTTCGCCCGGCGCGTGCGGTGGCACAGCTCGGCCATGCCGTCGATGTCATCGATATCGACGATCTGTCTGCGACTCACTGGCACGGCCCCGCACCGACGGTCGTCTTCGTCTGGCGGGCCCGGTGGTGCAGCCGACTGGAGCAGGCTGTCACCATCTGGCGCGCTGCGGGCGCCCGGATCGTGTTCGACATCGACGACCTGATGATCGACCCGGCCCTCGCCGATCCGGCCGTCATCGACGGCATCCGCTCCATGGGCCTCACATCGGCCGACGTCGCCCGGCACTACGCGGCCATCCGCCGCACGCTCGACCTCGCCGACGAATGCCTGGCGCCCACGGAACCCCTCGCCGCCGCCCTCCGGGCCTGCGGCAAGCCGGCAGACGTCGTGGTCAACGGTTTCGACGCCGACACCTGGCGGACGAGCCGCACGGCCGTGCTCCGCCGCCGCGCCGCGGGGGACGACGGACTGATCAGGATCGGCTACGCGTCGGGCTCGCGCACCCACCAGCGGGACTTCGCCCTGGCGGCCGAGGGGGTCGCCGCCGTGCTCCGGGCCCGGCCCGAGTGCCGGCTCGTGCTGTTCCGCGAGCCACGTCGAGGCACGCCGCTGCTCGACGTTCACGAATTCCCGCCCCTCGCAGGACTCGAGCACCGCATCGAGTGGCGACCGCTCGTGCCGCTCGCCGACCTGCCGCACGAGCTCGCGCGATTCGACGTCAACCTCGCGCCGCTGGAGGCCGGGAACGCGTTCTGCGACT
>JBJTIE010000176.1:0-4463 GCA_046094845.1 Planctomycetaceae bacterium | reverse complement strand
AGACCTCGGGGTAGGTACCTACACATTACTGTCCCTTTCGCCGCTGTCCCCGTATTGCTACGGTTCTCGCTCGACTTGCATGCCTAATCCACGCCGCCAACGTTCACTCTGAGCCAGAATCAAACCCTTCAATTGATTTGGATCGTCATGCCGGGCACGAGGCCCGACGGTTGAGTTTCCGGAATCTCAGAAGAGATTCGATCTGTCTGTGAATAAATGGTTCGCGACCAGAGCGACGATCGCTGCCGAAGCAACGAACGAAGACTTCCGATCGCTTGCCGGTCACAATCGCGTGCCGGCCGAAACCAAAAGAGATCGAACTGCCGAATTGTCAAAGATCTGTTCGCCGCACTGAACTCGAAAGTTCCTTGCGGCGAGCCCCCAAGCATAGCAGGCTCGCTTGGCTGGTCAACAGCCTCGTTTCAAGCCGCGAAAAATTTGCTCGGGGACGGAGAGTATCGGCAGGCAAGCCCGCCGACTCCAGCTTTACGCCCCTCGGTCGCGGCCGGTTCGCTCGGCCGAAAAAAGACCTGAAAAGCCCTATTTTTCAGCGTCCAGCACGAGGGGAACCTCGAGCTGGTGCCCCTCCCGCTGCACCGTGATCAGCACCTGATCGCCCGGATTTTTCGACTCCACGGCCGACAGGAAATCGTCCGCATTCCGCACGCCTTGCCCAGCCACGGCGACGATCAAATCCGCGCCCGTGCGATCAACCCGCTCCGATTCCACCATGAACGGCCCTTGCCGCCGCCGTTCGCGGATCACTTTGAAGCCGCGAATTCCCGCCCGCTCGGCAGGCCCACCAGGCGTGAGGGTGGCCACCACGAGCCCCGCGTCTGACTGGTAGACGCGGGCGATGCCGGCGTCAGGCCGAATCACCTTTCCCTGCCGAATGAGCTGCGGAACGATCCTCGCCACCGTGCCCACGGGGATCGCAAACCCAACGCCTGAACTCTGGCCTGTGCGACTCGCAATCGCCGTATTCACGCCGATGAGCCGGCTGCCGCTGTCGAGGAGTGGGCCGCCGGAATTACCTGGATTGATCGCGGCGTCGGTCTGGATGATCGACTTGATCGTGCGGCCCGTTCGCGTGGGGAGCGACCGATTCAGGCTTGAAATGATGCCCGTCGTGAGCGTTCGCTCGAGGCCGAACGGGTTGCCGATGGCGAACACCCGCTGCCCCACCTTGAGGTCCGCGGAGCTGCCGAACTCCACCGGCTGCAAGAGATCCGCCGGGGCATCGACCTTGAGCACGGCCACATCCGTTGCGGGATCGATGCCCACGACCGTGGCCGTATGGCCCGAGCCGTCGAACAGGAGCACCTGAATCTCCTTGGCCCCCTCGACGACGTGGAAGTTCGTGAGCACGTGCCCCTGTTTGTCGAGCACGATCCCCGAGCCCGCCCCCTCCGACGGCACCTCCAGGAGGAAGAGCCCGGTGGGCACGGTGGCCTTCGTATTGATGTTCACCACGCTGCGGTTCACCGCCTCGTAGACGGCGATATTGGTCTGCTCCTCGGGCGTGAATGCCCGGGGCTGGGCGGCCGCGACGCCCGACGAGACGACCAGGAACGCGATCAGCTTCGCTCGCATGCGACCGGAGTGGAGCACGATGGTCACCGGCTTTCGGGGTATCGGGAACGGTGGCGCGGGAGTATTGCGACTCCCGGAAGCGTCACCAAGGCGAAAAACGGCTTTTTCCCCCAAGATCGACATTGGCGGGGCGGTGGGGTGGTCAATATGCTTCCCAGAACGCAGGTTCCCGCCCCGACTTCGGAGTGCCCCGCATGTCCTCCCCCCGCATCCTGTGGCCGGTCGCGCCCGTGCTCGCCGTCCTGGCAGCTTTGGGCCTCGGCAGTTCGACGGTCGCCGCTCCGGCAACGGATCAGCCCGTCGTGGTGTCGTTCGTCGAAGCAGGCAGCACGGCCGTCGGTGAATCGACCCTCGTGGCGACTGCCGTCGGCTTGCGGGCCCGCGACCTCGCTGCATTCGAATCGGCCGACATTCTCGTGCTCGTCGACACCTCGGCCAGCCAGGCAGGAACTCATCGCCAGCGTCAACTGGAAGCCGTGCAGGGCCTGCTCGCAGCGGCCCGCGCCCGCGACCGCGTGCGAATCGCCGCTGTGGACGTGGGCTGCGAGCCTCTCGCCCCCGAGTTTGCCGCCGCTCGCAGTGAAGCCACAGCGGCTGCGATCCGCGGCCTGCAGTCTCGCACGCCGCTCGGCTCCACCGATCTGACAACCGCACTCGAGACGGCGGCCGGACTGTTCCCCGCCGGAAGCCGCCCGAAGGCCGTGGTCTATGTGGGTGACGGCCCCGGCTTCGCCGGCGTGGATGCACAGGAATTCGCCCGTGTGCTGGATCTGCTGCGGTCAGAGCACGTGATCGTGTCGGCCCTCGGCATCGGACCGCAGGTCAACTGGCCATGCCTCGCGGCCGTGGCAAGTGCCACCGGCGGCATGCTGATCGTACCCGCCGAGGGCGAATCAGTGGCGGACGCCGGTAAAGAGATCGCCGCACTCGCCGTCCAGCCGGTGGCCTGGCCCGAGGACGTGGCGTTTGCCGCGGAACAGAAGGATCTGCCGCGGATCCTGCCTGCACGTTTCCCTCCGCTCCGCACCGATCGCGAGTCCGTCGTCCTGCTCGCCGGATCGCCGGCCGCGAGCGAACTCTCCTTCAGCCTGGCCGGCGCGGGCAGCCCGCCGCGGCCGGTCACGCTGGCGATTCCCGCCGCCGCCCCCCGCGATGACCATGCCTACCTTGGCATCCTCGCCCGCAATGCCTGGGACACGGATGGCGTTTTCCTGCCTCTCCTCGGCCGCCAGGGCATGCGCCTGGCGGGCGAGGTGATTCGCGGCGAGGCCGTCGCCCTGGCCGAGCTTTCAAAGCAGGCCGAGGCATCGGGAGCCCATGCGTCGGCAGTGCGGCTGGCCGAGGCCTCGCTGCGTCGCGACCCCGACAACCCCCAGGCCGCCGTCGTGCGGCTGGCCGCCGCACGGCAGGCCGAGGAACTGCCCGCCGGCGAGCCAATCGCCCCGCCCAAGCCCGGCTGGCAGCCGCCGGCCCGGACGGCCGAGGATGACAGTGACCTCGACGACACCGAGGCGATGCGAGAGGTGCGTGCCCAGCAGCTCGAGCAGGAGACGGCGATCCGCATCCGCGATGCCCGCCAGCTGCTCTCCACCGATCCCGACCGGGCCCGCGACCTGCTCAAGGAGGCCCAGCAGCTCGTCCGCGATTCGGCCGACCTCGCCCCGGGCGATCGCGACCGCCTGCTGCGGCAACTCGAAGGCCGCATCCGCGAGTCGATCGTGCGGTCGCGAGCCAAGCTCGAATGTGACCTGGCTGCCGAACGCAAGGCGGCGATCGGCCGTGAGCGGGACCGGCTCAATACGGAACTGCAGCGCCGCGAGGAGCGGATCAAGCAGCTCGTCGAGCGGTACAACGCGCTCGTCGAGGAGGGCATTCGCGACGGCTACGCCCAATCGGAGCGTTATCCGCAGATGATCTATGGCGATCGGATCACGGGCTACGAGAGGCCGACCCAAGCCCTTTCAGAAGCGGAACGAGTCGTCGGCGACGAGATCGCGCGAGAAGCACCCCCACTGTGGGCGAACCATCCGATTCCAATGCCGGCGAGGGTAATAGGGCGAACGGCTGGCTTGGTCGCTCGCACGCTCGACTACCACGCCGAGAACGATCGCGTGCGTAGAGACCAAGAACGCGGGTTCATGGACACGCTCCATCTGGTGGACGTCGCTGGGATTCCGTATCCCGATGAACCCTCGATCATTTATCCGAATAAAGAGCGGTGGAAGGAGATCAGTGAGTTACGAGCGAAATACCGCCCGTCTGCCTTCGACCCACTTAGCCAAAACGAAAAAACCATTTACGAGGCCTTAGGGAAGGCAACGGGGCCGAAGTTCTCGTTCGAAAACAACTCGCTCAAGGACCTGAAAAACTCGATCGAGGCACAATTCGGGATTCCAGTCGTCTTCGACATGAAGGCTCTGGAGGGGTTCGATTTGGATGAGGCAACACTCACCGAAAACGCTGCCAACCTGCCGCTTCGATCGGCCTTGCGGCAGATTTTGAGAAACATCGACATGACGTACGTTGTCAAAGACGACGTGTTGAGAATTACAACAAAAGAACAGGCTGCCACCGATCTTGTACCGCGGGCCTACGCCGTCGGCGACCTCGTGCTCCCGGTCGATCCGATGAACGTCATCAATCCCTTCAACCTTGGTGGCGCAAACCCAAACAACCAGAACAATTTGAATGCTGGGCCGGGTGCTGGCGGTGGCCTCGGCCTCGGAGCATGCTGGGTGGCACGCGAGGTCTATGGCGTCCACGATCCACGCTGGCTCATCTTCCGCTCGTGGCTCACGACCGAGGCGCCGGCATGGCTGCGCGATCTCTACATCGCACACGGCCCGGCGTTCGCCGACTGGATCCACGAC
>JBJTIE010000175.1:0-13597 GCA_046094845.1 Planctomycetaceae bacterium | reverse complement strand
CCGTAGAAGCTGGCGATCTGGGCGGGAATCCCCAGCGCACCGCCGACGATCGTCGGAATCACCGCCACCAACGACAGGAACCCCGCGCCGACATACGTGATGCGTTCCATCACCCGCTCCAGGTAATCGGCGGTCCGCTTGCCGGGCCGATACCCTGGAATGAAGGCGCCGAAGTTCTTGAGGTTGTCCGCCATCTCGGTGGGATTGAAGGTGATGGCGGTCCAGAAATAACAGAAGAAATAGATCAGGGCGATGTAGCACACATTGTAGAGGTACGACTGGCCGCGGGTGAACGAGTCGTGGAGCGAGCGGAGGAGATCACTGCCAGGGAAGGCGCCGCTCAAGTATTGAAAAAACATCTGCGGAAAGAGCAGGAGCGAACTCGCGAAGATGATCGGCATCACTCCCGCCTGATTGACACGCAGCGGCAGGTACTGTCGCGTGCCACCGTAGACCCGCCGGCCACGGACGTGCTTGGCGCTCTGCGTCGGAATCCGTCGTTGCCCCTGGGTCATGAACACCACGCCTGCCACGACGCCCACGAAGAGCGCCGCGAGCACGAGCAGCGTCTCGATCCCGAGCTTGCCGCCACCCCCACCGAGCTCCCAGCTGGTATCACTGCCGAGCTCGACGAGGGCGCTGGGCATCGCAGCCAGGATGCCGGCCATGATGAGCAGGCTGATGCCGTTGCCGATCCCAAATTCGTCGATCTGCTCGCCGAGCCACATCAGAAAGATCGTGCCGGCCGTCATCGTCATGACCGCCACGAACTGCCAGACGAACGGCAGCCTGCCATCGACCAGAAAGCTCGATTGGATGAGCGACTGCTCGCCCACCCGCTGCGACGACAGGAAGGCGACGTATGCCCAGCTCTGCACGATGCAGATCAAAACGGTTGCGTAGCGGGTGTACTCGTTGATCTTCTTCCGCCCCGCCTCGCCTTCTTTCTGCAGCCGCTCCAGCGGCGGCCACACGGTGCCGAGCAGCTGGAAAATGATCGAAGCCGAGATATAGGGCATGATGCCCAGGCCGAAGATGGTGGCCTGCGAGAGCTGGCTCGCGGAGAACACGGCGACTGTTCGGAGCAAATCGCCGATGCCACCGGTCTGCTCGGCGAAGGCGGTCATCGCCTGTGGATCGACGATGGGGAGCGGCACCTGCCAGCCCACGCGATAGATCGCCAGCAGGCCGAGCGTCAGCAGGATCTTCTGCCGCAGCTCGGGAATCGTGAAAATGACGCGAAGTTTTTCCAGCACGGATCAGGCTCCTCGGAGAGTCGCGCCCATGGCGCCGTCAGAGCCTACCCGCCGGCGGGCTTTTTCCGCGATGCCTTTTTTACGTTCCGCTTCACGGGAGCCGGCCCCGGCAGAACGGTGGCCGTGCCGCCGGCGGCGGTGATCTTTTCGCGGGCCTGGGCGCTGAAGTGGTGGGCAGAGACCTTCAGCGCCTTCGTGAGCGTGCCGTTGCCCAGCACCTTCAGTTGTTCCCAGATGCCGGATGCGAGGCCTGCGGAGCGGACCGTCTCGGGCGTCACCTCGGCGCCGGCGGCGAACGCCTGCTCGAGCGACTCGACGTTCACCGACTTCACGATCCTCGCGTGCGAATTATTGAAACCACGCTTTGGGATGCGGCGAATGAGCGGCATGCCGCCACCTTCAAAAATCGCCGGGGCCGACCATCCGGCCAGCTGCCCTTGGCCCTTGTTGCCCCGACCTGCATAGCGGCCCTTGCCCGAACCGGGCCCGCGGCCGACCCGCATCCGCTTGGCGTTCTTGTGGATGTCTTTGTTGACGTCGTTGAGCTTCATGATTCGATGCCGGATTCAGTTCCGAGTCGGACGGGGGATGATTCAGGAGAGCGATACGCCGCGGAGCCGTTCGACATCGGCCTTTGTCCGCAATTGCTTGAGCCCGTCGAGCGCCGCCTTCACGAGGTTCACGGGATTCGTGGAGCCATGGGCTTTGGTGAGCACGTCACGAATGCCAGCTGATTCGCAAACGGCACGAACCGCCGCACCAGCGATGATGCCGGTGCCAGGACCAGCCGGAAGGAGGATCACCTTGGCGGTCTCGTAGCGGCCCTCGACCCGATGCGGGATCGTGCCTGCTTCGACCGGAACCTCGATCAGGTTCTTCATGCCGTCCTTGATCGCCTTTTCAACGGCAGGCGGAACCTCGTTGGCCTTGGCGTAGCCGCAGCCAACCTTGCCACGGCCGTTGCCCACCACGACGAGGCCGGCAAAGCTGAAACGCCGACCGCCCTTCACGACCGTGGCGCACCGCCGGACCTTCACGACCTTCTCGACGAACTCGCCAGTCCGAGATTCCTTGCCAGTCGACACGTTGGACACTCCAGATTCCCAGGTTCAGGTTCGTAGTTTTTCAGAAGTCGAGGCCGGCGGCCCGCGCTGCGTCGGCCAGGGCCGCGACACGGCCGTGATACTTGCATTCACCGCGGTCGAAGCAGACCTGCGTGACGCCCGCAGCCTTGGCCCGTTCCGCGACCGCCCTGCCGATCGCCTCCGCCGCCTGCTTGTTGCCGCCGAAGGACAGGGTGTCGCGGAGCTGCTTGTCGCGGGAGCTCGCCGAGGCGAGCGTCCGTCCCGAGGCGTCGTCGATCACCTGGGCGTAGATGTGCTTGTCGGTGCGAAAGACAGACAGCCGTGGCCGTTCGGCGGTGCCGCGAATAAAGCGACGAACCCGATGACGGCGCCGCAGACGCTGCCGAAGGATGGTGCGGGCATGTTCCATGGTGGATCAGTTCCGAATCAAATGTTGTGGAGGATGTGTGCGGGTGGAGGATGCGTGCGATGGCGAAAGGAATGGATTTTCCGGCGACCTTACTTGGTGACCGCCTTGCCCGCCTTCCGGCGAACCTGTTCGTTCTCGTAGCGGATGCCTTTGCCCTTGTAGGGCTCGGGCTTCCGCAGGGCACGCACCTCGGCGGCGAACTGGCCCACCAGCTGCTTGTCGATGCCCTTGATGGAAACATGCGTCTGATCAGGAACGGTCACGGTCAGCCCAGCCGGGATGAGAACCTGGAGTTCGTTGGCGAACCCAACCCGGAGCTGCAAAGTGTTCTTCTGCAATGCCGCCAGGTAGCCGACACCGACGATCTCGAGCTTCTTCTCGTAGCCCTTGGAAACGCCCTCGACCATGTTGGCGGCCAAGGCCCGCGTCAGTCCGTGCACCGACCGGGAGATGCGGTTGTCGCTGCCGCGAGTGACGGCGATCTGACCGGCGGCCGCATCGACCGATACGGACACAGCCGGATGGAGTCGTTGCTCCAGCTTGCCGAGCGGTCCTTCGACCGTCAGCACGCCGTTCGCCACGACCGCCTTCACGCCCTTCGGGATACTGACTGGAGATTTACCAATCCGGGACATCGCTGCCTGACCTTTCGCACTACCACAGTTCGCAGAGGATTTCGCCGCCCAGCTTCCGCTGCCGGGCCTCGCGGTCGCTGACCACGCCGCTCGACGTCGACAGGATCGAGATTCCGAGACCGCCGAGAATCGGACGGAGGCGGGCCGACCGGCTGTACACGCGCCGGCCCGGCGTGCTCACCCGCTTGATGTGCCGGATGAGCCGTTCGCCGTTTGGTCCGTACTTCAATTCGAGTTGCAGATGGGGCACCGGCTGGGAGTCGACTTCGCGCCAATCCCAGATGAATCCCTCGCGCTTCAGCACCTCGGCCACGCCGCGCTTCACCTTTGAAATCGGCACCTCGACGGTGGCGCGCTCGACTCGCACCGCATTGCGGATGCGGGTGAGCATGTCGGCGATCGGGTCGGTCATCATGTCAGGAGAACCCTTTCCTTCATCTCTCGCTCAACGTGTCTTGTCTTTGGCTTCGCTTCGGCCCACTTACCAACTGGCCTTCTTCACGCCCGGAATGCAGCCCTGATCGGCCAGCTTCCGGAAGCAGATCCGGCACGTGCCGAATTTGCGATAGACAGCCCGCGGCCGGCCACACAGCATGCAGCGGCGAACGGCCCGAGTGGAGTACTTCGGCTTGCGAGCAGCGGCCGCGATCTTCGATTTGCTTGCCATCGTTTCCTATGCCTCGCCGTCTTTCTTCAGGGGCATGCCCATCGCCCGCAGAAACTCCCGCGCCTCGTCGTCGCTGCGTGCCGACGTGACGAGCGTGATGTTCATTCCCTGCGGACGCGTGTACTTGTCGGGGTTGATCTCCGGAAACACCATCTGCTCGGAGAGCCCCAGGCTGTAGTTGCCATTGCCGTCGAACGCCGTGCTCGAGAGGCCACGGAAGTCACGAACCCGTGGCAGGGCCAGCGACACCAGTCGGTCGAGGAACTCATACATCCGGCGGCCACGCAGCGTGACCTCGCAGCCGATGGGCAGGTTCTCGCGGAGCTTGAATCCCGCGACGGCGGCTTTCGACAGAGTGGCGATCGGCTTTTGGCCGGTCACCTGCGTCAGCGCGCCGAGCGCCTCCTCCAGATACTTCTTTTCCGTGACGGCCACGCCCACGCCCATGTTCACGACGATCTTCTCGAGCTTCGGAATCGAGTGTGGATTGTCGCGACCGAGCGCCTTCGCCAGTTGCGGCCGCACCGTAGTCACGTAATGTTCGAGCATCCGCGGCGTGCCCGCAGGGGCAACGTTCGCCGGTTCAGCCTTCGTCTTCTTCGCCATCGAACTCGTTCCTCGTCGTCTGTCGCTCGTGTGTCGTTTCGTGTGGACCGAACTCCGGCCCGGAATCAGCCGCCCGCCGCCTTGGCCCGCGGCCTCCGCAGCGTGCCCTGCTCGGCGCCGCACTTCCGGCAGACCCGCACCTTGCCTCCGTCGGCGCTCTGCTTCGTGCCGAGCCGCGCGGCCTTGCCGCAGGCCGTGCAGACGTAGAGCACATTGGACGCGTCGATGGGCATCTCCTTGCTGAGCCGCCCGCCCTGCGGGTTCTTCTGGCTCCGCTTGATGTGCCGGTAGACGCGATTCACGCCTTCCACCACCAGCCGCTGGCCGCCGTCGGGACGCTTCGCCGCCAGCACGTTGAGCACCTTGGCCCGTGTGCCCTTGGCGTTTCCCGTCCGCACTTCGACCGTGTCTCCGGACTTGATCAGCATCACACCACCTCGCTCGCCAGGCTCACGATCTTCATGAAGTTGCGATCGCGGAGCTCGCGAGCAACGGCGCCGAAGATACGCGTGCCTTTGGGATTCTTGTCGTTGTCGATGATTACGCAGGCATTCGTGTCGAACCGCACGTAGCTGCCGTCGTCACGGCGGGTGGGCTTCTTGCACCTCACCACCACGGCCTTGACCACCGCCTTTTTCTTGACGTCACTGCCGGCGATCACGCTTTTCACGCTGCAGACGATGATGTCACCCAGGCCGGCGGTTCGCTTGCGGCTGCCGCCGAGTACCTTGAAGCACATCACTTCCTTGGCGCCGGTGTTGTCCGCGACCACCAGTCGCGTTTGCATCTGGATCATGTGGAGGCCCCTTCCGTACCAGCAGCCTGCGCTTCCTCCGCCTTGGCGGCCGTCTCACGCAGCTTCGTCGCCCGGGCACCGCTCCGGAGCGACGCGACGTCGACGGCCGTGCTCTTGGCCACGACGCGCACCAGTTCCCACCGCTTGAGCCGGCTCTTCGGGCGGCACTCGACGATCTCGACGAGGTCCCCGGGGGCCGATTCCTCCCGCTCGTCGTGCACATGGCACACGGTGCGGCGATGCTGGATCCGACCATACTTCGGATGCCGAATGATCCGCGGGATCTCGACGCGGCGGGTCTTGGCGGCCGCCGCGCTCGTCACCGTTCCTGTTTCCACTCGCTTGGGCATCGATTCGTCCTTCTGGATTCCGCTATGCGATTCAGTGTGTTGGGGATGAACGCGTCAGGTTCCGCTCTGCGTACGCTTTTGAAACGTCCGCCGTTTGGCCACGTCGCCCTGCCCGCGGGCCTTGAGCTTGGCACGCCCCGAGGCCTTTCGCGGCTTGGCATGCTTCTCGTGCTGCGGCGCATCGGCCGCCTGGACGGCCGAGGCACTCGTCCCGACGAACTGCCCACGCTGCACCAGGATCGTCTGGCAGCGAGCGATCGTCCGCCGGTGCTTCTTCACCTCCGAGGGCGCCGCCAGCTTTTCCGTCTGGGCCTGAAGCCGCAGCCGAAACAACGATTCGGCCGCGTCCTTCCAGACGAGACGAATCTGCTCGTCAGCCATGTCTCGGAGTTCTCGTACCTTCGTCATGATGTCCTCACATTGCCCGCCGCTTCACGAACCGCACCCGGAGCGGCATCTTGTGCGCGAGCCGCGCCATGCAAATCCGAGCCGCTTCTTCCGTCACACCACCGATTTCGTAGAGGATCATGCCCGGCTTGATCACCGCGGCCCAATACTCCGGTTCGCCCTTGCCCTTGCCCATTCGGGTCTCGAGCGGAATCGACGTGATCGACTTGTGGGGGAACACGCGCACGAACAGCCGCCCCTCCGTGCGGAGGTACTGCTGGGCCGCAATACGGCCTGCCTCGATGGTCGCGGCGGGAAGCCAGCCCGGCTGCTCGGCCTGGAGGCCGAAGTCGCCGAAGACGACGCGGTTGCCCCGCGTGGCCTCACCTCTTATACGACCTCTTTGGCTTTTTCGGTGCTTGACCCTCTTGGGCATCAGCGCCATCGCCAGTCTCCTCGTACATGCCTTGGTTGACCCACACTTGAATGCCGATATTGCCCTGCGCGGTGGGGGCCTCGCAGAACCCGTAATCGATCTTGGCCCGGATGGTTGAAAGCGGCATCGATCCGGCGATCGACTTCTCGCACCGCGACATCTCCGCACCGCCGAGCCGCCCCGCGAGCTGGATCTTCACACCCTTCGCGCCGGCGTCCATCGTCGAATCGATCGCCCGCTTCAGCGTGCGGCGAAACGCAGCCCGCTTCACGAGCTGGTCGGCGATGTCCTCGGCGATGAGCTGGGCCTGGATCTCCGGCCGGCTGACTTCCTCGACCTTGAGATTCACGCGCCGACCGAGCAGCTCCTGAAGCTCATCCTGGAGCCGATCGACTTCCTGCCCCTTGCGGCCGATGATCACGCCAGGACGCGCCGTGTGGAGGATGACCTTCACCTCGTCGCGGGTCCGCTCGATCTCGACCTTCGGGATCGCGGCGGCGCGATACTTCGTCTTCAGGAACTTCCGCACCCGCACGTCCTCGAGCAGGAGCGCCTTGAAGTCCTTCTTCGCAGCGTACCAACGGCTCTTCCACGGCTCGGTGATGCCGGTGCGAAACCCGACGGGATGTACTTTCTGGCCCATGCTAGTGCTTCCTGATGTGACTCACTCCGCGGCGGGAGCGGTGGTTTCCGTGGAGACCGAGTCGAGCTTCACCTTGATGTGCGACATGCGTCGCTTGATGCCGAACGCCATACCCCGGGCACGCGGGCGGATCCGCTTGAACATCGGTCCGCCGTCGATGCGGGCGTCGACTACAACGAGGTCATCGACACCGGGTGCCTGCTGGTGTTCGGCGTTGCCCAAGGCGCTTTTGATCACCTTCTCGAGCATCCGTGCGCCACGATGGGGCTGAAACCGCAGGATGTCCAGCGCTTCATCGGCGAACTTGCCACGCACGAGGTCGGCCAGCGCGCGCACCTTGCGAGGGCTGATCCGGGCGTATTTGTGGGTTGCTGTGTATGCCATGGTTCACCTCGAGCGGCCCGCAGGCCTCATCATCACTTGCCCGCCGGGGCTTCCTTCACCTTGCCACCGTGGCCGCGGAACGTCCGCGTCGGGGCGAACTCGCCGAGTTTGTGGCCGACCATGTCTTCGGACACGAGCACCTTCAGATGCTGCTTGCCGTTGTGCACCATGAACGTGAGCCCGATGAACTCGGGCACGATCGTGCACGAACGCGACCAAGTCTTGATCGGATCGCGCTTGCCGGAAGCCAGCTGCGCCTCGACCTTCTCGAAGACTCGCGGATCGACGTACGGTCCCTTTTTTGCACTGCGTCCCATCGTTTACCTCAGCTTCAATTGGCCGTACCGCCGACTCTTTCGCCGCCGGATGATCGCCGTGCCCGACGGCTTCCGCGGCTTCCGCGTGCCGCCACCCTTGGCGCTCTTGCCCGTCGGACTGACTGGATGGCGACCACCCTTGGTGCGGCCTTCGCCACCACCGTGCGGATGGTCGATCGGATTCATCGCCGTGCCGCGTACATGCGGACGAATGCCCATCCAGCGACTGCGGCCCGCCTTGCCCAGGCGGATGTTCATGTGCTCGCCGTTGCCGATGACGCCGATCGTCGCCCGACAGGCGGCGGGCACCCGACGAATTTCACCGGACGGCAGCGTGATCTGGGCCCACTGGGCCTCGCGAGCCACGAGGACGGCGGCCGATCCCGCCGACCGACACAGGCGACCGCCACGGCCGGCCTGCATCTCGATGTTGTGAATCTGCATGCCGAGCGGAATCGCCGACATCGGCAGGCAGTTGCCAACTTCGGGAGGGGCCTGATCACCACTCTCGACGGCCCGGCCGACCGCAAGCCCATCGGGCGCGAGAATGAATCGCTTTTCACCGTCGGCGTACGTGATGAGCGCCACGCGACAAGTGCGATTCGGGTCGTACTGGATCGACTCGACCTTGCCGGGAATCCCGTCCTTATTCCGCCGGAAGTCGATCAACCGGTAGTGCTGCTTGTGGCCACCGCCACGATGCCGGGCAGTAATCTTGCCCTGGTTGTTGCGGCCACCGGTCTTCCGCTTCCGGAACCGCAGGCCCTTCGGCACCTTGGCGCCAGGCGTCAGCTCCGCAAAGTCCGACACGCTCGCACCGCGGCGGCCGGGACTGGTCGGGTTGTACGTGCGAATGCCCATGGATATCGATTTTCTAGAAGAGGTTGATCTTGAAGTCGGGCTTCAGCTTCACGACGGCTTTTTTCCACGCCTTCGTGCTGGTCTGCCGGGTCCGACTTCGCCGCATCTTGCCGATCCGATTTTGCACGGCGACCTTGTCGACCTTGACGTTGAACAACTCCTCGACGGCCCGTCGGATGTCGGCCTTGGAGGCCTCGACGACCACCTCGAACGAGTAGGCGTTGTGCCGATTGGCGCGATGCATGCCCTTCTCGGTCACGAGCGGACGCAGAATGACCTGATGCGGAGCGAGTCGGGGCGAAAACGCCGGAGCTGGGGGGACGGGCACTGCCATGGCTTCCTTATGCCTCCTTCCCGGCCTTCACGGCCTTCTTCGTCGACTTGCGGGCCGCCGGCTTCGCCGACTTCTTGGCACCAGCAGGCTTGGCCACCGCCTTCGCGGTGGCACGGAACGCATCGATGGCGGCGGTCGTCATCACGATCGACCGCGGCCGCAGAATGGACCATGCGTTGAGCTCCGCGACTGGAGCAACCGAGACGCCGGCAATGTTCCGGGCGCTTTTCCAGAGATTGGCGTCGTGCTTCTCGGGGGCGACGAGCACCGTCTTCTCGCCAAGCCCAAGCGTCTTGAGCAGCTTGGCGACGACGGCAGTCTTGGGGGCGTCCGCCGGAAGAGCCTGGACGAGCTTGACCTCGTCATCAGCCAGCTTGGCGGCCAGCGCCATGCGCGTCGCAGCCTGCAGCGCCTTCCGCGGCATCCGCCAGCCGAAATCGCGAGGCCTTTTGGCGAAGATGTGACCACCGCCCCGACGGGTGCCGCTCCGCCGCGCGCCGGCACGGGCGTTGCCCGTGCCCTTCTGGCGATAGAGCTTCTTGGTCGAGCCGGCGACCTCGCCGCGGGTCTTCGTCTTCTGGGTGCCCTGCCGCTGATTGGCCTGATACATGACGACGGCGTCATGCAACAGCTGCTTGCTCACCGTGGGAGCGAGCTCGGCGGGATCGATCTCGTAGGAGCCGACCTGCTTGCCGGCGATGTCGTAGACCGCAAGGTTCACTTGGCACCAGCCTTCTTCTTACCGGCCGGAGCAGCCGCCCCGACCCTCTTGATCTTGTTGGTCTGCCGCACCACCACGAAGCTGCCGTTGGGGCCAGGCACCGCACCGCGAACCAGCAGGAGATTGTTGTCCTTGTCGATCCGCACGAGCTTCACATTTCGCATCGTGGACTGCTCGTTGCCGTAGCGGCCGGCCATCCGCTTTCCCTTGAAAACGCGGGCCGGCGATGTGTTCATGCTCGTGCCACCCTGATGGCGATGCACTTTCTTCACGCCGTGGCTGGCTCGCTGCCCCTTGAAGCCGTGCCGCTTCATAACGCCCGCCGTTCCGCGGCCCTTCGTGGTGCCGGTCACGTCGACGAAATCCACGCCGTCGAACAACTCGACGGTGAGCACCTGGCCGACCTCGGCCCCGTCATAGACGCCTCGCAGTTCACGCACGAACCGCTGCGGCTCGCAGTTGGCCTTCGCCACCGCCGCCACACCGGCCTCGGCCTGCCGCTTCGAACGCCGACTATCGAGCTTCGCAACCTGGCCACGAACCGACTTGCTGGCGAGCCGGCGGGGCTTGTCCTTGAAGCCGATCTGGACGGCCGAATAGCCGTCGCGGTCGGCAGACCGAACGAGAACCACCGGACACGGGCCGGCCTCGATCACCGTGACGGGCACCACGACGCCATCGGCGTCGAAAATTTGGGTCATGCCGACCTTGCGGCCCAGCAAACCCTTGCGCCCTGTCTTGTCCGGCACTGACTTCGTCGTTGCTGCCATGATTTCGATCGCCGTAAGGGGTTCATGGCCGGAGAAGAAGAATGACGACGACGTTCGCTTTCGCGATCGCCGCTCTCATTCGCCTTCGATCACGCTCGAAGCCGTGGGCTGCGGGAGCACCCGGAACCACCCCTGACCCTCGCGGGCGGGATGACCTGGGCCTTACCCACAACGCCTTCCAAGCATGCCGTGCCGTGCGCTCCAAAAAATGCCTGATGAACTCGTCTTTGAACGGCCTGACCACGGGGGCCATGCCGCCTCGCTACCTCGATGATGCCTTGATCTTGATGTCGACGCCCGCCGGCAGACTCAACTTATTGAGCGCCTCGATCGTCTTTGCGGTCGCCTGCACGATGTCGATCACACGCTTGTGCGTGCGAATCTCGTACTGCTGCCGCGCCTTCTTGTCGATGTGGGGGCTGGAGAGCACCGTGTAGCGCTCGATCCGGGTCGGAAGCGGAATGGGGCCGTGAACCTCGGAATTGGTCCGCTTGGCGGTATCGACGATCTCCGCGGCGCTCTGGTCGAGCACGGCGTGATCGTAGGCCTCCATGCGAATGCGGATGATTTCCTGTGTCGGACCGGCCACGTCTTGCACTCCAGTTGGCGATCGGATCGGCTGTCGCATTCGACAACCCGAACCCGGCTCGCATCCATCGTTCGCAGCCAGCGGCGGGAAAACGCCCGTGCCGACCGAAAAGAAGCCCCGCGAGGAGCCCAATTCCAGCCCGCCAGTGCCCATCCGTGAGGAAGGCCGGCGGAGCCGCGTGTGGGTTGTGGAATCTAAATGTCGGCCCGAGCGCTGTCAACATGCTGGAATTTTCGGGCCGGCCCGCACAATCCGCGCGAGCGCTCACACGAATGCGTCGGCCGTTTCCGCCGATGCGGGGCCGTACCGCAGGGGGGCCATCGTGAAACTGGCCCGCCCCTGACTCACGCTCCGCACGGCCGCGGAATAGCCAAACATGCTCGCCAGGGGGGCCTCGGCCGTGAGCACGTTGACGCCGCCGCGGATCTCCGTGGCTGTGATGATCGCCCGCCGCTGCTGAAGATCGTTGATCACGTCGCCGAGATGCTCCTCCGGCACCGTCACCTCCACCTTCATGAGCGGCTCGAGGAGCAGACTGCCCGCCTCGGCGAGCATCCGGTCGACCGCCTCGGCGGCTGCCATCCGGATCGCCACATCCGACGGCGGTGGATCGGGAATCGGGCTCTCCAGCACGACGATCCGCACGGCCCACAGCGGACAGCCCTTGAGGCCGCCCCGCTCCGCACTTTCCCGCACCGACTGCGTCATCGTCGCGGCGAGCTCCGCGAGCGACTCGCTCTCCGGAAACCAGCCCTGCTCGACCGTCACGCCCCCCTGCTCCTCCACGGGCTCCGCCCGCAGCGTGACCGTGGCCTGCAGGTTTTGGCCGCCGACCTGGCGATTGATGCTCGCACTCACGGTCACGGCCTTCGCGAGCGTTTCCTTGTAGCTCACCCGCGGCTTGTGCACCCGGCAATGGAGGTTGAAATCCCGCTCCAGCCGATGGCGGATCACCTCCAGATGCAGCTCGCCCATGCCGGAGATCAGCGTCTGCCCCGTCTCCTCGCTCTCGGTCGCACGGAACGTGGGATCCTGTCGCTTCATCATCTCGAGCGTCTCGGCCAGCTTTTTCCGCTCGAGGCTGGTCTCGGGCTCGATCGCCATCGAGATCACGGTCTCGGGAAACTGGATCGTCTCCAGCACGATCGGGTGGGCCGCGTCGCAGAGCGTGTCGCCGGTGATGCTTGCCCGCGGCCCGATCACACCCACGATGTCGCCAGCCGACGCCTCCTCGATCTGCTCGCGGCGATCAGCCTGCACATGCCAGAGTTGGGCGATGTTTTCCTTCTTCTGCCGCAGCGGATTCCAGGCCCGACTCCCCGCCTTGAGCGTGCCGGAATAAACCCGGACGAACGACAAATCGCCATGCTTTTCCGCGATGATCTTGAACACCAGCCCGCAAAACGGCTCCTTGGGATCGGGCTTTCTCGTGATCGTTTGTGGGGGCCCCTTCTTCGCGTCGAGCGTCGCCGGATCGAGCCCCGTGACCGGCGGCACATCGGCCGGACTCGGGAGATACCAGGCCACGGCGTCGAGTACCGGCTGCACGCCGATGCAGTCGAGGGCCGAGCCAGCCAGCACCGGCACCGCCTGCCGGGCAATCGTCGCCTGCCGAATCGCCTTCCGCATCAGCTCCGCCGGGATCGGGGCCTCGTTCATCGCCAGCTCGGCGATCTCGTCGGAGCAATCGAAGAGCGTCGACACGAGATGCTCTCGGTATTCTCCGACCAGGACGGCCAATTCGTCCGGACTCGGCCCGCGAGTGATGGCAGTCAGCGCCGCGCCGCCGGCGAGCGCCTCGTCCTTCGGCGGGAACGTGAGCAGCTGCATCTCGACGAGATCGACGATCCCGCGAAAGGGATCCTTGACGTGCGGCGGCCCCAGACCGAGCGGGACGTGCAGCACGAGCGGCTTGGCCCCGAGCCGCTTCTCGATCTGATCCACGGTGCCGAAAAAGTCGGCCCCCTCGCGGTCGAGCTTGTTGACCAGGGCGATCCGTGGCACGCCGTACTTGTCGGCCTGCCGCCAGACCGTCTCACTCTGGGCCTCGACACCTTCCCGGGCCGAAAACACGACCACCGCCCCGTCGAGCACCCGCAGGCTCCGCTCCACCTCGGCCGTGAAATCGACGTGCCCCGGCGTGTCGATCAGGTTCACCGTCACGTCCCGCCACTGAAACGACACGGCCGCCGAATAGATCGTGATCCCCCGCTCCTGTTCCTCGGGATCGAAGTCGGTGATCGTGGTGCCACGATCGACCTCCCCAAGCCGGTGGCTCGTCTTCGTGTAGAAGAGCATCCGCTCGGTGAGCGTGGTCTTGCCGGCGTCGATATGGGCGACGATGCCGATAT
>JBJTIE010000174.1:0-13592 GCA_046094845.1 Planctomycetaceae bacterium | reverse complement strand
GCCCACGGTCGACCTCACCGGGGCGACCGTCGGCATCGTGGGGCTCGGCGGCAACGGCCGCCGGCTGGTCGAGGTGCTGGAACCCTTCCGCGTGCGGATCCTCGCGACCGACTGGTTTCCCGTGCGGAAGCCCCCGGCCGTCGAGTTTCTCGGGAGCCCCGACACCCTGTTCGACATCCTGCCGCAGCTCGACGTGCTGATCCTCTGCGCGCCGCTCACCGAGCACACCCGCAACCTGATCGACGCCCGGGCCATCGCCCGCATGCGGCGCGGCGCCATCCTCGTGAACGTGGCCCGCGGTGCGATGGTCGACGAAGATGCCCTCGTCGACGCCCTCGAGAGCGGGCACGTCGACTCCGCGGCACTCGACGTCACCCCGGACGAGCCGCCGCGGCCGGAAAGCCGGCTCTGGACGGCCCCCCGCCTGCTGATCACACCGCACGTGGGCGGGCAGTCGAAGCACCGCATCGATGCGATGACCGATTTTTTCTGCGAGAATATGCGGCGGCATCTGGCGGGGAGGCCCTTGCGAAACCTGGTCGACAAGCGACTGGGCTTTCCCGAGCCCCCCTTCGAGTCACCGCACCCTTGAGTTGTGCAGCATGAGCGCATCGGATCCCGACGGCATGTCTACGGCCATCTTTCGCGAGGAGGTGCCGACGATCGCCGTGAGCGGCGACGTGGGCAGCGCCTGTCCGCAGGAACTGCTGGCCCGCTACAGCGAGATCGTCGCCGGGGGGCGGCTCCATTGGACGGCGTATCACCATCTCGAACGGCGGCTCGGCTCGGGCGGTCAGGGCGTGGTCTATCTCTCCACCCGCCGGGGCACCGACAGCTTCACGCTGCCCGTCGCTCTCAAGATCTTTTCGCCGGAACGGTACGAAACGGAGGAGCAGTACGTGGAGGCGAAGAACCGGATCGCCGCCGTCGCCGCCCGCGTGGCCCAGATTCAGCAGGACAACCTGCTCGACGTGCAGAACTTCGTCGAGCAGCGGCGAATTCGCATCATGGAGATGGAGTGGATCGACGGCTACGACCTCTCCCGCCTCCTGGCCCCCGATCTTCTCGACAAGACCCGGGCGAGCGTGAGCGACGACCGCTGGCGGCATCTCAACGACGTGATCGTGACGGCCGGCCCGCGGCAATCGCGGCTCAAGCCGGGCGTGGCGATCGCGATCGTGCGCGAGTGCCTCGCGGCCCTGGCGGCGCTCCATCGCGAAGGGATCGTGCACGGCGACATCAAGTCGGCCAACATCATGGTGAAGCGGACGGGCAACGCGAAAATCATCGACATCGGCTCCGCGCATGCGATCGACGAGCCGCCCCCCACCCGCACCTGCACGCCGGCCTACGCCGCGCCCGAGGTGCTCGAGGGCCGCGGCAACACGCCCCGATCCGATCTCGCGAGCCTCGGCTACGTGCTCGTGGAGATGCTCGGCGGCCAGCAGCCGTTCGCGGGCCTGCAGTCCTTCGCCGATCTCCTCGAGGCGAAGCGGTCGCTCGTGCATCGACTGCCGCACCTGCTGCCGACGGAGGTGACCTGCAACGAGCTGCTCATGACGTTCTGCCGCGGTCTCATCGCCGCCGATCCGGCGAAGCGCTTTCCCAGCGCGGAGGACGCCGATCTGGAAAAGGGGGGCGCGGCCAGTTTCCACCGGCAGCTCATCGTCGGCGGCCTCGCCAGCGAATACGACAACGACGTCCGCGCCTGGCTGGAGGGGCTCGAGTAGGCCTTCGGCTTACGGGAGGCGGCGGTAGGCGAGCCGCAGGAAAGCGGTCACGGCCCGCGGGGCCAGTCGCTTCAGTCGCCACAGCCAGCGGGCCCGCAGGCCGACCACGACATACCGGCGATTGCGGTGCACCGCACGGAGCACTCGGCGGGCGACCCGATCGGACGTCCACCGGGTGGCGTCCATCCGGCGGCGGGCCTCGCTGGCGGCCGTGTGCGACGTGAAGTGCCAGGTGTCGAGCAGTCCCGAGCGGAAGAAGCCGGGACAGACGACCGTGACGCCGGGGCGGCCGCGCGGACACTCGGCGGCGATCGCCTCGGACAAGGCGACGACCCCCGCCTTGCTGGCCGAGTAGGCGCTCATCGCGGGAATCGCGAGCGAGGCGGCGATCGAGGCCACGTTGACGACGTGCGTGCGTCGGGGCCGCTCCCGCAGCCACGGTAGAAACGTCTCGCAGGCCAGCGCCGTGCCGAGCAGGTTGGTGTCGAGCACTCGCCGCCACTGCTCCGCCGGCAACGTGCCCACCTCGCCGGCCGCCCCCACGCCCGCGGCGTTGACGAGCAGATCGAGGCTGGGCCATTCGCGACGGAGGCGGGCGCGCAGATCGGCCCAGGCGCCGGCCTCACGGACGTCGAAGGGGAGGTCGAGCGCCGAGGAATCACGGTCCACCGGCGGCCACGCCGGCCCGGGAAGATCGAGCCGAGCGACCTGCCAGCCGTCGGCGATAAGCCGGGTGGCGATGGCCTGCCCCAGTCCGCTGGCGGCGCCGGTCACGATCGCATGGCCGGGGGCGAGGGGGCGGCGAGAGGGAATCACGCGGCGGAAACGTCCTGCGGTCGCCGAAGCTGACGAGTGAACAAGCGAGGGTGACGGGACTCGAACCCGCGGCCTCCAACGTGACAGGCTGGCGCTCTAACCAACTGAGCTACACCCCCGTGAGCGTCGCGACTCGGCCGGCCCCGGAATCGGGAAGGACTCGTCGCGACGACGGGCGTCCACGTCGTCGGGGGCAAGTATACCGCCGGCCGCCGCGTGCGCAAGCCCGTGCCCTTTTCCGGCTTGTTGCCCTGCATGATTCACCGTACCTTGCCTTCCGAACGCCCGGAGCGATGCCAGTGACGCCAACTTTTGATGCCGACGCGGAGTTCCTCGGTCGGGTCACCCGGCGTCTGGAAGGCTGGCTCACCGATGACGACGCCGAGGTGACCGCCGGCCTGCTCCGGTTGCAGGAGGCGGCGGAGGGTGACTCGCCGCTCGTCGAAATCGGGGTCTACTGCGGCAAATACCTGTCGCTGCTGATGGCGTCGGCTGCCCGAACGCGGTCGCGAGTGCTGGGCATCGACACGTTTCAGTTCAAGGATCTGGCCTCGGTCACGGCCGGCCTGACGGATCTGATGCCGGACCTGGTCGCCGGCCTGTCGCTGCACGCGGGGTCGTCTCGGGACATCACGCCGGAGTGGTTTCTGGGCATGCTGGGCAGGCCCGCGCGATTCATCAGTGTCGATGGATCGCACGACTACCCCGACGTCCTGCACGATCTCCGGCTGGCCGATGCAGCGGCCGCGCCCGGGGGACTCGTGGTGGTCGATGACTTCCTCAATCCACTGACGCTGGGCGTCAACCGCGCCGTCAACGCGTTCATGGAATCGGGGCCTGCCCTGGTGGGCCTCGCCTGCGGCGTCAACAAACTCTATCTCGCCCGGCCGACCCATGCCGCATTCTATCGGGAGCATCTCGAGCAGCACCTGCTCACCACCCCGGCGGCCCGCGGTGAACGATTCCGGAAGCGGATCGCGACGTGGCGTGGACTCGTCGAGCAGGACTTCTTCGGCAGCCCGACGCTCCTGTTCGATGCGTCGCGCTAAAAAATCCCACGAGAGGGATCGAAGCCCTTCTGGGCGGCAATCTCGAAATCCTGGCGGGCCTGGGCCTCGAGGCCGGCGGCGCGGCAGGCGAGGCCGCGGTGCTGGTGCATCACGGCGAGTCCGTGGTCGAGTGACCGCAGGCGTGAGACGACCTCGTCGGAATCGGTCTGACCGAGGAGCGTCGCCAGCCGCCGCTGCTGCGTGACGGCGGCAGTGATCGCGAGGTTGAGCTGGTCGATGGCCTCCCGATGGCGGCCGAGCAGGTGGAGAATGAAGCCCCGCGTATCGAGCAATTCGGGCGCCGCTCCATCACTGACGCGGAGGGCCGTGTCGATGTCGGCGAGCGCCGCCGGGAGATCGCGGCCGACGAGCGCCCGGATGTAGGCGCGGTGGTTGAGGGCCTCGGGATTCCCGTTCCCGGCGGCGACCACGGCCGCCTCGGCAGCGGCGACGGCCTCGTCGGGATCGTCGAGCATCACGTGGGCAAGGGCCTGCACCCGGTGTGGCTGCGTTGACGAAGGGGCTGCGGCGAGCGCGGCGGCGGCGTCGGCCAGTGCGGCCTGCGGATCACGGTTCTCGATCCGCAGCATCGCCCGCCAGCAGAGCAGGCGGCAGCGGAGCATGGCATCGTCGGGGCACCACTCCACAGCCCGGCCGACCTCGGCGACGGCGGCGGAAACCTGCCCGCGGGCCTCACGGCCCACCGCCCGTTCGAGCGACCACATGACCACCGCTTCACGCATCAGCGGCAGCACCGCCGGAGCGACGAACGACGCGATGAGGCCGAGCAGAGCGACGGCCACAACGAGCCGCTTGGTTGGGCCGGCGGCCGGACGTCCGGGCCGCGAACGCACCCCCGCGTCCGGCTCATCGGCCGGCGGGGTGAACTCCGGAGGAATCGGAAATCCCAGATGGTCGTAGTTCATGCGGCAGACGCGGCGACTTGTGGCGGCTTTCCCGCCTCCAGTATCCTCATCCTAACGGTCCGTCAGCCCCAAGGAGCACGCCATGCCGCTTTTCGAGATCGAGACCAGCGGCCACATCATCATCTCGTGGGCTGCCGACGACGCCGCCGCCGAGGCCGTGGTGCGGCAGGCCTATCCAGACGAGGATATCGTGCGACTGACCCGCCGGCCCCGGGATACGTGGGTCATTTCCAAATCGGCCCTGGGGCTCACCGACTCCCGGATCAATCCCTGCAGCACGGCCCGCGAGTGCCTCGCCAAGGCCTCCGGCGACAAAGTGCACGCGATCCGACTCTACATGCACGAGACGGGCGACGATCTCGATCGTGCCCGCAAGGTGATCGAGTCGAACATGGTCATGGGCTGGTGAGCCGGAAGGTCACCAGCAGGGTCGGAACGTTCGTGCCCCCGTTGTCGGCGATGGCGACCACCGCCCGCCCCCGCTCCGCGAGCGTCGGTCCGGCGGCCAGGCCTTCGAGGTTGACGCCGACGGCCGCCTTCCAAAGCAACTGCTTCGCGACACGGCTGGCCGCCGGCCGCGCCGCGAGCCCGCCAGCCACGCCGGCGACGTCGGGTGCGCCGCGGCTATCGACGAGATAGATCCGGCTCTCGAATGGAGGCAGGCCGGCAGCGAACGACCGCTCCAGCACCAGCAGCCGTTCGTGTCCCACCGCCACGATCGCGACGACGCCGGAGAGCGAGTCGCCGGGCACTGGCCGCACGGCCGCATGTGGAGGATCGACCGCGTAGCCGAATTGTCGCGTGGTCGGCGCCGCAGCCGGAGATTCCGTGATCGGGATTCGTGTGAGTCGCACGACCGTGCCGCCGGTTTCGGCGGCGGCCGGACCATCGGCCGGCAAGGCCTCCTCGGTGGCGGTCCAGACGCAATCGCCTTCGGCATCAACCGCCACCGCTTCGAGGCCGCGGTTGGGGCGTCGCGATTGGAGCATGGCAGGAATGCCGATGCGGCCCAGTTCGCGGCCGGCGGTGAAGGCGACGACTCGGAGTGCCGGCGTGTCTTCCTCGCAGAGGAGCAGCCACGGTGGTGGCGGGACAGGGGGCTGCGCCGCAACCGTGGCTGCCAATGCGGCCTCAAGATGCGGCGGACAGAGAGCCACGTCTTCGTAGTCGTGCCTGTGCTGCAGCGGTCGCACCGCCACCTCGGACACGCCGGTCGGCTCGCCTTCCGGACCAAGCGCGAGCCGGAACGTCGCGAGCTTGTCGCTATTGTCGATCGCGGCCACCCAGCGGTCGTCGCCGAGCCAGGCGAGACCACTCACGCCAGTCAGGGGCATGGGCGTGCCCCCGCCGGTTTCCACGTCGGCGGGCAGTCGCAGCGTGCCCATCTGTTCGAGCCGGAAGCCGGCTGCCTCCTCGCTCCGCGCGGCTGGGAGGGGAATGGTGAGGGCCAGGAGGACTGCTGCAAAGAGAGAGCGAGTCATGCCGGCGTTGTACCACGCCGTGGAACCATCGATCGCACCCGTCGCCGGTGTCAGGGCGTCGCGGGAGGCGAGGATTCGAAGCTGACGGGCTGGATGGACCCTTCGCCGCCGAGCATGTCGCGGCTCGATCGGTAGCTCGACGTGCCGCCGGGGCGATAGCCGGGGTCGGGACGGCGCGCGGGGACGGTCGATGGCGCGACTGCAGGAGGCGTCATCGCAGGCGTCGCGGCCGGCGGTGCGAACGCGGCCGGCGTGGCGGGGGCCGGAGTCGCCGGGGTGGTCACCGGAGGGGCATCGATCGCTGATGGCGTCCATGCCGGCTGGGATGGCAGCGGCTCGGCAGCACCGGTCGATCCCGCGAAGCGGCTGCCCGTCGCGGCGCCGTAGCGCGACGCGTTGGGATCGTTGTTCACCGGTGCAGAGGAAGGCCACGACGAACCGCCGCGGGCGTCGGCCACTCGGGCCGCGGGGTCGAAGGCAGCCGGTGGCGTCGAGAAGGCCGAGCCGGCTGCTGCGGTCGGTGCCGCTGGAACCGCGGCCAGACCAGCGGCGGGGGTGGACGGCAGCGACGATTCCGGCGGGCCGGCGGTCGGCGGGGCGGCGTAGGGTCCCACCTGCGGTGCAATCGACGAGAGTGGGGAGGACGGAGGAGTGAGTCCGGGCTGTGCCGCGGCGGCAGGCGATACGGCGGGGGCCGAGGCGATCGTGGCCGCAGCAGCCGGAGCGGGCGGAGGTGTCGATCCATAGGTGATGGCTGCGGGGACCGCGGCCGACGGCGCGGCCGCCGCTCCTGCGGCGTCTGCGTTGGCCAGCACGTAGCCCTCCGGCGTGGACGTTGTCGGGTATGGCTTCGCCGTGGCGGAGGGCTTGGTCACGTCATCGGAAAACGATGGCGCCGCCGCAAGCTTCGCGGGGTCGGTGGTGCCAGCGCCGCCCAGCGTCCACCACGACGGCTTGGCTCCCCAGGAGCCGCTTTTGCAGCCGCTGGTCGCCGCCACCGCGACCGCGAGCATGACCGCCCCGTGGCCCAGACTTCGCCGCACCGTGCGCACCGCGTTCATGAAAAAAGCCTCCGGACGAAAACCATTCTCCGCGAGGTGGGGAAATAGAGTTCGTCCGGAGGCCGAGTCAACGCCAGCACGGGGCGACAGGATGGCCTCGATGCGGCGGCGTGAATCTGGGTGGTTCGGGAGGACGGGCTACTTCTTGTGGGCCGCGAACCGCTTGCCGACGGCGTCCCAGTCGATCACGTCGTAGATGGCGGCGACGTAATCGGCCCGCTTGTTCTGGTACTTGAGATAGTAGGCGTGCTCCCAGATGTCGATGCCGAACAGCGGCACGTTGCCGTGCATGATCGGGCTGTCTTGGTTGGCCGTGCTCTCCACGAGGAGCTTGCCCTTGGGGTCGAGCGACAGCCAGGCCCAGCCGCTGCCGAACCGCTTCATGGCGGCGTCGGAGAGCGCCGTCTTGAAGTTCTCGAAGCTGCTGAACACCGAGCGGACGGCCTCACCGAGATGGCCGGCGGGTTCGCCCCCCTTGCCCTTGCCGAGCGACTCCCAGAACAGGGTGTGGTTGGCATGGCCACCGCCGTTGTTGCGGACGACGGTGCGAATCGCCTCGGGCACCTTCTCGAGGTCGGCGATCAGCTTCTCAACCGGCAGCGCGGCGAGGTCGGGATGGGCCTCGAGCGCCTTGTTGACATTGTCGACATAGGCCTTGTGGTGGCGGTCGTGGTGGATCTCCATCGTGCGGGCGTCGATCGACGGCTCGAGGGCGTCGAAGGCGTAGGGCAGCGCGGGCAGCGTGTAGGCCATGAGTGGGTTCTCCGTGCGGGGCAGGGGAGTGGGCAAGTAGGTCGCGGGATCGTAGCCCACCTGCGGCTGAGCGGCAAATCACCCCCCGCCTGCCGCGACCCTGACGATTGCAGGGATGGTGCCGTCCACTCCCGCAACGCGGACCCTGGCGACCGTGCCCGTGATGCCTGCTGCGGCAGCGCGGCATCGACGGCATGAATACCCGCGCCGGCAACGGCCGATCAGCATCACAGCAGGCGGCACTGCGGAGGGCAGGAGGCCACCGTCGTCTGCGCGGGATGTCGAGCATCCCGCTGCCATGAAGGGATTCGGGTTGTTCATGTCGATCGCCAGTTCCCCGCGCCGCGACCAGCGGCGGCGGATGCTCGTGTCGTGGAAGCGGTCCGCATCGACCGGCGCGGCCGGCGCAGGCGGTGCCGCCCGCGCCCCGGCCGAATATGCGGCCGAGGCCGCGCCGGAGCGGCAACGCGGCCCGGCGGTGTTGCTGCCCACGACCGCGGGCGGGCTCGCGTTCACCATCATCGCCATCCTGCTGCCCGTCGCAGGCAGCATCGCGTTGGGAGCCTGCGAGGCGGTGGTCGGCATGCGGCCGATCACGGCGACGGGCCGGTTCGCCCGCACGTTCCAGGCCGTGGAGGCCTGTGTCGACCCGAAGTCGATCGCGTCGCTGCAGGCGTGGCTGGCGCAGCTCTTTCTCGTCACCGCGGCCGGCATCGCCTGCATCGTGCGGCTCATGCGCCGCCACCGCCGCGACGACTACCACGGTCGGTTTCGCGCCTGGGGCTGGCTGGCGGGGCTGTTTCTGCTCACGGCATGTGCCGGTGTCGTGCCCGTGGGGCCGCTCGTGGCCGCGCTGGCGGTCGATGTCACGGGCATCGAGATCGGCCCCGGCGGCGTCGGCTGGTGGCTCACGCTGGCCGCGACCGCATACGGTCTCGTGGCACTGTGGGCGGTGCTGCCGCTGCACGAGCGGCTGGGCACGGCCTTCTGGCTCGTCGCCGCCCTCGGGGCGTGGGCGGGCTCGGCGGCGGCCGTGTGGGTGGGGCAGCGGTGGCCGCTCCATGCCGTGGCCGCCGGATCGCTCTGGTCGCTGGCTGCCGCGTTCGCGGTGATCGCGATGCTCACGGCGGCCCGGTCGGTGATTCGCGAGGTCCGTGGGCTGACCGTCCGCAAGCCGGCCGCCAGTCGCCCGGTGCGGGCCGAGCCGACCGCCGCGATCCATCGTCGCCGCGAGGAGGATGCCGAGGTGGCCGAGGAGGAGGAGGCGCCGGACTTCACGGCGACCGACGACCAGGCCGACGAGACGGCATTCACCGACGGCAGCGAACCGGAGCATCGCCACCTCTCGAAGGCCGAACGGAAGCGGCTGAAGAAGCTGGCCCGGATGCGGGAAGCAGCCGCCTGAACCGGCGGCCGCGGAGTGACGCGGGCCCGTGCGGCCCGCGATAGTCGCGGCTCCGTTCGCACCGTAGGAACCGCCCGATGACCGTTCGCACCCGCTTCGCTCCGAGCCCCACCGGCTATCTGCACATCGGAGGCGTGCGGACGGCGCTCTTCAATTGGCTCTTCGCGCGGCAGCATGGCGGCCAGTTCATCCTGCGGATCGACGACACCGACGTGGCCCGCAACGTGGACGAGGCGCTCGAGCCGATCCTGTCGGGCCTGAAGTGGCTCGGGATCGATTGGGACGAGGGGCCGGGCGTGGGCGGCCCGCATGCGCCCTACTTCCAGTCGCAGCGGGCCGAGGGGCACAAGGCCGCGGTGGAGCGACTGCTCGCGTCGGGCCATGCCTATCGCGACTTCGGCCGCCCCGACGAGCTCGACGAGGAGCGGAAGGCCGCGCAGGCGGCCGGCACGCCGTTTCTCTACAGCCGGCGGTTCGCCGCGTTCGATGCGGAGACGGCGCGCCGCTTCGAGGCCGAGGGGCGGGCGAGCGTCGTGCGGCTCAAGATGCCGCGGGAGGGCACGCTGGTGATCGACGACGCCGTCCGCGGCCGGGTCGAGTTCGCCTGGGAGCGGGAGCAAGACCATGTGATCCAGCGGGCCGACGGCTCGTGCCTCTATCACCTCGCCAGCGTCGTGGATGACCACGATCTCGCGATCACGCACGTGATCCGGGCGGAGGAACATCTCTCCAACACGCCGCGGCAGGCCTTCATCGCGCTGTCGCTGGGCTACCCGCTGCCGGCCTACGCCCACCTGCCGCTCGTCGCCGAGCCGGGCAGCCGCACGAAGCTCTCGAAGCGGAAACTGGCCCAGTATCTGAAGAACAACGACTTCAAGCAGGTGATGGAGCACGGCCTGAAGATCGCCGAGCGAATGGGCGTGAAGGCCGAGGCCGACACGTTCAATCCCGTGATCGTCGATTTCTACCGCGAAGTCGGCTACCTGCCCTGGGCGATCGACAACTACCTCACGCTGCTCGGCTGGTCGTACGACGACAAGACCGAGTTCTTCAGCCGTGACGAACTCATCGAGCACTTCACGCTCGAACGGATCAACTCGTCACCGGCGAGCTTCGATCCCAAGAAGCTATGGGCCGTGCAGGACCACTACATGGCGCGGCTCTCGACCGATGAGAAGCTGGCCCTGATGCTGCCGTTCCTCGCCCGGGCGGGGCTCGTGGCCGATCCGCCCGCGGCCGATGCGGTGGAGACCGTCCGCCGGGTGATCGAGGCCTCGGGCGACCGGCTCAAGGTGGCGGGGGACATCCTCGCCTACGCCGACTTCTTCCTCGTGGCGGAGCCGCCGCTCGACGCCGCCGCGGTGCAGCAGCGGCTGGCGAAGCCTGGCGTGAAAGATCTTCTGGCGGCCTTCGGCACGTCGATCGAAGCGGTCGAGCCCTTCGAGCCGGCCGGCCTCGAGACCGCGCTCAAGGGCGTGGTGGAGCAGGCCGGCGTGAAGGTGGGCGACCTCGTGCATGCCGTGCGGGTGGCGGTGACGGGCAAGACGGTCGGCCCCGGCCTCTACGACTGCCTCGCCATCCTCGGCCGCGACGTCTCCCTCGCCCGCATCGCCCACGCCCTCCCACTCTGCGGCTGACGCATCTCCATTCACCAATGAGGGGTTGCCCACGCTCCAGGAGCCGGCGTATGCCGCCGAGCGCAGGCAGGATGCCGAAAGCGAAGGCGGCATCGAGCGAGCGAAGGACAGGATGTCCGAAGCGAGCGTCCGGCGACGGAGCGTGGGCAACCCCGACCCACACCACAGGAAGTCGCCCCGCCGCTTTGTCCGCCCCCGGCGACAAACGGCCGGAATCGCGTTATACCTGTGGCGACTTTTGGTCACGAGGCATTCACAGCGGAGACGTGTTCATGGCAGGTGTGGAAGCGTTCGCGGGCATCGGGAAGATTCGCTACGAGGGGCCGTCCACGAAGAACATGCTGGCCTTCCGGCACTACGACGCCGACGCGCTCGTGGAAGGCAAGCCGATGCGCGACCATCTGCGGTTCGCCGTTTCCTACTGGCACACGATGCGGGGCACCGGCGGCGATCCGTTCGGCCCGGGCACGATGGTGCGGCCGTGGGAGACGGAGAGCGATCCGCTCAAGGCGGCGCTGAAGCGTGTGGACGTGGCGTTCGAGTTCCTCGACAAGCTCGGCTGCGACCTCTACTGCTTCCACGACCGCGACGTGGCGCCCGAGGGGGCGACGCTGGCCGAGAGCAACAAGCATTTCGACACCGTGGCCGACACCCTGGAGAAGGCCCAGCAGCGGACGGGCAAGAAGCTGCTCTGGGGCACGGCGAATCTCTTCTCGCATCCCCGCTACGTGCACGGGGCCGCGACGAGCCCGAATGCCGAGGTGTTTGCCTATGCGGCGGCCCAGGTGAAGAAGGCGCTGGAGGTAACGCACCGGCTCGGCGGGGCCGGGTATGTGTTCTGGGGTGGTCGCGAGGGCTACCAGTGCCTCTGGAACACCGACATGAAGCGGGAGGTCGAGCATCTCGCCGCGTTCATGCACATGGCGGTGGACTACGCGAAGGAGATCGGCTTCACCGGCCAGTTTTACTTCGAGCCCAAGCCACGGGAGCCGATGAAGCATCAATACGACTTCGACTCGGCCACCTGCATTAATTTTCTGCGCACGTATGGGCTCGAGAAGCACGTGAAGATGAACATCGAGACGAACCACGCCACGCTCGCCGGCCACGAGATGCAGCATGAGTTGGAGTATGCCGGCATGCAGGGCTTCCTCGGGTCGATCGACGCCAACACCGGCGACACGCTCGTAGGCTGGGACACCGACCAGTTCCCGACGAACATCTATCTGACGACGCAGATCATGTACTCGATTCTCAAGTACGGCGGCTTGGCGCCGGGTGGCGTGAACTTCGACGCCAAGGTGCGGCGTGAGAGCTTCGAGCCGGTCGATCTCTTCCATGCCCACATCGGCGGCATGGACGCCTTCGCCCGCGGCCTGAAGATCGCCGCCGCGATGCGGGCCGATGGGGCGATCCAGAAGCTCGTCGAAGAGCGGTATGCCTCGTGGTCGAGTCCGCTCGGCAAGCGGATCGAGGCCGGCGGCGAATCGCTGAAATCCCTCGAAAAGGAGATGCTCGCCAAGGGTGAGGCGGCGGCCAGCATCAGCGGCCGTCAGGAACTCTTCGAAAACGTCATCAACACCTATCTGTAGGAAACCACGAATGTCTTTGCTCGTCGTCGGTAGCGTTGCCCTGGATTGCGTCGAGACCCCGTCCGCGAAGCGTGACGACGTGCTAGGCGGTTCGGCCGTGTTCTTTTCGTACGCGGCCAGCTTCTTCTCGCCAGTGCGAATGATCGGCACCGTCGGGGAAGACTGGCCCAAGCAGCACACGCAACTACTGGCCGATCGCGGCATCGATACGTCGGGCATCGAAACGATCCCCGGCGGGAAGACCTTCCGCTGGCGGGGCCGCTACCTGCCCAACATGAACGACCGTGAGACGCTCGAGGTGCACCTGAACGTGTTCGGGGAGTTCAAGCCAAAGCTCAACGGCAGCCACCGCGACAGCAAGTTCGTGTTCCTGGGCAACGCGTCGCCGACGACGCAGCTCTCGGTGCTCGACCAGGTGCCCGAGGCGAGCCTGACCGTGGCCGACACGATGGATCTCTGGATCAACATCCAGCGGGACGAACTCGAGGCCCTGCTCAAGCGGATCGACGGCCTCGTGCTCAACGACTCCGAGGCCAAGCTCCTCGCCGTGGACGAGAACCTCGTGCGGGCCGGGCACGCCGTGCGGAAGATGGGACCGAAGTTCGTGGTGATCAAGAAGGGGGAGCACGGCGCGATGTTCTTCAGCGAGCACGAGATGTACGTCATGCCCGCGTATCCGACGCCCCAGGTGGTCGATCCGACCGGCGCCGGCGACAGCTTCGCCGGCGGCATGATGGGCCACCTCGCGAGCCTGGGCCGGTTCGACCCGCAGGCCCTCAAGGAGGCGCTCGCCTACGGCGTGATCACTGCGAGCTACACGGTGGAGGACTTCAGCCTCGACCGCCTGGCGGCGATCGGTCGGCACGACCTCGACCGCCGGATCGCCGACTACCGGCAGATGCTCAGCTTTTAGCCGCGGCCGCCGCAGCACATCCTTCAGACGACTGCCGGTTGGAGCCGGCTCACGTGCCCTCGGAGCCGATCGCATGCAAAAAATGAAAGCCCTCGTGAAGCGTGAGGCCAGGCCCGGCCTCTGGCTCGAGGATGTGCCGGTCCCGCAGATCGGGATCAACGACGTGCTGATCCGGGTAGATCGCACCGGCATCTGTGGCACCGACGTGCACATTTACGACTGGGATACC
>JBJTIE010000173.1:0-12358 GCA_046094845.1 Planctomycetaceae bacterium | reverse complement strand
CCCTGCTACATGTCGCCGGAGCAGGCGGCCGGCAGCCGCGGCGACGTCGGACCGGCGAGCGATGTCTGGAGCCTGGGGGCCATCCTCTACCAGATGCTCACCGGCCGCCCCCCCTTCCAGGCGGCGAGCCCGATGGACACGCTCCTGGCGGTGCTCGAAACCGATCCCCCCGTGCCACGCTCGATCGACCGGCGTATCGACCGCGACATCGAGATGGTGGCGCTCAAGACCCTGCAGAAGCCCTCCGATCTCCGTTACGCGTCCGCCGGAGCCCTCGCCGCCGACCTGCGCGCGTTTCTCGCCGGCGAGACGGTGGCGGCCAGCCGCGGCGGCCTGGCCGACGTGGTGGCCCGGCTCTTCCGGGAGACGCACCACGCGGTCGTCCTGGAGAACTGGGGCCTCTTGTGGATGTGGCATTCCGTGGTGATTTTGGCGCTCTGCGTCACCACCGACGTGCTGGCCTGGCGGGGGGGCACGCGGGCCACCTACCTTCTGCTCTGGGGTGGCGGACTCGCCCTCTGGGCGCCGATCTTCTGGGCGCTGCGGCACCGGAACGGGCCCGTGACCGCCGTCGAGCGGCAGATCGCCCACATCTGGGGGGCGAGCGTGATCGCCAGCGTGCTGCTCTTCTGGGTCGAGGCCCTGCTCGGGCTCGAGCCGCTCCGGCTCTCGCCCGTGCTCGCCCTCATCGCCGGCGCCGTCTTCTTCGCCAAGGCGGGCGTGCTGTCGGGCGCCTTCTACATCCAGGCGGCCGTGCTCTTCGCCACGGCGCTGGTGATGTGCCTCGTGCCCGATTACCAGCACATCGTGTTCGGCCTCGTGAGCGGCGCCTGCTTCTTCGTGCCGGGCTTCAAGTATTTCCGCCAACGGTCCCAGGGGGGCTGACATGCGACACGCCATCCTGGCGGCGCTGGCGTTGCTCGCTCCACTCCCATCGTGCCCTGCCGGCGACTGGCCCCAAATCCTCGGGCCCGAGCGGAACGGCATCGCGGCCGCCGATGAGCGGCTGGCCGACCGCTGGCCAGCTGCCGGGCCGCGCGAGGTCTGGCGGCAGAACGTCGGCGCCGGCTATGCGGGAGTCGCCGTCGCCGCCGGCCGCGCGATCCTGTTCCACCGGCTGGCGGATCGCGAGGTGGTGGAGGCGATCGAGGCCGAGACCGGAAAGCCACTGTGGAAGGCCGACCACCCCACGAGTTTCATGCCGCAGGTCGGCGGCGGTGCCGGACCGCTCTGCGTGCCGGTGATCCACGGCAACCGCGTGGTCGTGTTCGGCGCCCAGGGTGTGCTCGCCTGCCTCGACGTGGCCACGGGAGCGCGGCTCTGGATGCGGGAGACGCACCGGGAATTCGGCGCCCAGGAAGGCTACTTCGGCGCCGGATCGACGCCGCTCGTCGTGGGCGACCACGTGATCGTGAACGTCGGCGGAGCGAAGCAGGACGCAGGCGTCGTCGCCTTCGCACTTGCGACCGGGGAGCCGGTGTGGCGGGCCACGGCCGAGCCGGCGAGCTATGCGGCCCCGGTGCGGGTGGCCGTGGGGGGTGAGCCGCACGTGCTCATCGTCACGCGATACGCCTGCCTGCTCCTCGATGCCGCCACCGGTGACCTCCGCTGGCGATTTCCCTTCGGCCAGCGCGGGCCCACGGTCAACGCCGCCACGCCGGTCATGCCCGCGGCCGGCCGGCTGTTCGTCACGGCCGCCTACGGCATCGGCTGCGTGTGTGCCGACTTCGATCGCAGTGCGGCCACGCCGAAGTGGGTGGGAGCTGGCCCACTCGCCTCGCAGTACTGCACGCCGATCGTCTCCGGCGGCCATCTCTACGGCATCGACGGCCGCGACGACGTCCCGCCCGCCGACCTCGTCTGCGTCGAGTCCGCCGGCGGCCGCGAGGTGTGGCGGGAGCGCGGCTTCGGCTACGGCACGCTCCTCGCCGCCGACGGCAAACTGGTCGCGGCGAAGACCGACGGCGAACTCATGCTCCTGCGGGGCACGCCCGCCGGCCTCGACGTGCTCGCTCGGTGCCGGCCGCTTCCCGGCACGCTGCGGGCGCTGCCGGCCCTCGCGGCCGGTCGCCTCTACCTCCGCGACGACACCACGCTCACGTGCCTCGACGTCGGGCGGTGAGCAATGAGCGGGCTGCCCAGCGCGGCCGGGCTGTCGATCCAGCCGCGTCAATCGAGTAATCTTGGTAAACCGTGGCGACGCTTCCCTCACACTCGGCCTCTCCCGACGAAGCAGACAATCTGCTGTTTCGCGAGCAGTGTCGTCGCCAGATGCAACGGCCGCTCGAGGCCCGCATGAAGTACGGATTCTGCCGTGTCTCGCGGCCCGGGCTCGACGCGCCGGCCACGCGGGTTTTCCCGAGTACGCGGGCGTACCGCGAGTGGTGTGCGGCCAACCTGCCTGCGTACCTCGGCTATCAGCCGGCGCCGCTGGAATGAACGATCGCGCGCAGTTCAATCCGCTGCAGGCACAGGAAGTGGCCAAAGCGTTCGCGGACGCAGGAGTCGATTATCTCTTCATCGGGAAAGGCGGCGCAATCCTCCTCGGCTTTCCGGGCACGACACAGGACGTCGATGTGTTTCCGGCAAAAGATGCCGACAATGGTCGTCGCCTCGTCACCGCCGTCCGTCAGCTGGGGTTCGTGATCGACGACACGGTGGAACGTGAAATCATCGCCTGCAAAGACTTTATTCAACTCACGGATGGTCCATTCGACCTCGACATCGTGTTTGCGCCCGACGGAATCGAGAACTATTCTGAGGCGAAACGTCGAGCGGTGACAGAGGGCATCTTCCCGGTGGCCAACATCCGGGACATCATCGCAAGCAAGAAGGCGAGCAATCGGATGAAGGATCGCATGGATCTTCATCTGCTCGACCTCTTTCGGATCGAGTACGAGTTGCGGCGGTGAACCGGCAACGAAGAAGCGGTTTCCCTGGTCATCAGCGTTGTGGCCATGACATCCTGCGGACCATGTGCTTCACGTTCCAGTTCGAGTCCATAAACTCGCAGGCGAGCCGGTCGAGCAGCTCCGGATGCACCGGCGGCTTCCCCTGGGCGCCGAGGTCGTCGAGCACTTTCGAGAGCCCGGTGCCGAAAAACTGCTTCCAGAGCCGATTCATCACCACGCGGTCGGTGAGCATCCGCGTTTCGTAGTCCCTCGGCTCATTCCGCCGGACGGCAGCGAACCAACGTGCGGACGGCGAATGCGGTGCCGTATTGCATGTGGTAGTCGTAAAACGGGTAATCCCAGAAGCATCCATTCGGCTCCTGGAGCGGCAGCATGATCCGGGCGAGCTTGGCCTGCAGGGGCGGCCGGTCGGCTGTGGGCAGGGCCTCGATGCACTCGGCCGCGTAGAAGTGGCCATAGAAGAAGAAGTAGCCCGCCACCGCGAACCAGCTCTCGTGCGGGATCGGCTTCTTGCGGCCGAGATCGAGCCAGCCGTTGCGGGCAAAGAGCCGCTCCAGCCAGGCGGTGATCGCAGCGTCGGTGAGATCCGGGTCGCCGAGCCGACGGAGCACGGCGTTGCAGGCCTGCGACCGGCCGAGGCTCCCGCCGGGGCGGTTCACGGGATGGGCCGGCTTGTATTTCAGATATTCGCCGTAGAGATAGCTGCGGTCAGGCTTCGTCTGGCGGCGGATGGAGGCCAGGCCGCGTTCAAACAGCCTCTCCGGCACCGCCACCCCGAGGTCGCGGGCGTCGGCGAGCGCGAGCAGCACGGTCGCGGTCGTGAAACTGTTGGGGCTCGACGTCGGCTTGCGGGCGCCGGCTGTGAAGTCGTAATAGCCCCAGCCGCCATCCACGCTCTCGTACCGCTCGAGCAACTCGACCTGGCCGCGGATGCACTCCTCGATCCGCCGCTGCGCATCCGGTTCGTCCGCATGGCGGTGGTGGAGCAGCGTTAGAGCCTCGATCCCGTAGGCGTGGCCCCAGACGTTGTAGAGCGCGTCAGGGGTCGCGCGGCGGAGCGACGGCAGCCTGTCGAGCAGCCACTTCTCGCCACGGTCGATCGCCTCGCGGTCAGCGGCTTCGTCACGGTCGGCCTCGACGAGGGCCGACATGCAGAGCGCCGTCACGGCACAGCGGAAGGCATGGTGGCCGCCGGGGGCCGGGGCGTAGATGTCAACGCCCCCCTTCGTGTTGTCGGCCGAGCCCCAGGAGCCGTCCGCTCGCTGCGTGTCGAGCAGGAAGGCGATGCCGCGATCGATCGCCGCTGCGAGTTCCTCGGGCGGCACCGGCTCGACGGCGGCGATCGCGGGGGCCGCTTCGGCGAGCAGCCGCCGGGGAGCGTCGGCGGTCAGCTCCTCGCTGCACGCGGGTCGACCCGCGCACAGCCATCCGGCCAGCACGCCTGCGGCGCCTGCGACACTCCAAACCAGCCGCTGCATCGACGCACCATCAGGCATGAACGTGTTCACTTCGCATCGCCAGTGGCGGTGGCCGGAGCCGCCTCCTTCGCCGGCTCGGCGGGCTTCGCTGCATCGGCTGGCTTCGGTGATTCAGCGGCCTTCGCCGGCTCGTTGGCCTTGGCCGCCTCCGCTGGCTTCGGTGCCGACGGCTTCTCGAGCAGAATCTCATCGCCGACCGCCAGTCCGGCCGTGATCTCGATGAGCTCATCGTTCGACCGGCCGGCGGCCACGGTCCGCTTCACGGGCTCCTTGCCCGCGGTCACGACGTAGACGAATCGCTGGTCGTCGTCGAGGTCATCGGTGAACAGGCTCTTCTTTGGGATCGCGAGGGCGTCGGCCTTCTGCTCGGCCGTCACGCGGACCTCGGCCTCCATACCGGCCACCAGCCGAGGGTCTTCGGCAACGAGGTCGAGAAGCGCCTCGAACCGTCCGTTGCCCACTGGCACGGCCGATACGCTCCGCACCGTCGCCTTGAGCCGGGTATCGGGAAACGCCTTGGGCACCACTCGGGCCGGGGCCTTCACGGGCACGCGGGCGAGATCCTTTTCGGGCACGGACGAACGCACGGCAAGCTTGCCCGGCGCAGCGATCGTGATCACGGCCTCCCGGGGTTGGAGCTGACCGCCGGCGCGGAGGCGGTCGGCGGCGGTGTCCGCGTCGGTCCACTTGCCGTTCCGCCAGCGGCCGTAATAGACGATGCCGTCGGTGGGCGCGGTGATCGGCATCCGCTTCCGGTCGGCCTTCAGTTCGGCGAGGGTTTCGGCCGCCTTGCGGCGGTCGCTGGCGGCCTTCTCCAGCTCGAGCTTCGCGCGTGCGAGGGCGACGGGGAGCGCGGCCTCGGCCTGTTCGAGGTCGAGGGTCACCGCCTGGCTGGCCCGGCGGACCGATTCCATCCGCCTCGGCAGATCCAATGCCACGTTTCGCTCGTGCTCGGAGCGGGCCAGCTTCTCGAAGAACCGCGAGACTGCGGCCTCGAACCTGGCCCGCTTGAGCACGATCTCCTCCGACTCCTCGGTGAGGTCGTCCTGCTCATACATCTTTTCGAGCTGCTCCAGCTCCTCCTCCGAGTTCTCGCGGGAGAATTGACTGAACGTCAGCTGCATGTCATTCAGTTCCGCAGCCTGTGCCGCCTCCTTCTCCTCGTAGCGTTTCAGGTCTTCCGCGGCGATCCGCTGGCTCCGCCGGGCCTGCTCCAGCTGGAGCGGCGTGGACTTCTCGAGCAGCTGCACCTCGCGCTCGAGCAAGCCATGGGCCAACGCGGCCAGCCGCTCTCCCATCTCGAGGTCGCGAATCCGCTCGTCGATCTTGTCGGTCTCGACGGTGATGAGCACGTCGCCTTTGCCCACGCGGGTGCCGTGGGGCACGGCTGACTCGACGACGAACTGCGCCCACTGCTTGGGCTCGAGTCGCACCTCCGTGAGCGTGGGCGGCTCGAACGTCCCCTCGAGCTTCGCCTCGAGCTTGAACGGCAGGAGTTTCACCTTGTAGGGGTCGGCCGCGGCAGCAACCGACGGCAGGAGGAGAACGGCGGCGACGACGAGCGATCCGCGAAGCATGGGTGGGTTCCGTGCGGAGGGAGTGAGCCAACCAACGCTAAACCCGCCTCCGGCATGGGTCAAATCGGCGAGGCATCGGCTCCCCGGTTGCCCAGCGCCTGGGTGTGCCGCGCAACGCGATTCCGAACCTGGCGGCCCCGGATGGCGTACAGTAATGGCGACGTACGGAGGGCCTGATCGACATGCCGCGCGGGGATCGCCTGGAGGTCGAACACCGGATCGCCGGGTCGACCGTCACGTATCTGCACCACGGGGTCGACATCGGCGACGGCACGATCGTGCACGCCCGGCCGCACGACTTCCGCAATCCGCTCGGTGGCGGCCATGTGGTGCGGACGAGCCGGGCCGAATTCGCGGCGGGCCGCCCGCTTCGCGTCGTCACCGAGCCACCGGCCGCCTATTCCCCCGACGAGATCGCCACCCGGGCGCTGGCCCATGTCGGCCGTGATGGCTACCACCCCGTGGTCGACAACTGCGAGCACTTCGCGACCTGGTGTGCCACCGGTCGGCGGGCGAGCCGGCAGGTCGAGATCGTGATCGGCCGGGTCGCCGCGGGCGTGTCGCGGGCCACGGCGGTGATGTCCGCTCGGATGGCCGCCGGTGCCGCGGAGCGGCTCGCCGTGCGGACGGCGATCGGCACGACCGTCCGAGTCGGCCTCAAGACGCTCGTGCCCGCCGCGATCGTCGGCGAGGCGGCGGCGCTCGCGGCCGAGTGGACCGCGCACCAACGCGGGGCCGCCGCCCGAGAGAGCCGCCAGGCTGGGGAGGCGGCAGGAATCGCGGCGTCGAGTCTCGCCTGTGCCGTCGCGGGCACCGCTGCCGGTCCGGCGGGCGTCCTCACCGGCGCCCTCGCCGGGGCGGCCCTGTGGCTCGCCGGTTCCGCGACCGCCACGGTGGCATCACGAGCGGTCAGTTACGGTCGTAATCCGACAGGCTGCCGGGACTCCACGAGACCCGCAGCGCATTGAGCACCGCGATCACGTCGATCCCTTCCTGCAGCAGCGCCCCGGCGGCCGGGGGCAGCAGGCCGGCGGCCGCGAAGCCCATGCCCACGAGGCTCGCCGCCATGCCGCCCACGGCGCTCTGCAGGGCGATCGACCGCAGCCGTGCCCCGATGTGAAACACCTCGTCCACCCGCTCGAGCGCCGAGTCCATCACGACGGCTCCCGCCGCCTCGCTCGTCACGTCGCTCGCCGTGCCCATCGCGATGCCCACGGTGGCCGCGGCCAAGGCGGGCGCATCGTTGATGCCGTCCCCCACGAACACGGTCGGAGCCTGGGCCGTCGCCTGCTCCACGAGCCGCAGTTTCCCCTCCGGCTGGATGCCCGCATGCACCTCCGTGATGCCGACGATGTCTGCAAGCCATCTGACCTCGCTCTCGCGATCCCCCGACACGAGCATCACCCGCGAGAGCCGATGGACCGGCTTCAGGTGGTTGACGAACGAACGGCCGTCCGCCCGCGGCGCATCGCGAAACCGCAGCACCGCCTCGACCCCGCCATCGACGATCACGATGCACTCCAGGCCGCCGGCCACGGGGGGGAGCCGCTCGGCGGCGGCCGGGTCGCGGGTCGCCAGCTTCTGTCGGCTCGTGATCACCACGTCGTGGGCGGCGTCACCGCCGTTGAGCCGCTGCACCCGGCCGGTCAGTCCCTGTCCCGGCTTCTCGGCGAGTTCCTCCACCTGCAGGAGCCGGATCGCGCGGTCGGCGGCCGCCTGGACCACGGCGGCGGCGAGTGGATGCTTCGAGTAGCCCTCCAGGCTCGCGGCGAGCGCGAGCACGTCGGCCTCGGGCATGCGGCCCACGAGCAGCACGTCGGTGAGCTTGGGCGTGCCGTAGGTGAGCGTGCCCGTCTTGTCGAAGATGGCCGTGCGGCAGGTATCGAGCCGCTCGAGAATCGCCGGATCGCGGATCACGATGCCCCGCTTCGCCGCCAGCGACACGGCGCCGATGATCGCCACCGGGATCGCGATCAAGAGCGGACATGGCGTGGCCACGACGAGCACGGCCAGGAACCGCACCGGATCGCCACTGGCCCACCAGGCCGCCGCAGCGATGGCCACGGCCAGCGGCGTGTAGAGCCCGCCGAGCGAGTCGGCGAGCCGCCGCATCTGCGGCCGCCGTTCCTCGCTCGTGCGGAGCACGTCCATGATCTTCGCGTAGCGGCTGTCCCCCGCCACGCGATCGGTGCGGACCTCGAGCGCGGCCTCGCCGTTGATCGCACCGGAGAGCACGGTCGAGCCCGGCGCCTTGGCCATGTGGTAGGGCTCGCCCGTGAGGTAGCTCTCATCCATGCCGCCGCGGCCCGTCACGACCGTGCCGTCCACGGGGCAGATTTCGTGCGGCAGCACGACGACGACGTCGCCCACCGTCACGTCGCCGAGCGGCACGTCGGTGAGTCCGGCGGCCACCTTGCGGTGGGCGACGGTGGGCATCCGGCGGGCCAGCGCATTGAGCACGTCACCTGCCCGGCTCACCGCCCGCGACTCGAGCGCCTCGCCGCCGGAGAGCATGAGCACGACGAGCACACCCGCAAGATACTCGCCGAGCAGCACGCTCGTCACGATCGACAGCCCGGCGAGCAGATCGGATCCGAACGTGCCGGCGCAGAGCTTCGTGAGCAGATCCCAGACGAGCGGTACGCCGCCGAGCAGGAGCATGGCGACGAGCGGCACCTCGGCGAGCGTGAGCCCTCGGCCGGGAACCCAGCGGCTGGGATCGACCGGGCCGAGAGAGATCGGTGTGTCCCCGTGGCCGGACCACGTGAGCACGCCCCAGGCGGCGAGCGCGACCAAGGCGCCGCCGGCAATCAGCTCGTTGAGGCCGACCATCCGCCGTGATTGGGAACCGACGGCATGACTGGTCATCGTTTGTCTCCAATGGCCGCGACGGGGTGATCCACGTGTTGAGCCCAAGCCGGCTCGGGGGCGGTACAAGTCTCGTCGCGGTGGACCTCGCGGACTCGGTCCAAATGCTCCTCGAGCTTGCACCGACCCCCTCGCCTTCCCGTCAGGCAATGCATCACCGTCGCGATGGACCCCGAGTCAGCTGTGCATCCGGGCGACAGGGTCGCCCACCTCTATGATCGCGGCTTCCTCGGCGGCGAGCCAGTGGAGGCGGTCGCGGACCTGCTGCTCGGGGGCGAAATCGCACGCGAGGCGGACATAGGTGGCGTGGTGGCGGGCCTCCGATTCGAAGAGACCCCGGTAGAAGTCGCGGAGCTCCGGGTCGGTCACGTGGTCGCCGAGCAGGGAAAACCGCTCACAGCTGCGGGCCTCGATGAGTCCCGCCACGAGCAGGCGATCCACGGCCCGATCGGGCTCCTGCTTGCGGATCCGCTCGTGGAGCCGCTGGCCGTAGCTGCTCGGGGCGAGCTTGCGAAAGGGAATACCTCGCCGTTCGAGCAGGTCGAGCACCATGCGAAAATGCTCCAGTTCCTCGTTGACGATCTCCGTCATCTCCCGGGCGAGCGCGACGTGATCGACGTATGCGAAGAGCAGGTTCATCGCCACGCCTGCCGCCTTCTTCTCGCAGTGGGCGTGGTCGACGAGGATCTCGTCGAGGTGGGCGTCCACTTGGGCGAGCCAGCGGGCCGAGGAGGCGGAGTGGAGGCTGAGCATCGGAGGTACACGCGAGCCTGGTGTTCGACGGGGCCGGAGCGGGCATGATACAGTCACCGACATCATGATCGACTTCGACCGCAGCGAACGCCGCCCCGCCCGGCCTCCCGACCGCAACGTGCTCGGCGGGCCGCTCGTCGGCTGCTCCCGCGATCCGCTCACCGGCTTTTTCCGCGACGGCTGCTGTCGCACCGGCGCCGACGACGTCGGGGTGCACACGGTCTGTGCCGTGATGACGAAGGAGTTTCTCGAGTTCACCGTGCGGGCCGGCAACGATCTCGTCACGCCGCAGCCGCAGTGGGGATTCCCCGGGCTCGTGGTCGGCGACCGCTGGTGCCTGTGCGCCGCGCGATGGCTCGAGGCGGCGCAGGCGGGCAGTCCGCCTCCGGTGGTGCTCGAGGCCACCCACGAGAAGACGCTGGCGATCGTGCCGCTCGAGCTGCTGCGGAAGCACGCGGTGCCAGCAGGCTGATCGAGTCTCCCCCGCGTGGGCGATTGTGGCCGTACCGGCAGGAGATACACTTTTACAAAGTGTGATAGGTATCAGCGTGAAACCAATCGCATTGAAAAAAAGATAACACTGGAGATCCAGTCACTGATGGCCGACAAGAAAGACCCGAAGGGCGTCAACAAGTCCGAAGAGATTCGCAAGCTCGCCAAGGCGCTCGAGGCGAAGGGAGAGAAGCCGCGTCCCGTCGTGATCATCGCGGCGCTCAAGAAGCAGGGCGTCGTCGTCTCCTCGCCGCAGGTGAGCATGGTGCTCAAGCGAATGGGCTTTCGGCCGCGGCCGCGGAAACAGGCTGGGGCGGTCGGCACCGGCGTCAAGGTTCGTGGCGGAGCGATCTCCGTGGACGAGCTCCTGGCGGCGAAGAAGCTGGTGGGGCAGTTTGGTGGGGCGGAGCGGGCCATGGCGGCGCTACAGGCGCTCAAGCAGTTCGAGGGCTGATGAGGCGGCCCTGGACGAGGCGAGCCGGCGAGGGTGCGGTGCAAGTCGCGTCGCTGGACCTCGAAGACTCGGTCCACATGCTCCTCGAGCTTGCACCGACACCCTCGCCTACCCTGCGAGCGGGGCGGAGTCCGCAGGGGTAGTCAGTGGTTGCTTCGAACTGGTTGGGGCCTATGGTTGAGGGTGTGAAAACCGGGAAATGGGCTCTTCATGGTGACGCGATGATTCAGGCGGCTGACCCGGAGGTGATCGTGATCGGGGGTGGCCCGGCCGGGGCGACCACGGCCACGCTGTTGGCGGACCGCGGGCGGCGGGTGCGGCTCTTCGAGCGGGAGCGGTTTCCGCGGTATCACGTCGGGGAGTCGCTGATTCCCGAGACGTTCGGCGTGCTCGATCGGCTCGGCATGCTGCCGAAGCTGCGGCGCAGCCCGTTCGTCGAGAAGCGGAGCGTGCAGTTCATTTCCGAACAGGGCAAGCTCTCCGAGCCCTTTTACTTCGCCGATTACAAACCGCACGAGAGTTCGCAGACCTGGCAGGTCTCCCGCCAAGAGTTTGACCAGATGATGCTCGACAACGCCCGCGAGCACGGCGTCGACGTGCGGGAGGGGGTGCGGGTGCTCGACGTCGTGTTCGAAGGCGACCGTGCCGTCGGTGTCCGGGTGCTCGACGAGACGGGTGCTGAGTCCGTGGTTCAGGCAGGCGTCATCGTCGATGCCGCCGGCCAGAGCGGCATCCTCCTCGATCGGCTCGGCCTACGGGCGTGGGATCCCGTGCTCAAGAAGGCCGCGATCTGGACGTATTGGCGGGGCGCCTTCCGCGACACGGGCCGCGATGCCGGGGCCACCGTGGTCATGCAGACGCAGGGGAAGGTCGGTTGGTTCTGGTACATCCCGCTCCAGGACGACGTGGTCAGCGTCGGCGTCGTCGCCCCGTTCGAGCATCTGTTCAAGAACCGGGCCACGAAGGATCCCGAGGGGATCTACTTCGAGGAGGTGGCCCGCTGCCCGGGCGTGCAGCCGCGGATCGCGGCCGCCGAGCGGTGCGGCCCGTTCCGGATCGCCAAGGAGTATTCCTACCGCTCGCAGCGGATCGCAGGTGACGGATGGGTGCTCGTCGGCGATGCCTTCGGGTTTTTGGACCCGCTCTACTCGTCCGGCATGCTGCTCGCGCTGGCCAGCGGGGCGATGGCGGCGGATGCGGTCGATGATGCACTCGCCGCGGGCGATACCTCGGCCGCCCGGCTCGGCGTCTGGGGACCGAGCTACATCGCGGGCATGGAGCGGGTGCGGAAGCTCGTCTGCGGCTTCTATGACGGCCTCAATTTCGGCCAGCTCGTCCGGCGGCACGGCGACCTCAAGCCGTTGATCACCGACGTGCTCATCGGCGACGTCTTCAAGCCCGAGATCGACCGCCTCTGGCCGCCGATGGAGGCGATGCTGGCCGAATCGCGGTAGCAACGGTGTGCAGACTGCCAGTTTGCACCTATGAGCGGGTGGATCATCAACTCTGTAGCCGCAGACTGGTAATCTGCGGTTTTCGCGGCTACGGCCGCCACTCGAGGCCGAGGATCGAGACGTCGTCGAGCGGCCCCTTCGGCTGGCACCAGGCCTCGACCTCCGCGAGCAGCCTCTCGACGCTCGTCGCGAGCGGCGCGTCGCGGCTGCCGGCGATGCAGGCGACGAGCTTCTCGTCGCCGTAGGGTTCCTGGGCGGCGTCCATCGCCTCCGGCACGCCGTCGGAATAGAGGTAGATCCGGTCGCCGCGTGCGAGCTGGAGTGTCTGCTGGCCGTATTCGACCTCCGGCACGAAGGCGATCGGGAAGCC
>JBJTIE010000172.1:0-19845 GCA_046094845.1 Planctomycetaceae bacterium | reverse complement strand
GCGGTCGACGCCCATCGTGTGCACCTCGTCGATCCGCACGGCGCCGAGGATCGCCGCGAACACCTGTGCGACGGTGGGCACGCCGGGCATCAGCTGGAGCGACACGAGTTCGGCCCGAGGGCCACGCTTGTTGGCCGCGGGATAGTTGCCGTCGGCGATCAACACCTTCGAGTGATGCCCCGAGCGGGCCAGGATCCGAAGAATGTCGGGGTGGAGCAAGGGGCCGTTGAGCATGACGTGAAACACCTTCTAGGGGCGAGGCGGGCGAGGTGCCGGCGCACGCTGGCGAGCGACTGTCGGGCGGCGTCCTGCGGCGTGGGCAGCGGAAACACCTCGGCCGAGAAAAACCCGTTGTAGCCGATCGACTCGAGGGCGGCGACGACCGGCGCAAGGACTGCATGCCCGAAGCCGACGGCACGGCGATTGGAGTCGGCCCAGTGGACGTGGCCCACGAGATCGCCGCAGGCGACGAGCGCCCCTGCCGGATCGGCCTCTTCGATGTTCATGTGGAAGAGATCGCAGAGCAACTTCACGTGCCGGATGCCCCGCGACCGCAGCCACTCCGCCGCGTCGGCCTGCCGGTTGAACAGGTTCGTTTCGTAGCGATTGAGCGGCTCGTAGAGCAGCACCTGCCCGTGGGCGGCAGCCCGACCGCCAAGTTCGTGGAGCGCCTCCGCGAGGTGCTCGAGCGCCGCGGACCGCGGCACGGCGGCATCGCTCCGCCCCTGCATCGAGCCGATGATCGCGGGGGCACCGAACTGCCCGGCCACGTCCACGACCGCCGCGATGAAGTCCCTGGCCCGGCCGCGAATCGCGGGGTCGGCATGGCAGAGGTGCAAGCCGTGCTTCACCCAGCCGGCCCCGGTGCCGACGGCGGCCAGCGCGAGGTCGTGCGTCGCCAGCAGACCGCGCAGCTGCGCGGTCGGCAGGCTTGCCGCCGACTCGGGAAACAACTCCACGGCATCGAAGCCCAATTCGGCGGCAGCCCGACAGCCGGCTTCGAGCCCCTCGTGAAACACGAACGGACCCTCCCGGGCTTCGGGCACGAGACAAATCGTGACCGCCGACCTCATGCCGTCTCCAGAAACAGCGGCCGCATGTGTCGCTCGAAGAGGTTGTCGGTGACCTGGCGGGCGACGATCCCGCGGTTGGCCACGAGGAGGTCGGTGTAGCGGCGGCCGTGCTTCGCCGCCACCTTGAACGACACATGGAGCAGCTGCCGCATATCGGCGTTGAACTCCGGGCAGCTCGGCACGTGGCGGATCGCCGCCGCGAGCCTCTGGCCGCTCCAGCCGTTCACCTCGGCCGCCGCAGGCAGTCGCCGACGGTCGATGTCGATCACGGAGGCGTAGGGGGCACAGAACTCGTCCACGTGGTCGAGGGCGTAGGAGTAAATCTCTTTCGTGAGGGCGAGGCCGTCGCCACCCGCCTCGGCCAGACCGATCAGTTCCTCGAGCCAGGTCGTGCCGGCCGTCTTCAGGTGGACGCCGGCGCCGGTGCTCGCAAGCGTCCGGCGGATCACGGGGTAGAGCGAGAACTTGTCGCTCCCCGAATGCACCGAGAGCTTGAGCGTCGCAGGCAGGCCGTACTGCCGCGCCGCGAACCCGCACACGGCGACGTCGTCACGAAACTCCCGCTCGAATTGGGCCAGGTCGCCCACGTAGTCCACGCCCTTGTTGAACCGGCCGGTGAACTTGGGGGCGATCGTCTGCAGCGGCACCCGCTCGTCGGCGAGCAGGGCGAGGATCACGAGCAGTTCAGGCGGCGTCTGCGGCTCGTCGGTCTCGTCCATGCTCACTTCGATCACGACGTCGTCGCCGCGGGCCGCCTGGATGTGCCGCCAGATGCCCCCCGCCTCACGGCAGGCGGGCTGATACTTCCGCACGATCGCCGCCAGGGCATCGGCCGTGAGCCGGATGGGGTCGTCGATCCCGGGGATCGCCAGCGGCGCCGCGAGCTCGGGATGCCGGGCGATGAACGCCCCGACGGCGGCCGCGTCGGACTGGGCGCCGATCGAATCGGCGACGTCGATCGTGAAAAAGTCACTCGCCGCCAGGAACCGATCGACCGTCTCAAGGCGGATGTGGTCGGCATCGACGAACCATGGATGCCGCCAGCTCCGCGCGGCCACCGCCCGGGCTGCCGCATCGCGAACGCTCGCCGGCTCACTGCCGATGAACGAGTGCTCCCGGTTCGACTTGTTCCACACCGGCACCACGACGACGCCGGCTGCCGCCAGCTTCTCGAACGCCGCGAGCTGGGCCTCGGCCTCATGGGCGAACCGGTCACCGACACCGAACGACAGGCGGGGCAGGGCCTTCATCAGAGTCGCTCCTGGATGACGGATCAGACGTCGAGGTTCTTGACGTCGAGCGCGTGCCGCTCGATGAACTCGCGACGCGGCTCCACCTTCTCCCCCATGAGTACGCGGAACAGGTCGTCGGCCGCGGCGGCGTCGGACATCGTCACCCGCAACAGCGTGCGGTTCGCCGGATCGAGTGTCGTGTCCCGCAGCTCCTCGGCATTCATTTCGCCGAGGCCCTTGAAGCGGGTGATCGAGAGACCCTTTTCGCCGGCCCGCCGCACCGCCGTGAGCAGGCCGCGGAGATCCTCGAGGCCGATCTCGTTCTCGCCGCGCCGCAGCGTGTACCGCGGCGCCTCGCTGCCCGTGCGGTCCTGCGGCATCAGTGACTCGATCTCGAAGCCCATTCCCTCGAGCTCCTTGAGCCCGGCATTGATGCTCCGTACCTCGTGGAGATCGACGACCACCAGTTGGTCGTGACCGGTGTCGTGGGCCGTTCCGGGCGTGGCGTCGCCGGCCGCGACCGATTCCTCGATCCGCCCCACGGCCAGCGTGCCGCCGGCCGCCTGCTCCTTGCTCTTGACGAAGGCTTCCAGCTCGTCGCGGCTGGTGAACCACCGCTCCTCGACGCCATAGTACACGTGGTACATCGGCAGCTTGCCGGTCGTCGCGTCACGCCTCCCTGCATGGTCGCGGAGGCTGATGCCCCGCTTCTCGAGCGCCACGAGCGCGTCTTCGAGGCCCGACAGCGTGCGACAGAGCTTTTGCATCTCCTCGCCGGCGATCTCCCGGTCGTCGCCCGGCAGAAACACACCCTCGCCGAGCCCCTGGTCGAGGAGTTGGTTCTTCATCTCCTCCTCGGTCTGCACGTAGTAGACGGTCTTCTTGCTCCGCACGCGGAACAGCGGCGGCTGGGCCACATAGACATGCCCCTCGGCCACGAGCCGGTACATCTGACGGTAGAAGAACGTGAGCAGGAGCGTGCGGATGTGCGAGCCGTCCACGTCGGCGTCGGTCATGATCACGACCTTGTCGTACCGCCGCTTGCCCAGGTCGGCCTCCTCGCCGATGCCGGCGCCGATCGCCGAGATCACGCTCCGCACCTCCTCGTTGGCCAGCACCTTGTCGTCACGGCTCTTGTAGGCGTTGATGATCTTGCCGCGGAGGGGCAGGATCGCCTGGTATTCGCGGTGCCGGCCCCCTTCGGCGGAGCCGCCGGCCGAATCACCCTCCACGAGGTAGAGTTCGCACCGCTCGACGTCGCGGCTCGTGCAGTCGCGGAGCTTGCCCGGCAGGCCGCCGCCGGAGAGCGCGCCTTTGCGCTCGCGGAGCAACTGCTTCGCCTTCTTCGCCGCCTCGCGGGCCTCCGCGGCGAGCACGCCCTTCTGCACGATCGCCTTGGCGCTCTTGGGATTCTCCTCGAGATACTTCGCCAGATAGTCGCCCACGGCGGAGTTGATGATCCCCTCCACCTCGCCGTTGCCGAGCTTCGTCTTCGTCTGGCCCTCGAACTGCGGGTGCGGCACGCGGACGCTGATCACCGCCGTGAGCCCCTCGCGGACGTCCTCGCCGGTCGGCACGAGATCCTTGTAGATGCCGGTCTTCTTGCCGTAGGCGTTCAGGGCGCGGGTGAGGGCCGAGCGGAAGCCCGACACGTGCGTGCCCCCTTCCGTCGTCGAGATGTTGTTGACGTAGCTGTGGAGGCTCTCGGTGTATTCACCGGTGTACTGCAGCGCGATGTCCCACGAGACCCCGTCGCCGGAGCCCTTGATCGTGATCACGTCGGCGTGGATCGCGTCGCTCGCCTTGTTCAAGTGCTCGACGAATTCCTCCACGCCCCGCTCGTAGAAGTAATCCTCGCTCGACCCGGTGGCGGCATCGGTGAACGTGATCCGCACGCCCGAGTTGAGGAATGCCAGCTCGCGGAGTCGGCGGGAGAGGATGTCCCAGGAGAACTTCGTCTGCGGGAAAATCTGCGGGTCGGGCTTGAACGTGGTCTTCGTGCCCGCCCGCGGCGTGGTGCCCATCTTCCGCACCGGACCGGTCGGCTCGCCCCGCTGGTATTCCTGCTGCCAGACATGCCCCTCGCGGGAGACTTCCACCTCGCACCATTCCGAGAGGAAGTTCACGACCGTCACGCCCACGCCGTGGAGACCGCCGGACGTCTGATAGGCCCCCTTCTCGAACTTGCCGCCGAACTTGAGGACCGTCATCACACCCTCGAGCGTGGAGACGTCACGCTCCATCTCCTCGGAGAGCTGCGGATGCCGATCGACGGGGATGCCACGGCCGTCGTCTTCCACCGTCACGCTGCCATCGACGTTGACGGTCACGCTCACGTGCTTGGCATGCCCCGCCATGCACTCGTCAATCGAGTTATCCACAACCTCGTAGACGAGGTGGTGCAGGCCCCGCGACGTGTTGTCGCCGATGTACATGCCGAACCGTTCACGGACGTGCTCGCGATCGGAGAGATGCTTGAGGTCGGCCGACGTGTAATCGGGCTGCTGCGACTTGTCTGATTCTGCCATCGATAAACTCCGCTTCTGTGGGCCAGTGTGCGTCTGTATGTCAGGTGGTGCCGCCGGCATCGGCCATGAGCCGGCAGCGAATGTCGGTGATGCCTTCGGTCGGCAGGAGCGTTTGCAGCCGCGCGACCACGGCCCGCTTCTGGAAGGCGAGTTCCTGCACGTGGGCAGAATGGCTCACGAACACGTCGAGCACGCCCCGACGCACGAGCCCCGGTCGGGACGCCGCCCGTAGGCTCTCCGGCGCCGCGTCCCGCCAGGCCGCCTCGAGTCCGGCCGAGGACTGCTCCCGGTCATAGCCTGCCCGGGCCATGAGTCGCGACATCACGCTGCCTATCGACAGGGGACCGGCGGCATCGCTGCGTCGTGACGGGAAGGCCATGGCCATCAGTCGGCCGCCAAGGGCATGATGACGTAGGCGTAGCCGTCGTCCGTGCGGCAGACGCAGGCGCTCTGGGGGTCGGTCAGTTCGACCGTCACCGCGGCGCCGCCGTCGAGCACGCGGAGGAAGTCGCTGACGAACCTCGGATCGAGCTTGATTCGAACGCCGGCACCGGCATGGTCAATCGGCAATTCCACCCGGCTCTCGCCGCTTTCGGCCGACCTGCCGGAGAGGACGAGCTGGCCGGATTCGAAGGAGAAATCGACCCCCTTTGACTGCTCGCTGGTGACGATCGCCGCCTGCCGCACCGCAGCCAGGAACGGACCGACCACGAGCGGTACACGGATCGCGTCGGGCCGCTCAGGAAACACATCTCGCCAGCGCGGGAACCGGCCATCCACGAGGCGAGCGGAGATCGTCGTGCCCCCGCTCTTCACCATGATCTCACTCGCCCGGGCCGCGATCCGCACAGGCACGTCCGCGGCGGCAAGGCACCGCTCGATGAGTTGCATCGCCCGGGCCGGGACGATCGGCTGCGCCTCGGTGACGACGCCCTGGCCACCACTGGCCGGGCCCTCCATCTTCGCGAGCCGCCGGCCGTCGGTGCCGACCGCGATCACGCCCTGGGGTGAAAGCTCGATGAGCACACCACCGAGGGCGTAGCGGCTCGACTCGTTGTCGGTTGCGAACACGGTGCGGCGGACGAGCTCGCGAACGAGCGGCGGCGCGACCTCGAAGCAGGCCTCGTCGGGAAACGCAGCCACGGACGGGAATTCGAGCGGGTCCTCGGCGGGCAGACGAAACTCGCTGCGCGGCGCCTTCACCACCGCGGCCGTGCCGTCGGTGTGGATGTCGAACACCGTGCCGGGGCTGCTCTCGCGAACGATCGCCATCAGCCGCCCGCTCGGCAAGAGCACGCTGCCCGGCGCAAGGGTCTCCACGCCCTCGACCTCGATGCGAATCCCCACCTCGAGGTCGGTCGCGGAGAGGACCGCCCCTTCACGGCCAGCCTCGAACTTCACGTTCGTGAGCACGGGCTTGGGCGAGCGGGCTGGAACGACGGCCGAGGCGCTCTGGAGGGCGGCGAGCAAGGGTTCGCGGGTGCAGCGGATGTTCATGGGCCGATGATGTTCCTCGCGGAGAGCGGCGCAGGAAATCCGCCGCCAGGGAACCCGATAGTTTACCCGTTCCGGGGTGGGTCTTGAATGGCCTCCGCACGAAGGTTTTCCGGCCAGCCTCTCCGTTCCCGGCGCTGATCTCCTGGTTTTTTATGCATGTTTGAAAGAAAGAGAGGAGGGAATAGGAAAGAACGATAAACAGGTACGCCTCGATCCCACGATCAGCTCCGGCATCCGTGCCGAGGCGGTCTACAGGTCGAAAACGCCTGTTTTTCCGGTTCACAACCGCGTCTGCCAGGGTGGCTGCAGTGTCGAAAAGCTGTCGATGACACTGTTGGAACCGTGTTGGATGGGAGTGAAAGTGATCGTTGAAACCGACCAGCCTCGACGTTCATTTTCCGTCACGCAGGGTCCGGCTCGCCGCCTGAAAGGCACGGCTGAGGTGTCGCCCGCAGCGTCGGTTCGCGCGTGGCAGACAATCCACGGCCGAATCGACAGCGAACGAACATCCCGGTGGCCGCGTCACGCCCCGGTGGGAGGCGGGCCGCCGCTGCGTTGCAGGATATGGCCGATGCGGGCGATCGCGTCCTGAACATCCCTGTCGGTCGTGGTCCAGCCCAGGCTGAATCGCACGGCCGCTGCAGCCACGTGCGGCGGCACCCGCGCCGCCTCGAGCGCGGGGGCCGGCAGGCTCGAACCGCTCGCACAGGCCGTGCCGGTGGCACAACAGACGCCTTCGAGATCGGCGGCCATCACGAACGCCTGCCGATCGATCCCGGGGAAGGCGATCGTCGTGATGTGTGCTGCCCGAGGAGACTCGGTGCCGATCACGAGCATCGTTCGCCCGGCCATCGCCGCCGCCGCCGCGAGCCCCGCCTCGAGGTGGTCGCGGAGCGACCGGAGCCGGAGCGACTCCCGTTCGCGGGCCGCAACGGCGAGGTCGATCGCGACGGCGCAGCCGACGGCGAGGGGCACGGCCTCCGTGCCCCCACGCAGGCCGGACTCCTGCGGTCCCGGCGTGACGGCGGAAAGATCCGTGTCAGCCCGCACGAGCAGGCAGCCGATGCCCCGTGGCCCGCCGAACTTGTGGGGCGCGAGGGCGAGCGTGGCCACGTCGAGCGCCGCGAACGAGACCGGCTCCGTGGCGATGGCTTGCGTGGCATCGACATGGATGTGGCACTCGCCGGCGGCGGCACGGACGGCGGCCAGGTCCTCGATGCTGCCGGTCTGTCCGCAGACGAGCGTGGTGCACAGGATCCGTCGGACCACCGTCGCCGGCCAGGCGAGTCCGCCGCAATCGAGTCGGCCCGAGGGAAGGAGTGGGAGCGTGGCGACATCGGCCCCGTGCTCACGAAGCTGCCGAGCGGCCGCCGCGATGCTGCCGTGGTCCCGGGCGGAAGAGCGGCAGGCCGCCTGCCGACCTCCCGCCATGCCGAGGAGGCCGAGTCGGTTGGCCTCGGTCGCGCCGCTGGTGAAGACGAGCCGGTCGCGATCGTGGCCGGTCGTGCGTCCGCCGAGCAGCGTGAGGATCCGCTCGCGGGATTCGTCGAGCAGCCGCCGGGCCTGCCTGCCGCACGCATGCGGACTCGACGGATTGGCGAAGCCGGCCGCTTCCGCGGCGGCGATCGCCTGCCGCACCTCGGCGCGCAGCGGCGTGGTCGCGGCATGGTCGAGGTAGATCGGGGCGGCTGCCGCGGAGCCGGTCATGTCAGCCTGCGAGAAACCGTTCGATCCGGTCGAGACCCTGGGTGAGCTTTTCGGTCGAGGCGGCGAACGACATCCTCACATGCCCCTCGGCGCCGAACGCGCTGCCGGCGACGAGCGCGACCTGCTGCTGTTCGAGCAGGGCCTCGCACCACTGCAGGCTCGTGGCGATCCCGCGGGTGGCCGAGCGGGTGAGCGGGGCGCGGATGTCGAAGAACGCGTAGAAGGCTCCGCCGATCTCCGGCAGCCGCACGCCGGGCATCGCCCGCAGCCGACCCGCCACGAGATCACGTCGCCGCTGAAACTCGGCGCGCATCTCCGCCACGCACTCCTGCGGGCCGGTGAGCGCCGCCAGGGCCGCGTGCTGGCTCACGCTGCACGGATTGCTCGTCTCCTGGCTCTGGAGGTTGGCGATCGCCTTGGAGAGCGGCTCGGGGGCGATCGTCCAGCCGATGCGCCAGCCGGTCATCGAGTACGTCTTGCTCACGCCGGCCACGACGACTGTGCGGTCGGCGAGCCCGGGGCGAAGCGTGGGAAACGAGATCGACGGCCGTCCGTCGAACACGAGCTGGTCGTAGATTTCATCCGCCACGACCGCGAGGTCGGCCTCGATGGCGATGTCGGCCAGGGCCGCCAACTCGGCCGCCGCATAGACGACCCCCGTGGGATTGCTCGGCGAGCAGAGCAAGAGCATCCGCGTCCGGGGCGTGATGGCGGCTTGCAGGGCCTCCGGACGGAGCTTGAAGTCGTCGTCGATCGTGGTCTCGACGAGCACGGGCTTCGCACCGGCGAGCTTGATGAGTTCGGCATAGCTCACCCAGTAGGGCGTGGGCACGATCACCTCGTCCCCGGCGTCGAGCAGCGCCGTGAACACGTTGTGCAGGGAGTGCTTGGCGCCGTTGGACACCACGACTTGGGCGGCGGTGGCCGGCAGGCCGGTGCGGCGGGTGAAGTCGGCGGCAACCGCAGTGCGGAGCGCGGGGATGCCGGCGGCGGGCGTGTATTTCGTCTTGCCGGCGGCGATGGCCGCCTCGGCGGCACGGCAGATGTGGGGCGGGGTCGGGAAGTCGGGCTCACCGACCGAGAGATCGACGACGTCGGCGCCGGCTGCGGCGAGCGCCTGCGCCCGCGCGGCCATGGCCAGCGTGGCGGATGGTTCCAAGGCATTCATGCGGCCTGCAAGCCGCAGACAGGACGAGTGTGGCATCGTGTTTGAAAGGAGCGAAGAACGAAGCGGCGGCATGCACCGCACGACGGATCGAGCGGCGTGCGATCGGCGATGATACCAAGCCGCCGCATGGTCGCAGCCGGATGCGTGGGGAGGGTTGGAGGGGCAGCGAACGGTTCGGGATGGAAAAAACTGGAAAATTTTCGGGAATTTCTCTTGACAGTTTTCCGGCGAATCCTTCACAACGTGCATGTCGACGCGTGGGGATCACGAGCAATCGCGGTCTTCCACACGGCGACGACGTCGTTCGTTCCCGTCGTGTGAGCGCCCCGGGGAGCGCACGTGAGCCTAGTTTCGGGTGCTCGTTTGGAAGGAGCCAGATCGATGGCCAAGAAGAAGAAGAAGGCTGCCAAGAAGGTCGCCAAGAAGAAGAAGGGCCACGGCTGAGGCATCCGTTGAGCTGCCCGGCAACGGGTGACTCGACACAGCCTCGGCAGGGGAGTCTCGTGGCCTCGGCCACGGTCGCTTCTGCCCCCGGGGTTTCCTTCGGGTGCCCCGCGGTCCTTGGTCTCCGGTTCGTCCGGCCTCGCGGTCGGAAGTGAATCCGGGGAGTCAGCGTTCAGACGAGAAAGGCCGGCCCGGGCCCTTGGGCGCCCGGGCCGGCCTGATTTTTTGGCGGGTACTATTGCCTGGATGGATACCACGCCCTCCGCTGCACCGTCCGGCCGGTTTCTGCTCGTCGCCTGTCGGGGCGGGGCGGAGGGGGAGCTGGTGCGCCGGCAAGAGGCGGTTCTGCCGCAGATCCGCAAGGCGGCCTGGCGCCGCGGGGTCGTGACGTTTCGGGTCGACTCGCCGGGCGGCGCGGCGTTCGATCCGCCCCCCGACTTCTGGCCCGACTTCGTCTTCGCCCGCACCTGCATCAGGTCGCTCGGCCAGGTGACGGGGAGCGATGATGCGGCGCGGGTGGCGGCGGCACTCGCGCCGGCCCCGGGGCCATGGCACAACGTCCATGTGTGGGCGCGGGATCCCGCCCTCGAGGCGTCGGTCGAGACCATCCGCTCCCGACTGCTGGCTGCCGCCGGCATCCCGGCGGCGCCGCCGATCGCCGCGCCGGGCGATCGAGTGTTCGATTGCGTCGTCGATTCGCCCGAGCGGTGGTGGGTGGGCTGGCATCGGGCGGCGATGCCACCGAGCCGCTGGCCGGGCGGCATCTATCCGGGCACGCTGGCCCCAACGGCCGTGAGCCGCGCCTGGCTGAAGCTCGACGAGGCGATCGCGACGTTCGAGCTGCAAGTGGAACCCGGCCAACGTGCCGTCGAGCTCGGCGCCGCGCCCGGAGGGGCGTGTCAGCGGCTCCTGGAGGCGGGGCTCGACGTGGTCGGCATCGATCCGGCGGTCGTCGATCCGATCGTCGCCGCCCACCCGCGGTTCACGCAGTGGAGAAAACGGGCTCGGGACGTGAGGCTGCGGGAGTTTCGCGGCTTCGAGTGGATCGTCTGCGACATGAACATCGATCCGGTGAGCACGATGGAGTCGCTCGGACGGATCCTCACCGCTCCCGGCGTCACCCCGCGCGGGGTGATCGCCACGCTCAAGCTGCCCGAGTGGTCGCGGGCCGCGGCCCTGCCGGAATGGCTCGACGCCTTCCGGGCCTGGGGGTTTCGGCCGCAGGCCCGGCAGCTCTCGACGGGCGGCCGCGAACTCTGCGTCGTCGCCCTGCGGCGATGACGATGTCGGTTCAGGGCCGCCATTCACTGCCCGGGGGCGTGAGGCTGCCCGAGGCGAACGAGCGGCGGCCGGCGGGCGTGTCGATGACGAGGCTGCCGTCGGCCGCGATGCCGCGGCAGATGCCGGCGTGCTGCTCCGCGCCGACATGGAGCAGCAGTGTTCGTCCGGCGAGGCCGCAGAGCGGCACATAGCGGGCCGCGAGCGTGCCGGGGTCGGCATCCATCGCCCGGAGCAACTGCCGGAGCCGCGGCAGGAAACCGGCGAGGAGATGCGTGCGGGAGAGCGGCCGGCCCACGAGGTCGGGAAGCGTGATGATGCGTTCGCGGAGCCCAGCTGGGGCGGCCTGCGCCGAGCCGGCCGTGTTGACGCCGATGCCGAAGATCGTGCCGCCGCCGCTATCGGACTCGACGATGATGCCGGCGAGCTTGCGGCCTGCCACCTCGAGGTCGTTCGGCCATTTGATCCGCACATCGATGGCTGTCTCGTGCGCGCGGATCGTCTCGGCGAGCGCGATGCCGCAGGCGAGCGACCAGGCTGGCCGGGGGCTGGTCGCGTTCAGCCCGACTGCCTGCCCATCGACGACGACGCTCGCGGCGAGGCTTCCGTCGGCCTGCCACCAGCCCGCGCCGCGGCGGCCGCGGCCGCTCGTCTGCCGGTCGGCGATCACGACCGCCGGCAGCCGCCGCGCCGGATCGGCGGCCAGCCGCCGCGCCTCCACCATCGTCGAGTCGGCCTCGGGGAGGTGCACGACGGCGACATAGCCCGCCGCGGCCAGCGCGGCGGCATCCAGAGGCTCGGCGTGCGAGGCAAGCTGCGGTGAGGGGGTAGACATGAGATGGTCCTGGCGCCGCCCCGATCTTGACCCTGCCGGCTGCGGCGCGGTACCCCCCGCCGCCTGGTCCCCCTGCAGCAGCCGAGTTGGATGAGCCGGAGCGTGCCCGCCATGCGGCCTTCATTTCCGTCGATGCCGGCGATCGTCGTGGCCCTGGCCACGGCCGGATCGGCGGCCGGTCAGACGGTGTCGCTGCCGCCGCCGGCCGCCTCGTCGCTCGACCGGATCGCCCAGGCGCCCCCTCCAGGCGTGTCGCTGCCCCCCCCGCCGGGCACATGGGATCCCTACGCCGCCCAGCCGGCGCAGCTCTTTCCCGCGAACGTCGCGCCGCCATCGACATGGGCGCCATCGGCGATCTCGGGTCAGCCGGGCTATCCGGGCTATTCGACCGCCGCGCCATCGCTCGTGCCGACGCAAGGCACGGGGCAGCTGGCGTCGCCGTATCCGCCGCCGCCGCAGGGGCCGACGCAGTTTCAGCAGGCATATGCCCAGACGATGCACGTCTATCAGGGAGCCCGGGGCAGTTGGGCGTATCTCTTCGGTGACGGCGATGGCACGAGCGTCGGCGTGAACGAGCTCGACACCACGGCCACGTTCGCGCTGCCGTTCTTCCACAACTCGCCGGCGAACCTCAACCATGCGCCGCTGCTGCTCACGCCCGGCTTCGGCCTGCAGCTCTGGGACGGTCCCCAGACCACGGCCACCATGCTCGCGGATCTGCCCCCCAACACCTACGACGTGTTCATCGATGCGGCGTGGAACCCGCAATTCACGCCGCTGTTCGGCGCCGAGCTCGGGATCCGTACCGGCATCTACACCAACTGGAACGTGTTCGTCACCGACAGCTGGCGCATCATGGGGCGTGCCATCGGCACGCTGCGGCTCACGCCCACGATGCAGGGCAAGGCGGGCATCGTCTACATCGATCGCAACGACATCAAGCTCCTGCCGGCGGTGGGCCTCACCTGGACGCCCGACGCCGACTCGCGGTACGACATCTTCTTTCCCGCGCCGAAGCTGGCGAAAAAGTTCGCCACCGGGCCCAGGCGGTCGTGGTGGGGCTATCTCTATGGCGAGTACGGCGGCGGGGCCTGGACGTTTCGCCGCGACACCGGCGCCATTTCGCCGTTCGACTACAACGACATCCGCATCGCGCTGGGCGTGGAGGCCGTGCCGACCACGCAGACGGGGCTGACGGGCAACTTCGAAGTGGGGTACGTGTTCGCCCGCCAATTGTTCTTCGTGGTGGGCCAGCCGCGGCGGCAGGATCTCGACGACACGCTGATGCTGCGGCTGGGGCTCGGGTACTGAACGGCGGCGCGGGGGCTTCCTGAAGATGGTCTCCGGTCTCGGCCGCCGCGCGGAATCCCCGGGCTTCCGCCCGGCGCTCGTGACGCTCGTGGTGTCGGGGACGGTCACGGTGACGGCCGTGGCGATGGCAGGCGGCGTCGAGCCGCTGCCGCCGGTCGATCGCGACGTCTTCAGTCGCATCCGCCTGGCCGCGCTCGGCGACCCCCAGGATCTCACCGAGCCGCTCCTGCCCGATGACGTCGCTCCGCCCGGTCAGCCGCGACAGGAGTTCGACCCCCCGGCGGGACGAAAGCTGCCGCCGGGGGCGAAGCCCGGCCCGCTGCAGCAGGCCATCGTCACGCTCACGGAATTGCCGCGGCTGGGGAACGCCGGCCTGGGGCTCCTGACGCTCGACACGAGCCTCACGATCGGGCTGCCGGCGCCGACGGTGAACTCGCCGCTGTTGCTCACGCCCGGCTTCGGCACGAGCTTCGTCGACGAGGTGTCGGGTCCGACCGACCCGGGGCTTCCCGCGCAGCTCTACGACGCCTGGCTGCAGGCCCGCTGGCTCACGAAGGTCGGCGACCGCTTCGGCGTCGATCTCGCCGTCGCGCCGGGCTGGTACAGCGATTTCGTCAACGACACGGCGCAGGCCTTCAGGATCACCGGCCATGGGTTCGCCGCCTACGAGGCCGACGAGAATCTCCGCGTCGTGGCGGGCGTCATCTATCTGGATCGCCGCGACGTCAACATCCTGCCCGCCGGCGGCCTGCTCTGGACGCCCGCCGACGACCGGCGCTTCGAGCTGATCTTCCCGCGGCCGCGGCTCGCCTGGCGGGGGGCGGCCGACGACCGGGCCGCCCAGTGGCTCTATCTTGCCGGCGAGTTCGGCGGCAACCAGTGGGCCGTCCGGCGCGAGAGCGGGTTCGACGACGTGGTCGTCTACCACGACTACCGACTGCTCGCCGGCTGGGAGCGAAAACCGGCCGATCTCGGCGTGAGCTGGCGGCTCGAAGCCGGCTGGGTGACCGGTCGGCTGGTGGAATATTACGTGACCGACACGGCCGACTACCGCCCGAGCGACACGTTCCTCGTGCGTGCGGGCGTGTGGTACTAGCCTCACTCGCAGTTGTCGCAGCGGCCCTTGAGGAGCACTTCGGTCACATGGCCGATGCTCGGCCCGCCGCGCCTGGGTTTCGACTTCGACTTCGGCGTGGCTGCCGGTTTGGGCGTGATCGCCACGTTCACGTCGTCGAGGCACGACACCTCGCCGCAGGTCGTGCACACGAAATGCGGATGGTCCTGGCCATGGCCGCCTCCGCGTCGCAGCTCGAATCGCCAGACATGGTCCCCGAGCTCGACGCGGGAGAGGATCGAGGCCTCGGTGAGTTCGGTCAGGTTGCGATAGATCGTCGCCCGATCGAAGCCCCGGTCGGTGAGTGAGTCCGACACCTCCGCGTGGGTTTTGGGCCCGGTCGCCTCCATGATGTGAGCCAGCACCGCCAGCCGGGCGGCCGTGCACCGCAGGCCCGCCTCGCGGAGGCGGGCTTTGGCGGCATCGAGCGGTGGTGGCGGGGAGGCGGCCATGGCCTCGAGTGTAGCACCGTGGCGCGGCCTCACGGCACCGGCACGGCCGCCAGAAGCTCCACGATCGCCGCCATGAACGCCGGGAGGTCGGCCGGCTTGCGGCTCGAGACGAAATGGCGGTCGACGACGACCTGCGTGTCCTCCCAGATCGCGCCGGCATTCATGAGATCGTCCTTGATCCCCGGGCTGCCGGTCACGCGAACCCCCCGATAGACACCCGCTGAAATCGGAATCCAGCCACCGTGGCAAATGGCGGCGACGAGTTTGCCGTGGGCGGCGAACTCGCGGACGAGATCGAGCACCTTTTCGTCGCGGCGGAGCTTGTCGGGCATCCAGCCGCCCGGAAGCAGGATGCCATGGAAATCGGCGGCCTCCATGTCGCTGATCGCCGCATCGCTCGTGCTGGGATAGCCGTGTTTTCCGGAGTATGTTCGGCCCTGCATTGAGCCGGCCACGGTCACGTGGGCACCCGCCTCCTCGAGGCGAAGTTTCGGATACCAGAGTTCGAGGTCCTCGTATTCCTCTCCCACGAGGGCGAGGATGCGGATGCCGTCGAGCGGACGCGCGGGAAGGAAGGGGGGCATGAGGCTGATCTCCAGGAAAACAGGGGAGGAAAGCAGGGGGCAGGCGACAGTCGGCGTCCGCGCTGCCGAACCTGCCGGCACTTTGTCCGGGCAGGCCTCCGATGCTGGCATTGTCGCAGGCTCCGACCCGCCGGGCGAGTCGGCTGCGGCATACCCCCTCTCGCGGGTTGTTGCTGCCATCAGTCCCGGCGGCCGTTCGTGGCGGCCGGACAGGCGTTTCCCCCGGCTATTTGGTCGCCAGTCGGGGCGACACTTGACGCCCCAACCGGGCTCGCTACATTCACGCCCCGGCCCACAGGAAGGGGTCCGGTAGTGGCCGGCCACAATATCTTGCGATAGCTCGCAGACGGAACTGCTTTCTCGACTTCGCGTTTGATTCCCCGTCGCGCCCGGCTGAACGATTCATCGCCAGCCCGTCGTCGACCCGATGAGAGTTGAGCAGATGCTATACGCAAGTATACTTTGATGGCCGGTCGCCACCCCCCAGGGGACCGTTGTTTCGAGCCCCACGAGCCCAGCCCCCAGCAAGGAGCACAGACCTATGGCGAATTTCGAACCATCCGCGACGCTCGCCGGCACCACCGCTGCCGCGACCGATCCAACCCGGGCGGCCCCCTCCGCTCCGCGGACGGCCCTCGAAATTCACCCCACCTTCTGTCCGACCGACGTCGACAGCCCCTTCGACACCACCGAATGGGAACTCCGAACGGCGGCGATCAAGGGGGAGGACGGCAAGGTGCTCTTCGAGCAGCCGGCCTGTGAGATCCCGGCTGCCTGGAGCCAGTTGGCCACCAACGTGGTCGTGAGCAAGTACTTCTACGGCGAGATTCACACGCCGGAGCGGGAGCACTCGGTGAAGCAACTCGTGCACCGGGTCGCCCGCACGATCGCCGACTGGGGCATCAAGGACGGCTACTTCAAGTCGAAGCAGGACGGCGAGAACTTCTACCGCGACCTCGCCTGGCTGTGTGTCCATCAGCACGGCGCCTTCAACTCGCCGGTCTGGTTCAACGTGGGGCTCTACAACCAGTACGGCGTCAAAGGCGCGCCGTGCAACTGGCGGTGGGACGAGGCGAGGCGGGATGTCGTCATGCCCGACAACCCCTACGAGTATCCGCAGGGCAGCGCCTGCTTCATCCAGAGCGTGAAGGACACGATGGAAGACATCATGGATCTCGCCCGCAGCGAGGCCATGCTCTTCAAGTTCGGCTCCGGCACCGGCACCGACCTTTCCACCCTCCGCAGCCAGCGGGAAAAGCTCGCCGGCGGCGGCAAGCCGTCGGGCCCGCTCTCCTTCATGCGGGTCTACGATCAGGTGGCCGCGGTGGTGAAGAGCGGCGGCAAGACCCGCCGCGCCGCCAAGATGCAGTCACTCAAGGTGTTCCATCCCGATATCATGGAATTCATCGAGTGCAAGAGCAAGGAAGAGAAGAAGGCGCGGATCCTGATCGAGAAGGGGGGCTACGACTCCAACTTCAACGGCGAAGCCTACAGCTCGATCCTGTTCCAGAACGCCAACCTGTCGGTCCGCCTCACCGATGATTTCATGGAGGCCGTCGACCGCGACGACACCTGGACCACCCGCTGGGTCACCGACTCGACGAAGGCCGGCCCGAGCTACAAGGCCCGCGAGGTGATGCACCGGATGGCCGAGTGTGCCTGGCAATGCGGTGATCCGGGCGTGCAGTACGACACCACGATCAACCGCTGGCACACCTGCCCCAACTCCGGCCGGATCAATGCGTCGAATCCGTGCTCCGAGTACATGTTCCTGGATGACACGGCCTGCAACCTCGCCAGCATCAACCTGATGAAGTTTCGCAAGCCCGACGGCCACTTCGACGTCGAGCGGTTTGCGGCCGCCTGCCGGATCTTCTTCGTCGCCCAGGAAATCCTGGTCGATCACGCCAGCTACCCGACGGCGAAGATCGCCCGCAACAGCCACATGTTCCGGCCGCTGGGTCTGGGCTACTCGAACCTGGGCAGCCTGCTCATGGCCGACGGCCTTGCCTACGACAGTGACGATGGCCGCGGGCTCTGCGGGGCGCTCACCGCGATCCTGCACGGCACCGCCAACCGCACGAGCGCCGAGATGGCCGGCGCCGTGGGGCCGTTCGAGGGCTTCGCGATCAATCGTGAGCCGATGCTGGGCGTGATGCAGATGCACCGCGACGCCGTCGAGAAGATCCACCCGTCGTGCCCCGCCTACCTGCATGACGCGGCCCGGAAGATCTGGGACGACGTGCTGGCGGGCGGCCGGCGGAACGGCTACCGCAACGCCCAGGCGACGGTGCTCGCTCCGACGGGCACGATCAGCTTTCTGATGGACTGCGACACGACGGGCATCGAGCCGGACATCGCTCTCGTGAAGTACAAGCAGCTGGCCGGCGGCGGCATGCTGAAGATCGTCAACCAGACGGTGCCGCTGGCGCTGCGGACGCTCGGGTATGACGAGCCGGCGGTGGAAGGCGTGCTCTCCTTCATCGACAAGAACGACACGATCGAGGGCGCGCCGGGGCTCAAGGACCAGCACCTGGCCGTCTTCGACTGCGCGTTCAAGCCCCGGCTCGGCAAGCGGAGCATCGCCTGGGAGGCGCACGTGAAGATGATGGCGGCCGCCCAGCCCTTCATCTCGGGTGCGATCTCGAAGACGGTCAACATGCCTCGGGAGACGACGCCCGAAGACATCGCCGGCGCCTACATGGAGGGCTGGCGGATGGGCCTGAAGGCCCTCGCCATCTACCGCGACGGCTCCAAGGAAAGCCAGCCGCTCAACACGAGCACGGAGGCCGACAAGACCGCGGCCAAGGTGACGGCGGCTCCCCGCCGGGAACGGCTTCCCGACACCCGGCGCAGCGTGACGCACAAGTTCAACGTGGGCGGTCACGAGGGCTACATCACCGTGGGCCTTTACGATGACGGCCGGCCGGGCGAGCTCTTCATCACGATGGCGAAGGAGGGCAGCACGATCGGTGGCCTGATGGACGCCTTCGGCACCGCGGTGTCGATGAGCCTCCAGTACGGCGTGCCGCTCGAGGTGTATGTGAAGAAGTTCTCCCACACCCGGTTCGAGCCGTGGGGCTATACGAAGAACCCCGACATTCCGGTCGCGAAGAGCCTCGTGGACTACCTCTTCCGTTGGATGGGCACCGAGTTCATTCCCGGCTACCGCGAGGCCAACCGGCCCGGGGGCTACGGTGGCGAGAGCAGCGGCGGGGAGGCCGCTGCCGGGGGCGACACGGAAACAGAGCGTAAGCCCGCCGCCACGACGGCGAGCGGGCTGGCCGATGGCCAAGGAAAGGCCAAGACGAACGGCGAGCTGACGGGTGGTCGGGGCAAGCATCCGGCCGGCGGAAACGGCCAGGCAGCCGCGGCGACGGCGAAGGCCGTGCCCACGAAAGCTGCGACGGCGACGCTCCTGGAGCGGGCAGGGCTCAAGATGGCGGTCGACCCCACGGCGAGCGTGGCCGATCGGCAGACCCAGTTCGCCAAGTTCCAGATCGACGCGCCGGCGTGCGACAATTGCGGCTCGATCACGGTTCGCAACGGCAACTGCTACCTGTGCCACAACTGTGGAAACAGCATGGGGTGCAGCTGACTCGGTGTCGGCCGTGACGGTTGTAGGAGGCGGCGGCTGACGGGATGGAGGTGGTGCCAGGTGGCGGCCGAAGCTACTGGCATCACATTCGACCTGTCGCCGCGTTCCGTCGGAGGTGCCAACCCCATCGCGATGATCCGGATCCCCTGAAAGCCCGAGGCCCAGTGCCTTCGGCCCGGTCCGCATCATTCTCGCAGTGAACTACCCCGTTCGCAGGCGGTTGACAGGTTCGATCCACGGCAGGGCCGCGGTGGCATATGCTTCCGCGGCCCTGCTCTTTTTCGCGGGGCGCCGGCGTTTGCGGCGGCATTTTCCGGCAAGTAGCATCGGGGAATCCCCCGAAGGCTCGCGGCGACCGCCGCCTGTTTTTCGTGGCAGACTTGTCCGTCCCCGCCTTCCGAGGTGCCCTGTGCGTCGCTGGTTTCACTGCCTGCTGATCGGTGCGATCGCCTGTTCGCTGTCGGTCGATACGGCGAAGGCCTGCTGGTACCTCCGCCGCGCGCATGCTGCCCGCGGCTGCGGGCGGCCGGCATGTCCGCCGGTGGTGACGTGGCCGGCGTGTCAGGAGGTGGTGTGTCAGGAGGTGATGGTTCACGATTCCGCCTGCTGCGAGGAGGGGGCTCCGGGCCCGACCGCGGTGAGTGCGGAAGCCGTGGCTCCGGAGCAGCCGTCCGAGCCGATCGCTGCCGTCGAACCGATCCCGACGCCAGCTGAACCGATCGTGCCCCAGCAGCCTCCCGCCGATACCGGTGCCGCCGTCGCTCCGGTCGTGCCGCACCTGCAGCCGGCCACTGACACCGAGCGGGATGTGGCGCCGGCGGTGGCGATCGAGCCCGCCCCCGCGGAGCCGGTGGTGGAGGCAGAGCCCACACCCGAACCGGCCCCGATCGTGGCTGCCGTCGAGCCTCCTGCACCGCCGGTGAATTCAAACCTCTTCGAAGATGTCGAGGCGGATGCGGATGCTGCGTTGCTCGCTCCTGCCCCCACCGAACCCGCCGCCCAGCCCGACGAGCCGACCCCCACG
>JBJTIE010000171.1:0-4797 GCA_046094845.1 Planctomycetaceae bacterium | reverse complement strand
CGCCGTCACCACGTCCACGGCCCGCCGCCAGCTTGCCGACGCCGCCGGCGGCGGGGCGTCGGCCGCCGCGAGCGAGGCATCCCGCACAAACTCCAGCATCAGGTCGGTCGTGGTGCGGCCCCCAACCCGCCACCGGGCGAGGCGGTGCTCACCGACGCCCGGCATCCATTTTTCTGGGCGGGCTACCTGCTGCTCGACTGCGCCGCGGAGCGGTAGTCGGAGCGGTGGGGTAGAACCACGTGGCATGAACGACACCCTGCTGCCTGTGAGCCTGCCTGGAGTGGCCCTGCTGGCCGTCGCGTCGGCGGTGGCCGGCGCGGTGAATTCCGTGGCCGGTGGCGGCACGATCCTCACGTTTCCCGTGCTCGCGGCGATCCTGCCCCCTGATCCTGGCCGCATGGTCGTGGCCAATGCGACGAGCACGATCGGCCTCTGGCCCGCCTCGGCGGTGGCGGCGTGGGCCTATCGAGGTGAGCGAACGCACCAGCCGGCCTGGGTGCGGTGGATGATCCTGCCGAGCGTGGCGGGGGCGATCGTGGGCACGCTGCTCGTGCTGCGGCTGCCCCCCGCATGGTTCGAGGCGGCCGTGCCGTGGCTGATCCTCACGGCCGCGATCCTGTTCAGCGTGCAGCCCCGCGTCGGCCGGTCACTCCCCGAAGCCTCGTCACTCCGTGACGGGCAGCCCGTTGCGGAGCAACGGGCCTACACGACACAACGGCTCCTGCCCGCCTGCCTGCTGCAGTTCGCGGTGGCGATCTACGGCGGCTATTTCGGGGCCGGCATCGGCATTCTGATGCTGGCCGTGCTCGGCCTGCTCGGCCTGGGCGACATCCACAAGCTCAATGGCGTGAAGAACGTGCTCGGCACGGTCATCAACGGCGTGGCGGCGGCCACGTTCGCGGCCGGCTCGCTCGCCGGGGCCCACGACGTCTCGTGGCCCCTCGCGGCGGTGATGGCCGTCGCGGCGATGGCGGGCAGCCTGTCGGGATCGATGATCGCCCGACGGCTGCCGGCCGCCGCCGTGCGGCGATTCGTGGCCATCCTCGGATTCGCCCTGGCGGCCTACTATCTCTGGCGGCACGTCTCCTGAAAGCCACGCCCCACATGCTCGTTCGCGCCGACCAGCTCACGAAACGCTACGGCAGCTTCACCGCGCTCGACGGCTGTTCGCTGGGCGTCGCCGCCGGGGAGGTCTTCGGCCTGCTCGGGCCCAACGGCGCCGGCAAGACCACGTTCCTGCGCACGCTCCTCGGCTTCATCACTCCCACGAGCGGCACGGCCACCGTCGCGGGCTTCGACTGCGTCACGCAGTCGCTGCGGGTGCGGGAGCAGACCACCTATCTGCCCGGCGAGGCCCGGCTCTTCCGCCGCATGAACGGCCACGGCGTGCTCGATTTTTTCGCCGGCCTGCGGCGGTCGTGCAGTCGCGGGCAGGCGGCGGCGATCGCCGACCGGCTCGGCCTCGATTGCTCGCGGCAGGTGGCCCGCATGAGCACGGGCATGCGGCAGAAGTTGGCGCTCGCCGTCGTGCTCGCCACCGAGGCGCCGCTGGTGATCCTCGACGAGCCCACGGCCAACCTCGATCCGACGGCCCGGGCGGAAGTGCTCGACCTCGTGCTCGAGTCCCGGGCGGCGGGCCGCACGGTGATCTTCTCGTCGCACGTGCTCTCCGAAGTGGAGACGACGTGCGACCGCGTGGCGATCCTCCGGGCGGGCCGGCTCGTGCACGAGCAGTCGATTCACGATCTCCGGCGGAGCCATCGGATCAGGGCCCGGCTCGCGGGCCCGTTCGCCGGGGTGCCGGCCGCGGTGGCAGGACACGTGACGGTGGCGGAGCATGCGGGGAGCACGGTCGTGCTGGAGGCGGCCGACTCGCTCGCGCCGCTGCTCGGCTGGCTGGCCACGCTGCCGCTGGAGGAGATGCAGGTCGAGCCGGTCGGCCTCGGTGCGGTCTACGACCGCTTTCACCGCGCCCCAACAGGCACACCATGATCTTCAACACCGCGATCTGGAAGCGGACCTGGGGCGACCAGCGGGTGCTGGTGCTCTCGCTGGCGGCGCTGTGGGCCGTGTTTCCCTGGATCTACATCACGCTCTCGGCGCAGATCCAGATGTCGGCCTTTCAGGACGTGCTGTTGCGGGCGATCCCGCCGGAGTGGCAGAAGCTGTCGGGCGTGCCGTTCTCGGAGGTGGCCACCCATGTCGGTCGCGTGGCCCTCGCGTTCGTCGATCCGGTGGTGGTGCTCGCCGCCACCGTCTGGGGGATCACCCGTGGCAGCGACGCCGTGTCGGGGCAGCTGGAGCGGGGCACGATGGAGATGGTGCTGGCGGCGCCGGTCAGCCGGGTGGCCGTGTTCGTCACGCAGGCGCTCGCCACCACGCTGGCGGCGGCAGTCCTGGTGGGCGTCCTGCTCGGCGGCGTGTATTCGGCCATCACCTTCGGCCCCTGGGCCGGCCAGGTGGACCCCGCTCGCTTCGCGCCTGCGGCGGCCAACGTCTTCGGCCTGATGGTCTGCATGGCGGGAATCACGGCCTGCGTCTCGGCGGCCGACAGCCACCGCTGGCGAACGATCGGCATCCTCTGCGGCTTCTACGTGTTTTCCATCCTGGCGAAGCTCGTGGGCCGCATGAGCCAATCGCTGGCCTGGGTGGGCTACCTGTCGGTCTTCAACGCCTACGAGCCGCAGCGGCTCGTGGGCGGCGGTCCGGATGCCTGGCTGCTGCTGGCCCGCTACGACGGCCTGCTGCTCGGCATCGGGCTGGTCGCCTACATGATCGGGGCGGTGATCTTCGCCCGCCGCGACCTGCCCGCGCCGCTGTGAATGCAGTGGCATGTTTCGCTGGTTCTGTCGCATACTTTGCAGTTGGTATCCGAGGGTTCCGATCGAACGAAGGCGGAGTGCGATGGTGCGACGACGTGATGCAGATCTCCAGGCTACCGCCGGGGGCTTCCTGGGAATGAGTTTCCTGGCGTTGATCGTGTGTCTCGTGCTCGCTGCCGGCGCGGTGCGGGCCGAGGAAAAGCCGGAGCAGTCCGCCGAGTCGCCGGGCCAGGCAGAGCTCGACAAGGCGATCGACGCCAAGCTCGGGGCCGACGACCTCGACGACTACGACCGCGTGCTCGAGCACTGCAAGAAGGCGGTCGAGCTCGGCCTCGACGCCGAGTCGAAGACATTCGCCGACGACCTCTACACCGGCACGCTCGTGGACCGCGCCGGCATGCTCGTCGATGCGATCTACGACGCCGTGCCCCCCAACCCGCAGTGGCCGCGGATGAGGGCGTTCGCCCTCCGCGATCTCGGCGAGGTGGTCGAGCGGGATCCGCAGCTCGGACAGGCGCATCTGATGATCGCCCGCCTCGAATCGCTCCCGCGGGGCGACCACGAACGGGCCAGGAAGTCCGCCGAGAAGGCGCTCGACCTGCTCGGCGACGATCGCCTCCAGATGGCCAAGGCCCACATCGTGCTGGCCGGCCTCGAGGAAGACGATACGGCGAAGCAGGAGGAACACTACGCGAAGGCGATCGAATTCGCCCCCCGCGACGTCGAGATTCGTCGCACGCGAGGCCTCCATTTCCTGATGGAAGACAAGTTCGAACGGGCCCGCGAGGATCTGCTGGTGGCCGTCGAGGAGAAGCCGGACGACGGGGCGCTGCACGAGGCCCTCGGCATGGCCTGCATGATGGGCGACAAGCAGGAGGAGGCGAAGCGGGCCTTCGACCGGGCGATCGAGCTCGAACCCGATTCGAGCAGCCCGCTGCTGCAGCGATCCCGGCTGCTCGCCGTGGAGGAGAAATACCCCGAGGCGATCGCCGACATCGATCGTGCGCTCGAGTTGGATCCGGGGAATCCTGCGGCCCTCGTGCTCCGGGCCCGGATCCACCAGCAGGCGGGCGATTCCGAGAAGGCGTTGGCGGACATCGAAACGGTGCTCTCCGACGATCCGGACAACACGTCAGCCCTTGAGCTGCGCGGGTTGATCGCGGCGGAGCGCGACGATTACGCGAGCGCGATCCGGGATTTCCGGCGGCTTGCGGCGCGGAATGCCGACGACGCCGTGGTCGTCAGTCAGCTGGGCATGCTCTACCTGGCCGCCAAGCAGCCGCGAGAGGCGATCCGCCGGTTCACTCGTGCCCTGGAGATCGACGAGGAGCATTTCGCCAGCCGCCGCGGCCGCAGCGACGCCGCGATCTCGATCGGCGACCATCGGGCGGCGCTCGAGGATCTGGAAAAGGCCCATGGGCTCAAGCCCGGGGATACGGGTGTGCTCAACAATCTTGCCTGGTTGCTGGCCACGTCGCCCGACGATGCGATCCGCAACGGCACACGGGCGATCGAGTTGGCGCGAAAGGCGTGCGAGCTCACGGAGTGGAAGGAGGCTCACATCATCAGCACGCTGGCGGCGGGCTACGCCGAGTCGGGTGATTTCGCGAAGGCCCGCGAATTCAGCCAGAAGGCGGTCGATGCGAGCGCCGATTCCGAGCAGGTGAAGGAGCAGCTCAAGGGCGAGCTCGCCAGCTACACGGCGGAGAAGCCGTGGCGTGAGCGGCAGAAACTCGAGGAGGCGACGCTCGACGCGGCCCCAGGTCCGGCGGCCGGCGAGGCCCAGTCCACCGACGAGCAGCCCCGCGAACCCCGCCGTCCGTTCGACGAGTAAGGGAACTCGCGGCTCGGCGCCGTAGTCCACATGCTCCGCATGTGGCCCACGGGCAACGCACCACAGGCCCGAGCTACTGCACTGCAGGTCTGCCGACCTCCACTCGAATAGCCCGGCCCCTCGGCCTTCACACCTCCAACC
>JBJTIE010000170.1:0-5355 GCA_046094845.1 Planctomycetaceae bacterium | reverse complement strand
GGGTCTTCAGCAGAATCTGTGGGTAACAACGGGTTCGGAATACGCCGCGGCGCGAGCTCCGCGACGGGCAGGTAGCCGGGTCGCCGCTGCCGAGTGCGGCAAGCCATCGGCGTGCCGAGTCACTTGCGATCTCGGGCACGGGATCGGCGTCCGAGCGGCCTGATGCGGCCCGCCGCTGTGGGGCGGCAGTCGGCATGCGGCGGCGTTCCGCCGCCGGGAAGCACCGCCCTGCCGGGCGGGCCATGGAGAGAAATAAGCATACTGCGGCGTCGTGCGGTAAAGATGCGGTTGCTTAGTCAGCCCCTTTGCCGGAGCCACCGCAGGATGCATCTCAAGAGTATTCTCAACCGCGTCGAGCGGCACAAGTGTTTCGTCTACAAGCAGGTCCGCTTCGTGGACGGCCTGGTCGAACCAGAACTCGAGGTCGAGATCGAGCCGCGGGCCAACAGTCGCGCGATCTGCTCGGGATGCGGCGAGAAGCGGCCGGGGTACGACCGGCTTGCGCCGCGACGGTTCCAGTTCGTGCCGCTCTGGAACATCGCGGTGTTCTTCATCTACGCGATGCGACGGGTCGATTGCCCGACGTGCGGCGTGATCGTCGAGCGGGTGCCGTGGGGCGAGGGCAAGGAGCATCTCACGACCAGTTACCGCTGGTTCCTGGCCCGCTGGGCCAAGCGGCTCTCGTGGCAGGAGACGGCCGATGCCTTCAGTACGACCTGGGACAACGTGTTTCGTTCCGTAAAACACGCGGTCGAATGGGGCCTCGCCCATCGGGATCTCTCGGGGATCGAGGCCATTGGCGTCGATGAGATCCAGTGGCGCAGCGGCCACACCTACCTCACGCTCGTCTACCAGATCGACGGAATGAAGCGGCTGCTCTGGGTGGCCCAGGAGCGGACCGAGCAGAGCCTGCGGGGCTTCTTCACCTCGCTCACTGCCGAGGTAAGGGCGGGCATCCGCTTCGTCTGCAGCGACATGTGGAAGCCTTACCTCAACGTGATCGCGGAGCAGATCCCGGCCGCCCTCCACGTCCTCGACCGCTTCCACATCATGCGGAACATGAACATGGCCCTCGACGAGGTCAGGCGGGCCGAGGTCGTCCAGCTGCGGCGGGATGGCTACGAGCCGATCCTCACGAAAGCCCGCTGGTGCCTGCTCAAGCGACCGGAGAACCTCACGGAGCATCAGGAGGTCAGGCTCAAGGATATCCTGCAGTACAACCTCAAGAGCGTCCGGGCGCATCTGCTCCGCGAGGACTTCCAGCGATTCTGGGAGTACACGAGCCCGGAGTGGGCGATGAGGTTCCTCGACGCCTGGTGCACCCGCACCATGCGCAGCCGGATCGGCCCGATGAAGAAGATCGCCTGGAGCCTGCGACGTCATCGGCACCTGATCCTCAACTGGTTCCGGGCTCGGGGCACGATCTCGTCGGGCGTCGTCGAGGGATTCAACGGCAAAGCAAAACTGACCACCAGAAAAGCGTTCGGCTTCCGGACGCCGCAGGGCATCGAAATCGCACTCTTTCACGTGCTCGGGCGATTACCCGAGCCCGTGTTCACCCACAGATTCTGCTGAGGAGGCTCTTCAGGATTGGCTCCGCCTCGGCGAACCGGCCCTGACGCCGGTGCACCTCGGCGAGCGCACCCAGGCTTTCCGCGGTGGCCGGGTGTTCGGGACCGAACGATCGCTCATGGGCGGCCACGTTGCGTTGACAGAGCACCTCCGCGCGATCGTAGTGCCCCAGTCCGAATGAAACCCTGGCAAGCGTGACAGCACACTCGATCGCCGCGGGATGGTCTCGTGCACCGCCTCGATCGAAGATGGCCAGCGCCCGCTCGTACAACGGCTCCGCTTCCGGCAGACGCCCTTGGTTGGAGTACAGCGTGCCGAGATAGGAGTATCCGACGGCCACATCCGGATGGTCCGGCCCAAACGCCTTCTCGGCGATGGCGAGCGAACGCCGGTAACATTGTTCCGCCTCGGCAAACCGGCCAAGGCTGGCATGGGCAACCGCGACCTCGTTGATGCTCTGGATCAACAGCGGATGCCCGGGGTCAAGTTGTTTTTCACGGATAGCGAGACATCGCTCGTACAGCGGCCCTGCCACGGCGTACTGCTCCTGATAGGCATGCAGCGTCGCGAGACTTTCCAAGGCCGCAGCCGTCTCGAGGTGGTCGGGTCCATGCCAACGCTCGTAAACGACGAGAGCCCGCTCGAAAAGCGGCTTGGCCTCCGCATACCTTCGCTGTGCCAAATAGATCACGGCGAGATTGTTCATCGGTTCCGCCGTCTCGATAGCACCGTCGCCAAACCTGCGCTCGGCTATCTTCACGGCCTGTCTCGCCAGCGGTTCGGCTTGGGGGGCCCCGCTGACGTGCAACGTGTTCACGCGGGTGTTGATCTCTCGCAGTGCGTCATCCGCACCCGCGAGCCCGGCTATTCCCAGCGCGGCGGCTACCACCAGGCCGGAGATAGTGAGGAACGTCTGTGCTTTTCTCATTCGTGTACGACCACTCAATGGCTATCGACCGAAGGACATCGCCATTCCGCAGGTCGGAAACAACGGCCGGCGATTGCCGGACTGGATCCGGCTGTGGTTGCGGGCTCTTCCGATTCGTTGCACCGTTCTACGATCGTACCACCACACTCTCGCCCTCGCCCGAGGGAGAGCCGCCCAGATGCGTGAGGATTTCCCGGATCGGCCCCGGCTGGCGCCCGGGGGCTTCTATCCACACCCTCATCGACCGACGGACGTTCCAAACGCCGCCGGGTCGGTGAGCACGAACAGGTGCCCGTGGTCGCTCGTCACGATCACGGCCGCCTCGTCCCAGACGTCGCGATTCTCGATCCAGTCCACGACCGCCCGAAACGCGGCGTCGCCGCTCTGCACCGCGCCGATGGCCGTGTCGATGTTGTTGGCATGCGAGGCCCAATCGACGTCGCCAGCCTCCACCATCAGCCAGAACGGGCCGCGGGGCGCGAGCACGTCCAGCGCCGTCGTCGTCATCTCGGCGAGCGTCGGATTCTCCTGGATGTCGGCCGGCGCGTAGTGAATCGCACCGCCATATTTTTTTCGGAGCCGGTCGGCCTCCGGATCGGCCACCGCGGCCGCAGGATTGAAGTCGCCATCGGCCGTGCGAAACGGCAAGTGCCCCTCCGCCGCGCCGAAGAAGCCGAAGAGCCGCTGTCGGCCCGCGATCGCGGTGCGGGCCGCCGCAGTGAGCACGTCGGCCCCACGCTGTCCCACCGTCCGCCGGGCCACGACATACTTCCCGCCCCGGGCCGCATCGATCGCGGCGAGCGTCGAGTCGGCCACGTACTTGTGCCCAGGCTCGAAGTTCCACCCCTGGTCGGCCTCCTTGTCGACCCGCACGCCGTCTCCACCGCCGATCAGCACGTCGAGCCCCGGCAGCGCCGCCTCGCGGTGCGTGATGGACCGCTCGCCGAGCAGGTCGCGGGCGATGTCTTGATAGTCGTCGCGGCTCACGTTGTTGGCATAGGCACAGGCCGGGGTGGCATGTGACACAGGCACGCTCGTCACCGCGCCCACGGCGTAGCCGCGGGCCTGAAGCGTGCGGGCGATCGGCTCCAGGTGGCCGCCGTCAGGCCCCACGTTGATCGCATCGTTGTAGGTCTTGCGGCCAGTGCACAGCGACGTGGCCGACGCGGCCGAGTCGGTCACGGCATGCACGCGGTCGCGACCGATGAGGTAACGGAGATTCACCCGCTGATCCCAGGGCGTGCCGCCGCCGCGGACGGCATCGTAGCCGCCAGGCGTTTCGCCCCCGGGGTTCTTCACCGCCTGGGCATCGACGTCCACCTTCGTGCCGTCGTTGGCCGGGCTCGTCACGCAATATCCGAAATCGGTCGGCGCACCGCGGTAGTCCTGAAAGCCAAGGCCGGTGCCGCGGCCCGCGTCGTAGGCCACGCGGCCGAGCGTGGCGATCGAAGCCGCGCGGGTGGTCTGCCAGTCCAGGCCGTCGAAGACCACGAGCACGATGTACTTCTTGCCGGCATCGGCCGCGGCCAGCTGCAGGTGATAGACGTCGGTCTGATCGAAATACTCCGCAGCCGGATTCAGCGCATGGGCGGGCAGCCGCCCGTAGAGCGATTCGAGACGCGCGACATCGCGGTACGGACTGTTCCTGCCCGACACGCCTGCGAGCGTCATGCCGAACGTGTACACGGGAATGAGCCGGTTGGAGTGGTTCGACCAAGCGACGTATTTCCCGGGCTGATCGCCCCAGTGCCCCCACGCGGCGCTCCCTGTCGCCTCGGCCGCGATCTGCATGTCGCGAATCCTGTCAACGGGCGTCGGCGGCGTTGCGACCGGCGCGGGTGCCGCCTGCCCCGGCTGTCTCATCGCCGCACCGGGCCGCGTCAGCGCGACGATGCCGCCTCCCGCCAAGACAACGCAGGCCATCGCCAACGTGGCGGAACCGAACCGCGATCGATCACCGGGTACGGCGACGCGCACGACCGATTCACTGGCTCGCATGCGAGGATTCCGATGAGTCATGACAGGCTTCCGACCAGGTGCGCAGCGTATCAGGAAGTGATGCCTTCGCAGGCACCGGCTGCCTCTTTTTCGCCCGCCGGCCACCGGCGGCGACGCGCAATCCGCGGGTTTGTCGCGGGCGCTGGGTTGGCGCGGATAATGCTGCTTCTATGCTGCCGTGGAGTCCCTCCCCGCCCATCCTCGCCTCCGGAACCCGCTTTCGTGGCCACCGACGACCTGCTCCGCCGTGACGTTCGCCTTCTCGACGACCTCCTCGGCGACGTGCTCCGGCGGCTTGCGGGTCCCGAAGCCCTGGCGCTCGTTGCGGAGATCCGCCAACTCGCCCACGACCGCCGGGCCGGAAACCACGACGCAGAACGTATGCTCGCCGCCCGCATCGAAGGGCTCACGGAAGACCGGGCCCAGCTCGTGGCCCGCGCGTTCGGCGTGTTCTTCGATCTCGTGAACATCGCCGAGGACCGCCAGCGGGTGCGGGTGCTGCGGGAGCGGGAGCAGGCGCAGGCCCCGGCACCGATCGGCGAGTCTCTCGCCGCGGCCGTCGCGGAATTCCGTTCTCTTGGCGTGCCCGCGGCCGAGGTGCAGCGGATGCTCGACCGGCTCGCGATCGAACTCGTCTTCACCGCCCACCCCAGCGAGGCCAAGCGTCGGTCGATCCGTGCCAAACTGCGCCGGATGCGGAGATCGCTTCGCGAACTCGACCGCACCGACCTTCTGCCCCGGGAGCGGACGGCGCACGAAGACGCCCTCCACGGCGAGCTCCGGGTGCTGTGGCAGACGGAATTCCTCCGCCCCACCCGGCCCACGGTGCTCGACGAGGTCGACCGCGGCCTTTCGAT
>JBJTIE010000169.1:0-2527 GCA_046094845.1 Planctomycetaceae bacterium | reverse complement strand
CCATGCCTCCGCTCGCTCGATGCTGACCGCGCTCCGGCATCCTGCCTGCGCTGGTCAGCAACGCCGGCTCCTGGGGCACGGGCAGCCCCTCACGGCGTATTCGTTCGCGACCGTCGTCCGCAGCCGCAGGCTTCGTCAGCTTTTCATTGCCGTGACGAGTGAACGCAGCGATCGGATCCAGCCAAGCCATTGCTGGCGATCTCGGCCCGCCCGCTCCACAACCTCGTCGTAACGAAAAATGGTCCCGAACGGTGTGAGCAGGTCGATATCAGCCAAGTCCTCCGGCAGTGTCGTGCCGCCTTTGGCAAGCATGTCTATGAGTGCGCCCAAGTCGTGCGTGCGCGGGTAATCCAAGCCCCGGATTGCCATCGCAGCCTTCAGCAACTTTTCGGCAGCCTGCTGGGCGTGAAATCCAAGCGTGTCGTCATCCACATCCTGGTCGCCCAGAAGCCGCTCCAGCACGAGCTCATCCTGCTTTGCTTTCCGTATCAATACGTCAGGGTCGTCAGCTGCCATACAGCACGCGTCCTTCCCGCCCCGCCGCACGCTCAACCGACCCGGGCTGGTTGACTCGGTTCTCAAACTCCTGTTCGCTCACCACGAGCAGATCGACCGGCAGCAGCAGGCCCCTCAAAGAGCGGTGGAGGCGAACCATCTCCTCGTAACGGTCGGCGACGTGCGGCTTGATCACAAGGAGATCCACGTCGCTGCGGTCGTCGGCATCGCCGCGGGCCTGCGACCCGAAGAGAATGATTTTCGTCGGCTGCGCGACCGCCACGAGCCGCTCGACGGCGGCCTGCATTTTCTCGGGCGTCGGAGCCCAGATGGGCGTGTTCACTGTGGCCATGCTTTCATGCTACCCAGGGGCATCGCGGCAGGCCACGCCAGCCAGCCGACCTGACTCGATTCGACCGCGGTTGGCATCAATACCCTCAGGGAGAGATAATCCTCAGATAAGGAGTCCGATAGCATGATCCGAAATCTGACAGCCATTATTCAAGCCGAGGACGATGGCTTCGTTGCGCTGTGTCCGCAGCTCGACGTCTGTAGCCAGGGCGACACAGTCGAGGAGGCTCGAGCCAATCTGCAGGAAGCACTCGAACTTTTCTTCGAGACGGCGCCGCCGGACGAAGTCTCGCGCCGGCTATCCAGCGAGGTCTATGTGACTCAGTTGGAGGTTGCGGTTGGGTAAGCTCCGTGTTCTCTCGGGCGCCGAGACCTGCCGGATACTCGAAGGCCAGGGGTTTGTCGAAGTGCGTCGGCGGGGTAGCCACATTGTGATGCAGAAGGCTGATTCGGGCACAACGGTCACCGTGCCCGTGCCGGACCATACGGAACTGAGGCGCGGAACACTTCGGGCGATCATCGGGCAGTCGGGTATCGACAAGTCCGAGTTCGAAAGTCGCTGATCACGCGGACGCGTAGCCGGAGTCGGTGCGGCGGGCGTGGCCGAGGGCTACGAGGGTGGCGAGGATTTCTTCGACCCGCGGCACCTTGGCGTTCTTGAACTGTCGGGCCACGTCGGCGGTCGTCACGATGCCGTCCGCGGCTGCGAGCGCGGTGCGAACGGCCCGCGTCTGCTCGGCGAGGTCCTTGGGCCAGGCCTGCTTGGCCGCCTTCGCCGGCGGTGCCGCCCTGCCCGCTGACTTCTTTGCAGCCCCCCTGCCGCGGCGCGGTTTCTTTTCGGCGGCTGCGGTGTCGGCATCGTCAGCGTCGTCGTCGCTGGCATCGACGACGTCGAGCTCCTGCTGGACGGCGCCGCTGCCCCCCTTGTTTTGAAACTCGGGCCGCAGCCAGCGGATGAGGCCGCGCTTTTCCTCGGCGGCCCGCTCATGGTTCAGGGCCACGAGCCGCTCCAGGATCTCGTCGTCGGAGAGCGTGGCGGGCCAGCCGTAGGCGTCGAACACGGCGGCATCGAGGTCGTCTTGGATCTTCTTGAGGACGCTCACGAGGCCGTCGTCGTGAATCGTCTTTTCCTTGGCCGTCAGCGGCTCGCCCGAGCGGAGCTTTTCGAGGACGTTGTACATCCCCGTGATTGTCAGCCCCGGATGCGCCGCCTGCTGCTTCTTGCGATGCGCGTCGAGCGCCTCGCCGAGTTCGCGAATTATTTGTTGCTGGGCTTCGGTCGCGGCTGGAAATGGGAACGGGTCGAAGCAGACCGTGTTGTTGTATCGCGGACGGTCTTCAAGAGTGCCGCCGGCCGACAAACACCAGGCAACGTGAACACAGCTGCTTAAAACGCCTAGAAAAAAGCCTCCTCAGCAGAATCTGTGGGTGAACACGGGCTCGGGTAATCGCCCGAGCACGTGAAAGAGTGCGATTTCGATGCCCTGCGGCGTCCGGAAGCCGAACGCTTTTCTGGTGGTCAGTTTTGCTTTGCCGTTGACTCCCTCGACGACGCCCGACGAGATCGTGCCCCGAGCCCGGAACCAGTTGAGGATCAGGTGCCGATGACGTCGCAGGCTCCAGGCGATCTTCTTCATCGGGCCGATCCGGCTGCGCATGGTGCGGGTGCACCAGGCGTCGA
>JBJTIE010000168.1:0-16044 GCA_046094845.1 Planctomycetaceae bacterium | reverse complement strand
CTCGCTCTCCGCCGACGCGACGCCCGCCGACGCGGCCCTCGTGGCCGGCCGGATCGAGGGGGCGAATCCGGGAGCCTGGGCCGGCAGCACACGGTCGTCGTAGGAGGTGCCCGCGATGCCGGAGGCGATCGACGCCCGCAGCAGCCGGACGATGTCGATCATGCGGGCGACGACGTCGCTCTCGGTGAGTCCGCCGCGCTGCATCTCGTAGGCCACCGCATGTCGCCAGAGCGGCAGGCCCCGGCCCGCGTCCGCGGCGAGCAGATCGCCGCATGAGGAGAAGGGAACCGCCACGCCGCGTCGCGAGAGCACCGGCAGCACCGGGGCCAGCCGTGTCGTGCCTGCCACGAGGCCGGTGGCCTGGGCGGCCGCGGCCGTGGCATCGGCGAGGGCCGTCTGCGACTGCACCCGCACGAGACATCCCGCGGGCGCGTCGATCACCGAAACGGCATCGACGCCCTCCGCCCCCTCGATCCGGCCGGCCACGAGGGCCGCGTCGGCGGGCGTCGCGTCGGCGGAGAGCGAGAAGAAGGTCTCGTGGTAGTCGCCGTGCAGCGCGAGCCGGCAGCCGTCGATCGCGATCACCTCAATCATGCCGCCGCCGGTCGAGATTGCGTGCAGCGTGCGCCTGACGTCGCCGCGGGTCAGTGCGAGCCGGTAGGTGTTCGGATGCGGGTCGCCGACGTCGATCGTCTCGTAGCGGATGTCGCCCCCCTCCGCACGCAGCGCGGCGTCGGACTCCGGCAGCCGGGGATCGGCGGCGTCCCAGCCGAGGAGTCCGCCGCACAGCCCCATGTCGGAACCCTGCGTGTCGTGCGTCGTGGGCAGCGAGCCGCTCCGGTCGAACTCGACGAGCACGGTGTCGGGCGTGCCGCCGACGAGATCTCGCGCGAGCCGGCCGATCCGCAGGGCGGCCGCGCAATGCGAGCTCGACGGCCCGCGCATCACGGGGCCGATCACGTCGTTGAATATGCTCACCAGCATCGAATCGCTCCTGGCCGCCCTGTGGGCGGGACTACGGTTCGGGGGTCGCCGCCGGCGCCGCACCAGCGGCCTCCTCGGCGGCCCGTCTCAAGACGGCGTCGAGCGGGGAATCGACTTCGCCCGGCTTGCGCGGCGGGGGCACGGGAATGGGAGGCGGCTTGGGAGCACGCGCAACGGGGGCTGCCGGCGGCGCTGCATCAGGGGCCGGCCGCGCCGGCTCCTGGTCATCCGGCTCTGATTCCTGCTCCGGCTCCTTCGTCGCCTTCGACGGCCGCTTCGGCGGTCGCGTGGGGCGGGCCGTCCGAGTCGGCCGCCCCTTTTTCTTGGTTCCGGGTCCGCCAGACGCGCCCGTGACCTGCAGCTTCCGCTCACCGAGCGCGAGCAGGATCGCGCCGGTGGCCGTGGGGAGGATTCGCGGCCCGTAGGAGACGTCACTGTTGCAGTTGGGCCGGTCGCGGCCCCAGGGCTGGAGGATCAGCCCGCCGTCGTGCGTCTCCGAGAGGATCAGGAACGTCTTCATGTAGTCGAAGTAGGCACGCAGCACCCGCGGGTTGTCGCTCTGGGCCGCGCCCAGGATGCTCCAGAAGCCGTGGAGGCTCCCGGCCGCGTGGCCGTCGAACGCGTTGCCGGGGCCGAGGGCGCAGGTGTTTGCGGCGTGCACGCCGAGATACCTCCACGACGGCTTGTCCTCGTTGCCGATGAGGTGCGCGAGCGCCCCCATGCCGACCGGCGCGAGGTGGCCGCCGCTCCGACTCGTGTTGAATGGCCCGGTGGGCTCCGGGGCCTCGCGATACCGCGGGTTGCGGCGGTTCACCTGCCGCATCCCGGGTTCCTTGAGCTCGGTGACCATGTTCGTGTCGGCCTCGGCCGCGATCCATTCGGTGGGCCTCCAACGGGGATCGGCCTTCGTCGGCCAGATGAGCTCGTAGCTGCCGATCCCCTTCATGCCGGTCGGGCAGACGTAGCCCGGCCCCTTCCCGCTCAAGCCTTTCGCGGGGTCGGCCACCTTGATGACGGCGTGGGTGGGAAGGATGTCGGGCGGGTTGAGCTTGTCGGCGTCGCCGAAGGTGTAGGCGATGTCCACCGACGTGGGCGACGTGGAGTTGAGGTAGTGCTGATGGATGCGGTCATGGAGCTCCTCGTCGTAGGGAAGCCCGGCCTTCTTGAACAGGCTCATGGCCACCATGTTGAGCCCGGAGATCGCAGCGATCGCCGCATAGGGCTTCGCGCCGCTCCTGGTGATCGCGAGATAGGGGCGGTGGGTGTAGATGCCGTTCCCCGCATGCGAGCCCAGCGGCATGGCGTCGGCCAGCGATTGCATCGCGGGAAGGAGTCGTTGGTCTTTCGTGAGCAGGTAATGCTCCGCCATCACGATGCCTTCGAAGCCCCACCGCCAGCACTGGAATCCGCCCTCTTCGGGGTTGTAGCGCAGGCCGTGGTACTTGACCATCTCCTGCTCGATCAGCGGGCAATACTTCGGCAGCCCGCTGCCCATCAGGGCCAGCATGGCATGGGCCTTGCCGTGGGCGTCGCCGTAGAAGCTGTTGGGGCTCTTCCAGTTGGACGAGAGGTAGTCGGCCACGAGGAAGTCGCACAATTCCTCCAGCATCTGCTTCGACCGCGGGCAGTCGTAGGGGAAGGTCGGGGCGAACCGCCCCACCTTCCGCAGCGTGATCGCGACCTTCCGCTCCTTCGTGGCGTCGCCCTTGGGCCAGACGATCAGTTCGAGCATGCCGTCCTTCCGCGCCTGGCTGTCCTCGAGGTGAGCCGCCAGTTCCATCATCGGGCCGTCCCAGCCGCCGCCGCCGGGCAGGTTGCGGCCGAAGCGGTGGGCCGTGGTGAACTTCCGGCCGTTGGCCCCGACGATCACGTCGTCGATCTCCACCTTTCCCTTGGCGGGCGACTTGGCATCTTGGAAGACGTATTTCACGACCAGCAGGCTGGGCTTGTCGGCGTCGATGCGGGCGCGGATGCCGGTGGGACCGAGGTTGAGCAGCCAGGTGCCCTCGGGGCATTGCTGCTTCATCACGTCGTCGTGGAAGCTGCGAAGCGTGACGTTCCAGGGATAGCCGCCGCTCGGCATGATCGCGCCGGCGTCGCGGCCGACGGCGGCCACGAGCAGGGCCGCTGCGATCGCGAGCAAACCCATCGTCGGAAACCGGCGGTGCCGCGGCCGGAGGAGATTCTCGCGCATTGTGTTCACGACGCTTCTATCGTGTCCCGCACAGGTTCGCCGCAACCGAATGCATCCTACCCGACCCGCCCGGCCGGCGGGGAGAGGGTACGATGTCTTGTCAGGGCGCACGTACGTGAGAGGCATTCCGGGTCTCGGTTAGCGTGTAGCCGCGGAGTGGTACTCTGCGTCGTCCAGCTGTAGCCGCGGAGTGGTACTCTGCGGAATGCGGGGGGCGGCGTCGTGTGGCCGTTGCGGGGGCGGTTGGTGTGCGACGGTGTGCAGACTGCCAGTCTGCACCTACGCGCTGCGCGGGGGTGGGGCCTGCCGGCCGGCTTGTAGCCGCAGAGTGGTACTCTGCCGGAATGCGGGGGGCGGCGTTGTGTGGCCGTTGCGATGTCGGTTGGTGTGCGACCGTGTGCAGACTGCCAGTCTGCACCTACAGCGCTCCGCGGATGCGGACCCGATCAGGGCGGGCCGCCGCGGACGACCCGGACGAGGCACACGCGGTCGGCGGGCAGGTCCACCGTGACGGCGACGCGGCCCGCGGCCTGTTCGACGGTCGCCGGCGTTTCCGTCAGCGGGTGCGTGTCGTCCACGAGCAACGTCTCCACGCGGCTCACGCCGGCCCACGGCAGGCCGGCGATCGACACCTCGCGTGGTCCCGCACCGCCGCCAAAGGTGCTCACGACCACCGCCACCGACTGGCCGTCCTCCGCGACGCCGGCCAGCGCCGCCGACCGGTCGCCGGTCTTGCCCTCCACCCCAGCCACGGTCTCCACGGCCGCCGCGACGCGCCGCGGCCGCTTCGCCACCTCGTTGAAAGCCCGGTAGGCGTGGTAGACCGGCCGCCGGATGCCGAATTGGCCGAACATGCTCCAGGGCGAGGTGTCACCACTGTAGTAGTTGGTCATCGCCACCGGCTCGTCCTGAAGCCGCACGAGCGTGCTGACGGCGTGCGCGGCCCCGGCCGCGCCCGTGCTCTGCTCGAAGGCCGCGGGCACGCCCACGTACTTCTCCGGATCACGGGGCCGGATGCCCTGCCAGTTCGTCATGTAGCGAAACTCGTTGAGGTGGATCTCCGTGTTCTCGAAGCCGTATTCGTCGAGCAGCCGCCGGGCGAGACGGACCTTCTGCACGATGTCGCCGCCATAACAGTGAAACGTGAAGAAGTCGAGCGGCAGCCTGCGGTCGCGGCAGCGGGCGAGGAACACGCGGGCCCAGCCGTCCGGCTTGTCGTTCACGTCGGAGAATCCAGGCCCTCCGACGGTGAGCGCCGGATCGTGGGCCTTCACCGCCCGGGCCACCGTCTCGTAGAGGGCGAGAAACTCCTCCTTCGTGCCCGTCCACATGAGATCGACGTCGGGCTCGTTCCAGATCTCCCAATACCGGATGCCGAGGCGGTGGCCGTCGGCCCAGCCCTCGTTGCAGTGCCGCACGATGTTGACGCAGACGCGGGCGAAGGCGTCAAGATCGCGCGGCGGGGTGATGTGATACCGCGTGCCCTTCGTCTCGATGCTTTCCCCGAGCCGGTAGACGATCCTCGCGCCCGAGTCCACGATGCCCTGGAGGTAGGCGTCGGTCTTGGCGAACGTGTAGTTGGCGGGATCGTCGGGGTCGAGGTGCGCGAGCGGAAACACCGTGTGGACGTCGACCACGTCGGGGCAGGGCCAGTGGCAGTCGTGGAGCCGTGCGGTGGCAAAGCCGGCCTCCTTGAACCAGCCACGAAGGTCGGGGTTCTCGCCGTTCGAGACCGGCCCGCCGTTGACGCCGTGAATCGCCCGGATCCGCCCGGTCTCGCGGCCACAGTCCACCGTGATCCGCTCGACCGGCGCGGCGGCGAGCGGGGCGTGCGATGCCGCTGCGATCACCGCCGCCAGCGCGAGATGCCGGCCATGTGGCAAGCGTGCCGGGATCATGGCAGCGGCGGGAGCTTCTGTTCCTCCACCCACACCGTGAGGTGGCCGCGGGGTGGGACCAGCCCCCTCGGATTGGCCGTCTGCAGGAAGCTCGTCACGGCGATCGTCACCGGGCCGCCCTTGAAGTCGTCGCGGAAGTCGGCGTGGACATGGCCGCCGCGGGCCTGCCCTCCTCCCCCCACGCCGATGCCCACGGGCGACTCGGCGAACGGCCGGCCGTTGACGAAGATCGCGTAGCCCTCGCCGGCGTTCACGTGGGCGCTGCCGCCGACGACGATCCGGTAGCGGTGCCCCGGCTGCGCCGGCGGCAGATCGAACGTGCCGCGTGCGAGGATCACCTCCTTCTCCCACGGCGTCCGCGGGTTTTCACCGCAGCCGCACACGCCCCGCGCGCACTTCCCGTAGGCCTCGGGCTTGCCGTCGAGGTGGCCGAACGGCGGCAGCCCCTTCTTCCAGCCCGCCTTCGCGGCGTCGAAGCCCGACGCGAACCACTCCTCCATGCCGGCGGGCAGCGTCACCGTGCGATAGCGGCCCCACTTCTCCTTGGGCAGCGTCTCGGGCGGGTCGAAGCTGAACACCTCCCACTCGAGGTCGCGCAGGTCCTTGCCGAACACGTGCCAGTCGTAGTCGTGGATGCCCACGTTGCGATAGATCATCGCGAGGTCGTCGATCGTGTCACCGAGCAGCTGGTTGGGACGCTCGGGACGATCGCCCCGCATTTGGGCCTCGAGCGCGGTCCGCCGGCCGGGGTTCGCCGCGAAGTCGGCCCCGATGCCGTCGATCACGATCGGCGCGAGGGCCTGGTTCTGGGCCGGCGACAGGGCGGCCACGTCGATCACCGGCGCGGGCTCGACCGCTGCCCGCGGCGGCTGCGGCAGCGGCTCGGCCGTGCCGCCGCGGAGGCCCACCATGGCACGGCCGGCGGTGTCTCCGACGAGCGTGTAGGTTTCGGCGTTCCAGTTGTAGTGGTAGTCCTGTCCCGTCGGCGACTCGTCCCGCTCCCGCCAGAACGTGCGGGCGTCCACCGAGGCCACCGTGCCGGCGAGCTCGGGATGCTGTTGTGCATCGCCCACCGCCATCTGTGCCTCCCACACGCCGCGCCACGGGCCCGCGAGGAGCCGCGGGCCGTCGAAGGCGACGGTCGCCACCACGACCGGCAGCTTCGGGGCCTCGAACTCCTTGCGGAGGTCGGCGATCAGGTTCACGAGGTTCTTCTCGTAGGCCTCCTTGGTCGAGTCCTTGTCTTTGTGGCCCTGAAACCAGAAGAAGCCCGCCATCTCGAAGCCCTGCCCCGCGTAGCCGGGCACCAGCTTGTCGATCGAGGCGAGCGCGGTGCGGACGCCCTCGACCGTGAGGCGGTATTCGAGCCCCTCCCACTTCTCGGCGTCGGGCCGGTCGGTGCGGCCGCTCGACGGCGGGCGGAAGTCCCAGTCGAGCGAGCGGTTGCCCATGGCCGTCTTGATGACGAGCACCTGCCCGTCGTGGAACGTGCCCATCACGTGGCCGAAGCCGAGCTCGGGGCCGAAATTCGGACGGACACCGCAGCCCGGCTGGAGCGGGCGGCCCGTCAGCTTGTCGGCGGGAACGTCCCGGGCCTCGACGACGGTCACGTCGTTGCGGATGGCCCACGTGCCGTCGGTGCCGTCAATCCAGGGAAACTTCCCGTCGCGGCGGACGACCTTCTCGAGATCACCGTTGCCCTGGAGGTCGGTCTTCTGCATCCAGAAGCGCGGCGCCTGGGACGCGGCCCCGGTGATGGCGAACGGCACCCGCTTGCCGGGCTCGAGCGTGACGTCCGTGAGCACGGGCGGGCCTCCGGCCTCGCGACGGTAGACCTCCTTGCCGTCGATCGTCATCGTGCAGGTGGCGGTCGCGCCGTGGCCGCAGTGGATGCGGTACACGCCCTTCATCGGCACCTCCAGCAGCCCGGCGGCGAGCGGCTCGTCGGTCTGCGTGCCGTCGGCCTTGAACACCGCGCAGCGGCCGATCTTGTACTCGCCGACGCGCCAGACGTTCAGCACGCCGGCCGGCGCCGCCGGGTCGCTCGTGAGGTACTCGGCCGAGTAGCGCGGGGCCGCCCCGGAGACGGCGCCGAACCCGATCATGTTGGACTGACCGGCGAGGATGTAGACCTGCACGGGCTTCGTGGCGTCGCCCGGCTTGCCGTCGGGCTTCGGCAGGGTGGCGGGCACGTCAGCCGCGGCGGTGAGGCCGGAGGCGAGGAGGGCGAGGAGGGCGAGGGACGCAGAACGCGAGCCGAGTGGGGAGAGCATGGTCGCGGGAGATCCTTTCCGGAGGGCAGTGTGTTCGGTCGATGGCGTTCGCCGTGGCGGCGGACGCCAACAGTTATATCGCGGGCAGCGCCGGTTGGCGACGTCGTGTGGCCGTTGCGGGGGCGGTTGGTGTGCGACCGTGTGCAGACTGCCAGTCTGCACCTACAGGGGGCGGAGGCTACCGGCCGAGGGCGGCGAACGCGGCGTTGCGGCCCGGGACACCGCTGACCGCGCCACCGCGGAAGGCGGACGAGCCAGCGCGCAGGATACGCGGGTGGTGCGTCTCCACGCCCCACGTGCCCGCCTGCGTGGCGTCGTCGGTGAAGAACCACGAGAGCGCGTTGTGGAAGATGTTGCCCTGGTCGAGATCCATCTCGTCCTGCAGATCACGCGGCGTCTTCACCTCGATGCACGGCCGGCCGTCGCGGTCGCGGGCGAGGCAGTCGGCGAACGGCTCGGCGCAGAGCCGGTCGAGCCCCGCGAGATAGAGCCGCGCCACCTCCTCCCGCCGGGCGTCGTTGAGCTCCGCGGGAAACGACCGCCAGGGCATGTCGAGGCCGAACAGCGTGAGCGTCTGGTAGCCCTGGGCCCGGAGTTCCGGCGACAGGATCGAGTCGTCGGTGAGCGTGTGGCAGTAGATCTCGCCGGGCGCGGGATCGGGCAGCCGGCCGGCGCGGGCCGTCTCGAACGAGGCCTGCATCTGCGCGTAGCCCTCGTCGATGTGGAACGAGCCGGCGAAGGCGTCCTGCGGGTCGATGCCCTCCGCCTTCAGCCGCGGCAGCCGCCGCATGAGCATGTTGATCTTCACCGCCGAGCCCTCGTCCTCGGGCCCCGGCTGCCAGGTCTCCCCGAGCAGGCGGGCGAGGGCCCGCGGGCCCGCGTTGACGAGCACGTGTGTCGCCTCGACCGACCGCTCCACGCCGGCCGACTCGAAGTGCACCCGGTGCCGCACCGGACCCGTCTCGATCCGGACGGCCGGCGACTCGGCCGCGAGCGTCACGCCCAGGGCCCGACAGCGGCGCACGAGCGAGTCGGGGATGCTCCGCATGCCACCCACGGGCACCCACCATTCGCCCGTCTCGTTGCCGATCACGTGGTAGAGGAAACAGCGGTTCTGCAGCAGGCTCGCGTGGTGGGCGTCGGCGAACACGCCGATCTTGCCGTCCGTGAGCAGCAGGCCCCGCAGGGCGTCGTTGTCGGCATATTCCTCCAGCACCTCGCCGAGCGGCCGCTCCACGAAGGCCCGCCACGCCGCCTTCTCCTCGGCCGTGCGAAACCGGGACTGGAACGACTCCCGCGACACGGCCGGCTCCAAGAGCGACGGCCAGGCGATCTTCGCGAACGCCGACTCGAGGGCGAGCAGCTGCGGGTAGCGGTTCCACGCGGCGTCGCTGCCGGTCATCTCCCGCATCGAATCGCGGGAGCGGCCCTCGTCCTCGTTCGAGAGGAGGAGCCCGCGCTGCCGGCCGGAGGCGTCGGTCCAGGGCGTGAACGAGGCGATCCGCCGCCGGCGGGTCTGGAAGTCGAGTCCGAGGTCGTCGGTGATCGTCCGCGGAAACAGCGACACGAGATAGGCATACCGCGAGAGCAGCGCGTCGTGATCGGGGAAGACCCGCTTCGACGTCGTGGCACCGCCGAAGTCGGCCGACTTCTCCAGCACGAGCACCGACCGGCCGGCTTTGGCGAGGTAGGCGGCGGCGACGAGGCCGTTGTGGCCGCTGCCGATGACGACGGCGTCGTAGGACGTATTCAGGGATTGCATGACGGGCTCGGGCGTGGCTGATCTGCGGGAACGAAAGCGGGTAGCATACCGACAAGATTCCTCGACGGCCACAAGTCGTGGCCGCCAGCCAAGCGGAGGCCCGTCGATGCATCCAGCGGTTCAGCTCACTCGTCGCGCAGTGCTGGCCACGGCCGGCGCCGCCGTGATCGTCCGGCGCGGCACGGTGGCGCGGGCCGCGGCGTTTCGCGCGGCCAACGAGCGGCCGCGGATGGCCGTGATCGGCTGCGGGGCGCGGTGGGACAAGCGGGTGATGGTGCCCGACGGTGACTACGGCGTGGGGAAGGAGTTTCCCCGGCACGCCGACATCGCGACCGTCTGCGACGTGGACGGCGAGCGGGTCGAGCGGGCGCGGGAGATCGTGAAGGGCTGGCAGGGCACGGCTCCGGCGGGCACCGGCGACTACCGGCGCGTGATCGACGACCCCGCGATCGATGCGGTGCACATCAGCACGCCCGACCACTGGCACGCGAAGATCGCGATCGAGGCGATGCGCGCCGGCAAGGACGTCTACTGCGAGAAGCCGCTCACGCTCACGATCGAGGAGGGCCAGCGGCTCTGCGGGGTCTGCCGCCAAACCGGCCGCATCGTGCAGGTGGGCACGCAGCAGCGGAGCGAGCAACGGTTTCTCACGGCCGTGGCCCTGGTGCGGGCGGGCCGGATCGGCCGGCTCACGCGGATTCAGTGTGCCGTCGGCGCGGGGCCGACGAGCCCCGCGCTGCCCCTGGTCGAGCCACCGAAGTCGCTCGACTGGGATCGCTGGCTGGGCCCTGCGCCGCTGGCCGCGCACCGCTACCAGGCCGGTGCGAAGAACATCCCCGGCGCCTGGGCCCGCGGCCACTACGAATTTCGCTGGTGGTACGACTCCTCCGGCGGCAAGCTCACCGACTGGGGCGCGCATCACGTCGACATCGCCACCTGGGCGGCGGGCAAGACCGACACGGGACCAGTGGCGGTCGATCCGGTGATGGTGGAGCATCCCGTGCCGCTCGTGGACGGCATGCCCACGCGCGACGACCGCTACAACACGGCGACCGCGTTTCTGATCAAGGCGACCTACGCCGACGGCCTCGAGCTCGTCATTCGCCACGACACCGACAACGGCATCCTCTTCGAGGGCACCGAGGGTCGCTTCTTCGTGAATCGCGGCAAGCTCGCAGGGCAGCCGGTCGAGGAGCTTGCCACGCGGCCGCTGCCCACCGACGCGCTCGAGCAGGCATATAAAGGCAGGCCGCCGCTCGATCATGTGGCCGACTTCTTCGATGCGGTGGCCTCCCGCCGCGAGCCGATCGCCGACGTCTTCAGCCACCACCGGTCGCTCACCACCTGCCACCTGGCGGGCATCGCCGCGCGGCTGGGGCGTGCGATCCGCTGGGATCCGGCGGCGGAGAGGATCGTTGGCGACGACCGCGCCCAGTCCTTCGTCGCCCGCGAGCCCCGGAAGGGCTACGTGACCGAGGTGTGACGCCTGTCGGCAGCCAATCTTGACCTGGTCAGAATGACTGGTACGATCGACTGCATGAAAACCGTCATTCTCTCGACCTTCAAGGCCCAGTGCATCGCCCTGCTTCGCGAGGCGCAGCGGACCGCCGAGCCGATCATCGTGACGCGGCGTGGGCGGCCGCTGGCCCGCATCGAGCCGGTCCGAGAGCCGGTGCCGCGCCGCCGTTTCGGCAAACAACGCGGACGCATGCAGATCAAGGGCGACATCGTCCATGCCGATTTCTCGGCCGACTGGGAAAACGGATCGTGAGCCTGCTGCTCGATACGCACGTGTGGATCTGGACGCAGGAGAACTCGGACGCCATCGGCGCCAAGGCAAGATCCCTGCTGGAGACGACGAGCGACGATCTGTGCGTCTCTTCCATCTCGTCGTTGGAAATCGCCCGCCTCGTCGCTGGCGGCATGCTGGAGCTGAAGGGCAGTTTGGACCGTTGGGTGCGGATGGCGATCGATTCGCTTGAAGCCCGGAGTATCGACGTCGATCATCGCATCGCGATCGAGGCGTACAAGCTGCCGGGAAGGTTCCACAAGGATCCAGCTGACCGCATGCTCGTAGCGACGGCACGGGTCCACGAATTGAGACTGGTGACCGCCGACGAGCGAATTCTCGCCTACAAGTCGGTGCGGACGCTCGATGCCAGGCGGTAGATCGCGGGCCTCTGCACGACTGCAATACGGCGCCGGCGCTCGGCACGCAGATCAACGCGGCGCCCCAGGGCGCGATAACACTGCCGACTATCCTTTCGTGAACTCCTCGAGGCTCACGACCGGGGCCGGGGCGTGGTCGGCCTCGATCGCCGCGATCAGCTTTTCGATCGCCGCGGTGTCCGGGCCGAGCCGCTTCTGCCACCCGTTCGCCGCGTAGCCCTCGCGCATCGCGATCATGGTGTCCCGCAGGCGGGGCACCACCTCCCGCGCGGCCCCGCCGTACTGCGCCAGCGGCGCCAGGCAGCGGGCCTGCTCGGCGCCCCACTCATACTCGTTCAGCATGTCGACGCAGATCTCCATGCCCTCGCGAATCCGATGCCGAGCCAGCAGTTCCAGGCCCGCCCAGCGGATGCCAAACCGAAACATCTCCCCGCTCGGTGCGTTGCGGCGGGTCGCCGCCACGATCTCGGGCAGCAGGGCCTTGACGTCCTCCGCCGTCAGCAGCGGATAGATGCCGGCCACCAGGCCGCGGACGAGGCCGTCTTCGTTGGCGAGCACCCCCTTGATCGCCGCATGGAGCGCGGGGCGATCCACGCCGTCGAGTGATGTCGCGAGGAGGGGCTTCGACCCGTTGCTGCCCGGCATCGGCGCGAACAGCGCCTTGGCCGCCTCCGCCACGAGGTGGCCCCGTGGGTCGGCCGGATCCTGCCGCGTCGCCGCGCGGAGCAGATCGGGAACGGCCGCAGCGCGAGCCTCCTGGCCCAGGCAAGGCAACGCCCGGGCGGCGAGCAGAGCGACCGCGAGGTCCTGCCCGCCGAGCAACGCCCGCAGCTGCGGGGCCGCCGCGTCGGCCCTGGGCCCGAGGCAGGCCAGCGCCTCGCATGCCCCGAGCCGGCCGTTCCGGTCCGGGCCGTCGAGCAGCGCGAGAATCAGCGGCAGGAAATCGGCATCACGGCGGCTGATCGCCTGGGCGGATCGCTTCCGCACCGCGGGGGACCAGCTGGCGAGTCCGGCCAGGAGCTGCTGCGTGTCCCGTTCCGCATACCACTCGTTGCGTGCCGCATCGTGGAAGGTGAAGTCGCGGCCCGCCGCGATCGTCTCGTCCACGTCGGCCGCGGAGAGCGCGGGGGCGGCGGACTTCCTGCGGCCCGTCAGGAAGAGGCTCTCGAGCGGCAGGGCGTAGCCCAGCAGGTAGCCGCCGGTGCAGTCCATCCCGTCGTAGGAACTCTCGCCCGGAAAGCCCACGTGCGGCAGCCGCCCGTCCCAGCCGCGGGCCAGATCGTAATACCACGACGTTTCCTGGAAGTAGGCGGCCGTGGCGGCGGGTCCGCAGCGGGACACGCCCGGCAGGGCCCAGACGATGTTGAAGAGGTTGCCCGTGTGGCCGCTTTCCCGCTCGTCGTAGGCGGCCGTTCCCATGCGGGCATAGAACGCGGCGGCCTCGCGGTCGCCGAGAAGGTCGAAGAGCACGGCGGCCCCGGAGCACTTGCCGTTGTCGTCATGCCAGGGCCACGGCTCGTGATCGCCGTAGGGAATCGCGCCCCTGCCGACCCACTGGCGAAGAAACCCGCTTCCTTTGGCGATCGCGCGATCCAGATCGGGATCCTGCACGCCGGCCTCGCGGGCGAGCGCCATCGCCAGGGTCAGGGGAATGCCTGTCTGATTCATGCACCCGTAGCCATAGAGATTGCCGTTGGGCTGGGCGAAGCGGTGGCCCCAGGTGCCCACGCCGCTCTGCCCGCGGGCGATCGCCAGCGCCGCGCGTCGCAGCCCGGCCATCACCGCCTCGTCGCGTGTGGCCAGGGCATATTCCGCAAGGAACAGCGTGTTGTAGGCATACTCCCACGACTCCGGAAAGCCGGGGCCCGGGCGGCACTCGGCGACCCGCGCGGCGTAGTCGGCCAGCAGCGGCCTGTATGACTCTCGGCCCGACGCGAGGAGCGCCAACGCATTCAGATCGTGCTCGATGCTGACCTGCACGACGCCCTGTTCGTTCGTGAAGCCCCGGGCCGCGATGGCCGCGCAGCCCTGCTCGAAGACCTTCTTCGACTTGTCACAGCCGTAGGGCGCAGTCGCTGCGTAGGTGCCGAGCACCGGCAGCTTCAGTTCGACGCTGCCTGTCGTTCCCGCCCGCCAGCGCAGCAGTTTCAGCAGGCCGCCGCTCGTCTCCCCCTCCGCCTCGGTGACCGCCCGGGCGAAGAGCCGACGGGCATCGCCCTCGAACGCTCGGCCATCCACGCCCGTCACCACATCCCCCGGCGCCAGCACGCCATCGGCGGGCGAGCCGGTGGCCACGTCGGTGATCAGGATCTGGCGGGCGTCGGTGCTCTCGCTTCCTCCGCCGGCGTACCGGGTCCACATCCAGCCCCGCGCGCCCGTGGGGCCGAGTGTCCAGCGGTGCTGATTGCTCGGGGTTCCGCCCTGCGTCAGATCCGGGGGCGGTGCGTTCTGCTTTCCGCGCGGAGCCGCCGAGACCGGAGTCGCCGAAACCAGCCAACCGGCGATGCCAACGAGCATCCACAGCCGGCCGACGGGCCTCACGCCGCATGTCGTAAATCGTTTCATGGTTCTTCCCGAGCGAGCATCGTCTCCGTTCAAGTCTTATTGGCGTCGGTGCGCGACTGGACGTCAATGCTCCATGCAAATAGATTTGTCGTCTGTGAAGCTCCACATTGCAACCTGTCGGCCGTTGCCGGAGCCCGATCCCGACGAGGACCTGCTCCTGGCCGCGCTTCAGGCCGTGGGCATCGAGGCCACGATGGACGACTGGCAGGACGGCGGCCGCTGGCAGGATGCCGCGCCGACCGTGGTGCGATCCACGTGGGACTACATCCATCACCTCGACGCGTTTCGAGCCTGGGTGACGCAGACGGCCGCGGCCGGGCCGCTCTGGAACCCGGCCGACGTGCTGCTCGACAACCTCGACAAGCGCTACCTGTTCGAGCTCGCGGCTCGCGGTGTGCCGGTCGTCCCCACGCTGCTCCTGGAGCATGGCCGGCCGGCCGGCGTCGCGGCGCGTGCGGCGGCGCGGGGCTGGGAGAAGGTCGTCATCAAGCCGGCCGTGGGCGCCGGCTCGTTCGAGACGCATCGTGTCGCCGCCGGCTCGCCCGAGGCCGCGGCGATCTGCGGTCGGCTGCTCGCCGATCGCGACGTGCTCGTGCAGCCCTACCTGTCGTCCGTGGACGGCTACGGCGAGCGGGCGCTTGTGTGGATCGACGGCGAGTTCACGCACGCCGTCCGCAAGACGCCCCGGTTTGCGGCGGACGCGGAGCAGGTGTCGGAGGCACTGCCGATCACCGCCGCCGAGCGGGCGGTGGGCACGGCCGCGCTGGCCCCCGTGCGCGACCGCCTGCTCTATGCGCGAGTGGACGTGGCGCCCGGGCCGACGGGCGATCCCGTCGTGATGGAGCTCGAGCTCGTGGAGCCGTCGTTGTTCCTGCTCCAGTCGCCGTCGGCGCTCGAGCGGCTCGTCGCGGGCATCCGCCGGCGCCTGGTGAGATAGCCACTGGATCGCAGCGCGAACAGCCGGTAGTCTGCGGAGGTGGACCGATCCCTGCCCAGAGGGGAGTGCGATGGCCGTCTCCGTTCGTGTCGTGCCGGTGGTGTTCGTAGCTCTTGCCGTGGCGGTCGCGGTGGCGCCGGCCACCGCCGTGGAAGCCCCGCGGGTTTCCCCCCGGGTCGATGCCGTGCTGGAGCAGTCGGCGTTGACGGGCCGGCCGGTGCTCGCCGTCTGCTGTGCGGCGAACTGCGCGGTCTGTCCTCGGCTCCGCCAGCGGCTTGCCGCCGATCCGGTCGCGGCCCAGTTCCTGCGGATCGACCTTGCGATCGCCGATGCGGACGAGTGGGAGGCCTGGCAGGCGTTCGCCGACACTCGGGCCTGGGCGAGCCCACAGGTCTACGTCGTCAGGGCGGATGGCGAGATCCTGCTCTCCGGCCGCGCGCAGAGCGACATGAGCGAGGAATTGAGGGCCGTGGTGCCGCAGACGGGCATGCTGCTCACCAACCAGGAGGCCGCGGCGGCCACGAAGCTTCTCGAGAAGGCGCGGATGCTGGTCGCGGCTGGCGACCGTTCGGGCGGCCTGCGAGAGATCGCACCGGCGCTCGCCAAGCAAAGCTATGCCCGGGCTGCGGTGGCGGCCCGGGACTTCGGCGGGCCGCTGGCCGAGGAGCTGAAGCAAGCGGTCGAGGCCGCACCAGCGGCGGTCGGTGACGACGCGGCGGGCATCACCGTGGCCGTGGGCCTCGTCGGCGTCGTGAGGGACTGCGGCGGCGTGGCCCCCGAGATCGTGCGGGCCGCCGTGCCGAAGCTCGCCGCGCTCAAGAAGGATCCGAGTGGGGCCGAGGTCGTCAGGCAGGCGGAGCAGATTCACGCGGCCATCGTGGCGGCTCGCACATCGCCGTCGCGCGGGCGGGCGTTGCTGGAGAAGATCGTGGCCGAGCGTCCCGACAGCGGGGCGGCCGAGGTCGCGCGGACCCGCCTCGCCACGTTGCCGTCATCCGATCGGCCGTGAGCCGCGCTGCGCGCGTGTAGCCGCGGAGTGGTGCTCTGCGACGTCCACCTGTAGCCGCAGAGTGGTACTCTGCGCCGTCCACCTGTAGCCGCGGAGTGGTACTCTGCGGAATGCGGGTCGCGGCGTCGTTCGGCCGTCGGGATGTCGGGTGGCGATGCGACCGTGTGCAGACTGCCAGTCTGCAACGACAGCGCGGCGCGGGTGGAGCCGCGGGGTGGTACTCTGGGGGAAGGGGGGCGCGGCGTCGGTGGGC
>JBJTIE010000167.1:0-3192 GCA_046094845.1 Planctomycetaceae bacterium | reverse complement strand
ACCTCAACTCCATCCGCCAGAGTTCAAATCGCCAAAGAAGTATTAATCGAAGCGGGCGGCTCATGCTGCCGACGCCACATGAATGGAAGTGTGGGGCGAATCCCTGGGCCCAAATCGCCGCAAGCCAGAACCACGCGATGCCGCGGACTCGCGATTAAATCGGTCCCGATGGAAAGTCCAAGGTCGCGAGCCGCTGATCGCCGCCGTTCTGGCAATCCGGTATACTGCAATAAGAGCGGAGGCACGCATGTCCACTGATATCTCGATTGAAACGATGTCGGTCGCCGAGAAGGTGCGGCTACTTGAAAGCGTTTGGGAGAGCCTGTGCGCTCACCCCGGTGATGTGCAGTCGCATGAGTGGCACCGCGAGGTTCTCGAGGATCGTAGGCGTCGGCTCGAGGACGGGCGTGCAACGGTATCCGCCTGGGCTGACGCAAAAGCCCGCTTGATGCAGCTCGGGCGATGATTGTCAGCATCTCCTCCGATGCAGAAGCTGATCTCGCCGAGGGTTATTGGTTTTATGAGCGGCAGTCGCCCGGGCTCGGCGACTATTTCCGTAGCTGCTTGATATCCGATATCGAGTCCCTCTCATATTACGGCGGCATTCATGAAATCGCCCTGGGATACCATCGGTCTTTGTCGAAGCGATTTCCCTTTTGCATCTACTACACGCTGAGCGAAGGCATGCTGGTGGTCGTTGCGGTCATAGATGCTCGCCGAGATCCCCTGTGGATTCGGCGGAGACTGGCGTAGCAGGGCAGCCAGAACCAATCGCTGGATCAGACGGCGGATCGCTGCTCATGATCAGTCGCCCGAGCAATTGCTTACTTGGGATCAAGTTCTCGATCGCCTGCGGAATAGTCGATGAAGTTCGTGCTTCGGTATCGCCCCGAAGTCGTCGCGGATCTCAATGCTGCCCGCAGGTCATCCACTACCGTCTTGAAGGCGAGATGATCGTGGTCTTCGCGATCATGTTCGGTGGCCGCGATCCATCGGCTTGTTAGGCGCGGATAGAACCACGCAATGCAGCGGAGCCGGGTTTCAGAGCTCTACAAGCTCGGTGAGCATACGGTGCATGTCGTCACCCGCTCGCACATTTCAGACTTGCTCTCTGCTGAGTTGTCCATTGACGCGGTCAACCAAGATGGCAAGGGCTTGGCCACCCTAACCCGCGCATTCAGGTCGCCGGTGCGATCGAGAGATCGACCGTGTAGCTCACCAGCGCGAGATCGGGCGACCGAAGCCGCATCTTGTACTGACGACCTGACGTGACGTTGACCAAGCCGGTGGTCGGACCGCCTTCACTCGGCTCCAGCTCGAGCAGGTCGACGCTCGTGAGCACGTCCTCGAGCTCGAGGTCGGCATATCGGCCGCCGACACCCGGCTGCAGCGTGACCGAGAGCAGGCCGGTCGTCGGGGCCGTGAAGACGTAGAACACCTTGTCGTACTTTCCCGCGGACGTGCCGCCCACTCCGGCGGCGTTCCCGGAGAACGTGATGGTGGTCGCGCCGGCCGAGTCATCGTCGTCGCCCCCCTCGTTCTCTCCCTCATCGTCCTCGTCCTCGTCCTCGAGCCCGTCGTTGTCATCGTAGTCGTCGTCGTTGCCGAGGCCGCCATAGAGCTTGTCGCGCCCCTCGTCGCCGTCGAGCGAGTCGTCGCCGGTATCGCCGAAGAGCTTGTCGTCGTTCGCGCCGCCGCTCAAGGAATCGTCGTCATTGCCTCCGCGGAGCACGTCGCGACCGGTGTCTCCGAAGCACACGTCGTCGCCATTCTCGCCACGGACGTCGTCGTTGCCGCCGCCTCCGCGGATCGTGTCGTCGCCGTTCCGGCCGCGGAGATTGTCGTTGCCGCTGCCCCCGTCGATGGAGTCGTCACCGTCCCCCCCTTCGACGCGGTCATTGCCGGTGCCAGCGTTCACGATGACGCCAATCAAGCCGCCTTCCACGCCGCGGATGTTCGACCCGATCCGGATGTCGTCGTTGCCGCCACCGGCATTGACGATGATCGCCTTCACGCCGGTGTACACCGTATTCTTGGCGACGCCCGGCACGCCCTTCAGGATGACCGTGCCGTCTTCCACGCCGGCTGAGATGACGATCTTGTCGGCCTTTTCACTGCCCGTGATCAGCAGCACACCTTCAGGATCAACGTCGGCCGCGAGCATCTGCCGCCGTTCGAGCGACTCCGCCGATCGGAGCCGGGGAATCCGCAGCGGCTGCCGGCGGGTGGTTCGACGACCGAACAGACCGAAGAACGTGGAGAGACCGTCTCGCTGGCTGCCGTGGCTCATGGGAGCGTCCTTTCACACGTGACGCCCGCGGCTCCCCCTGACAGAGCCGCGAACGAGCACCGAAAAACAACTGTCGTGAATGATAGGAGAACGCAGGGGCCGCCTCAAGGGTTCGGTTGGTCTCCCGATTTTTCTCTTATCGGCCGAATCAGGCCGTTTTCTTGCCGCCGCTCTTGCGGAATTCGGAGGGCGGAATGGGGTTTGGCTGCGACCAGATGCCGAGTTTCTGGGACTGGGCCTGGGTCTGCAGGGTCGCCAGGGACTGGTCATTGGAATAGGCCGCATAGTGCCAGGCCATTCCCGAGGCCACCATCTGCCGGTTCACGTCCACGCCGTCGGCATACAGGTGGCCGATCCAGCGGCCATAGCGGTCCTTGCCGTCGTCCACCACCGTGACCGTCTTGCCGAACACCATGCCCGCCAGAGCCTGCCGCGACGCCTGCCCGAAGTCTTGCTGCGCCTCCGGCGCGTCGATCTCCGCGAGCCTGATCTTCTGCTGCTGGTTGTTTTCGTCGATGCAGGTGACGGTGTCGCCGTCGTAGACCGCCACCACTTTCCACTGGTGGGTGTTGGCGGCGGTGCCAGACGGTGCGGCCGACTGCACCGGGGGCGTGAGGCCGCCGCTGCTCACGGGCTGGGCGGCGATCGGCTGCGCACCTGCTCCCGACGGAATCGGCGCGACGGGGGGTGGCAGCGGCGTCATCTGCGGCGCGACGCCGGGGGGCGGTGGCACGTTCGAAGGCACCCACTCTTGGGGCGTGGGCGGAGGCGCCACCTGCTGCGGGAGCGGCAGCGCGACCTGCTGCGGGACGGCCGGCTTATCGCCGCAGAAGACGCCGCCTCCACCCACGCATGCGCCGCTTACGTGGGGAGCAGTTGCGCAGCCCATCGCCGCCAACCAC
>JBJTIE010000166.1:0-25746 GCA_046094845.1 Planctomycetaceae bacterium | reverse complement strand
CCTAGAAGAAGGACCTTGCCATGACCACCGCCCGCGCCAGCGCCGTCGCCGCCATCAACAACTACAAGTCGAACGGACAGGCCTGGAACTTCCGGGAAACGCCGACCAGCGAGATCTTCGGCGCCAACGTCTTCAGCGATGCCGTGATGAAGGATCGGCTGCCGAAGAGCGTCTACAAGGCGCTACAGGCGACGATTAAGCAGGGTAAGCCGGTCGACCCGAGCATCGCCGACGCGGTGGCGCTGGCCATGAAGGATTGGGCGATCGAAAAGGGGGCCACCCACTACGCCCACGTCTTCTATCCGCTCACCGGCCTCACCGCCGAGAAGCACGACAGCTTCCTCACGCCCACCGGCGACGGCGATGCGATCGCCGAGTTCTCCGGCAAGGAGTTGATCCAGGGTGAGCCCGACGCTTCGAGCTTCCCGTCGGGCGGTCTCCGCGCCACGTTCGAGGCCCGCGGCTACACCGCCTGGGATCCGACGAGTCCCGCCTACATCCTCGACAACCCCAACGGCACCACGCTCTGCATTCCCACGGCCTTCTGCTCGTGGACGGGCGAGGCGCTCGACAAGAAGACGCCGCTGCTGCGGTCGATGCAGGCCGTGGACAAGCAGGCCCGGCGCGTGCTCACGCTCTTCGGCCACAAGGATGTCGGCCAGGTGTCGGCCTCCTGCGGCCCGGAACAGGAATACTTCCTCATCGACCGCAACTTCTACTTCGCCCGTCCCGACCTCGTGATGGCCGGCCGCACCCTCTTCGGCGCCAAGCCGCCCAAGGGGCAGGAGTTCGAGGATCAGTACTTCGGCGCCATTCCGGAGCGGGTGCTGGCATTCATGCTCGAGGCCGAGCGGGAGCTGTTCAAGCTCGGTGTGCCGGTGAAGACCCGGCATAACGAGGTGGCCCCCAGCCAGTACGAAATCGCGCCGCTCTACGAGAATGCGAACATCGCGACGGACCATCAGCAGTCGATCATGCAGATGCTCACGCGGGTGGCACAGAAGTATGGCATGGCCTGCCTGCTCCACGAGAAGCCCTTCGCCGGCATCAACGGCTCGGGCAAGCACGTCAACTGGTCGCTCGGCTGCCGGCTCGGCAACCTCCTGGAGCCGGGTGAGACGCCGCACGCCAACATGCAGTTCCTCGTGTTCTGCGCCGCCGTCATCCGGGCGGTGCACATGCACGGCGACCTGCTGCGGGCGGTGGTCGCTTCGAGCGCCAACGACCACCGGCTGGGCGCCAACGAGGCCCCCCCGGCGATCATCTCGATCTTTCTCGGCGATCAGCTCGCCGACATCTTCGAGCAGATCGAGAAGGGCAAGGCCACGAGCTCGAAGTCGTCCGGCACGCTCACCGTCGGCGTCGACACGCTGCCGGGGCTGCCCAAGCACGCGGGCGACCGCAACCGCACGAGCCCGTTCGCCTTCACTGGCAACAAGTTCGAGTTCCGGGCGGTCGGATCGAGCCAGTCGATCGCCGGGCCGCTCGTGACCCTCAACACGATCATGGCCGAGAGCCTCGACTACGTGGCCACGGAACTCGAGAAGGCGACCGGTGGCGATCAGTCGAAGCTGGCCGGCGCCGTCGAGAAGCTGCTCCAAAAGATCGTGTCGGAGCACAAGGCGGTGATCTTCAACGGCAACGGCTACTCGCAGGAGTGGCACGACGAGGCCAAGAAGCGTGGCCTGCCGAACCTGCGGGCCACGCCCGAGGCACTCGACGCCCTCGTCGCCCCGAAGAACGTCGCCTTGTTCGAGAAGTACGGCGTGCTTTCGGAGCGGGAAGTCCGCAGCCGCTACGACATCTACATGGAACGCTACTGCAAGGACATCAACACCGAGGCCTCCTCGGCCCTGCAGATCGCCAAGACGATGATCCTGCCGGCCGGCTACCGCTACCAGGGCGAGTTGGTCGACACGGCGACGAAGCTCAAGAGCCTGGGGCAGCCGGCGCAGATCGGCACGCTCGACAAACTGACCGCGCTCGTCGGCACCTTCGAGGGCAGGATCGAGGCCCTCGAGAAGGCCCTCGGCCACCATGGCGCCGCCGATCTGCGGGCCGAGGTGAAGCACTTCCATGACGACGTCATCCCGGCCATGGTGGCCCTCCGTGAGACGGCCGACCAGATGGAGATGATCCTGCCCGACGACCTCTGGCCGCTGCCGACCTACCGCGAGATGCTGTTCATCAAGTGAGCGATCCCGACCTCACCGGGGCGATCGCCGCCGCGTGCACCCACCTCGGCATCGAGGTTCCCGCCGCGTCAGTGCCGAGGCTCGCCGCGTATGCGGCGAGCCTTTGGTCTTGGAACGAGCGGCTCAACCTCACGCGGCACACCGACGCCGAGACGTTCGTGGCCCGCGACGTCGGTGACGCCGCGGCGATCGCCCCGCACCTCGCGGCAGGCGAGCGGGTGCTCGACGTGGGTACCGGCGGCGGCGTGCCGGGCGTGATCCTCGCGATTATGCGGCCCGATCTCCGCGTCGAACTCTGCGACAGCGTAGGCAAGAAGGCCCGGGCCGTGGCCGAGATCGTGAAGGCCGCGGGGATCAAGGTGCCGGTCCATGAGGGTGCGGCCCAGCAGTTCGTGGCGGCACGGTCCTCGGGCGCCGACCGGTTCGACACGCTCGTCGTGCGGGCGGTGGCGCCGCTCGGAAAACTGCTCGGTTGGTTCGAGCCGATCGCGGCCTCGTATGGCCGCATGCTCGTCGTGAAGGGACCGCGGTGGGAAGAGGAGAAGGCCTCCGCCCGGCTCGAGGGCCGGGGCAAGAAGGTGACGATCCGTCGCATCGCCTCCTGGCGGACCGCCGGCCGCGACCACGACAGCGTGCTCCTCGAAATCCGCCGCAAGGTCGACGGCCACCCGTAGTCCACATGCTCCGCATGTGGCCCACGGTCAAAGCACCGCAGAACCGAGCTACTTGCTTGCTGGTCCGCGAAGCTCTACTCGAGTAGCCCGACCACTCGGCCCCCACACCTCCAACCGCACACGGAGTGTGCGGACTACGGGCGGAGTGTGCGTACTACGGCACCCTCCGTTTGGCCGTGCCTTCTCTGTTACAGATTCATCCCGAGATATCCGCCGGCGGCGTCGCTGGCGGCCTGCTCGCGGGCCAGCCGCTCGAGCGCCCGGGAGAGGTCGCCGGCGGCGATGTAGCGGTCGAACTCGGCCTCGACGGCATGCTTCACCGACAGTTCGAGCCACTTGACCGCCGGCTGCGTCAGCCAGTCGCAGGTCTCGAGGGCGAGCGTGATCTCGAGGTCGCTGCCGATCGTCCTGGCGTCTGTTTCGTCGGTGAGCAGCGTGCCCTCGAACGTGAACCGCACCCAGCCGTTGTCAGGCTCGTTGGTGAACCGAAACGTGCAGCTGCCCCCGGTGAGATAATAGGTGTTTCGCGTGCCGTGCCGGCCCACCGCCCGCTGCATCCGCTCGAGGCGGCGACGGTAGACGGGCGACGCATCGAGCGGGATGTCGAGCCGCGGCACGCTGCGGAGCGGCGTGCACTCGAATGAGATCGCCACGGCGGGCAGAATGTCGGGATCAGCCATGACACTCGAAGTCTACACCGCGGTGCGGAAAGCGGCAGCGGTCGTGCTGCTCGCGGTCGCGGGCTGCGGCCAGCCTGCCGCCCCGGGCCCGCGATTCGCCGAGACCCGTCGGCTGATGGGCGTGCCCTGGACGATCACCGTCTGCGTCGCCGACGAGGCGGTCGGCCGCGGCGCGATCGCCGCCGGCTTCGCCGAAATTGAGCGGCTGGAGCGGATTCTCTCCGACTACGCCCCGGAGAGTGAGCTCTCCAGGCTTTCCGCAGCCGCCCCGATGGCAGCCGCCGTGGCCGTGAGTGATGATCTCTGGCGGGTGCTCGGGCAGGCCGTGGCCCTGCGCGACCGGACCGATGGCGGCTTCGACCCGGCCGTCGGCAGACTGACGACGCTCTGGCGGCAGGCCCGCCGAGCGGAACGGCTGCCCGTCGGTGAGAAACTCGAGGCGGCCCGGGCCACCACGGGAGCCGACGCCCTCGTGCTCGAACCCGGCACCCGCGGCGTGCGGCTGCCGAAGCCCGGCACCCGGCTCGACCTCGGCGGAATCGGCATGGGCTACGCGGCCGACCGGGCCCTCGAGGTGCTCGACCGGCACGGGATCACGGCGGCGATGATCGATGCCTCCGGTGACGTCGTCGTGTCGGGGCCGCCCGCCGGGGCGGATGGCTGGAGGATCGCGCTCGACCCGCTCGGACGCGGCGGCACAGACGGCGAGGCGATCGTGCTCGTGCATGCCGCCGTGACGACCTCGGGGGATGCCTATCAGGCGGTGGAGATCGACAGCCGCCGCTACAGCCACATCGTCGATCCCCGCACCGGCCTGGGCGTGGACGGCCCTGCCGCGGTCACCGTGATCGCCCCCGACTGCACGACCGCTGACGCCCTCGCCACGGCGGCCAGCGTGCTCGGGCCCGAGCGGGGCCTCGCCCTCGTCGTCACCACGCCCGGCTGTGCGGCCAGATTCACGTGGCGGGACGGCGATTCGACGCGGATCGCCACCACGCCATCCTGGCCTGCCCATCCTGCCACGTCACCGGCCACGCCGACGCGACCGTGACGATTCCTCCAAGTTTGACGGTTGGGGGGGTCGATACCACCCCTGCTGTCGCTGCGCCCGGGTGAATCGGTTCACCATGGCGTCGGGGGGCACCGTGGTGGGCACTGCCGTCGTTCGGACGGCCGGCTCTCCTCGGCGCAGCGGCGGCACTTTTGCTTCAGCGTATTCCGACACCACCGACGCACTCACCAGCCGGACCCCCGCCGTGCCACGCCTCGCCCGACAACTCTGGGTGGCTCTGACGAGCATCACGCTCGTGGCCAGCGGGTGCGCGCCGCGGCAGCCGTTCTACTTCTTCGAGGACGGCGACCTCTCGCACTACGTGGGAGCGATCCAGAAGCTCGAGTACCCCGACGCGACACAGGAGCCGCTCGACGAGGCGGCCGGCGCCGTCGAGCCGCTGACGCTCTCGAACCCCAACTTCGACACCATCTGGGAACTGTCGCTCGAGGAGGCGGTCCGCACGGCCCTCGAGAACGGCAAGATTCTCCGCAACCTCGGCGGCCGGTTCGCCAGCTTCGGCGGACCGCGGCCGCAGACGGGCGAGCCGCCCGTGTCGCTGCTCACCGCCCCGCAGCTGACGCCCAGCATCTACGATCCGGCGATCGTCGAGACCGATCCCTTCCGCGGCGTCGAAAGCGCCCTGGCGCTCTTCGATGCCCAGCTCTCCAGTTCGCTGACCTGGGAGGGACAGAATCGGCCGCAAAACATTGATGTGTCGGGCACGAGCATTTTCCAGCAGCAACTGCTCGGTGATCAGGGCAACTGGACGACCGGCCTCACGAAGCGGACGGCCACCGGTGCCACCTGGGGCTTCAACAATTCCACGATTTACGACAACAACAATTCGCCCATCCGCCAGGTGCCGTCGACCTGGACGACGAACTACGACTTCACGTTCAACCAGCCGCTGCTCCAAGGGGCAGGCACCACCTACAACCGGATCGCCGGCCCCGACTTCTTCGACAACCTCTACGGCCGGCCCAACTTCCGCGGCGTGCTGCTCGCCCGGATCAACGCCGATATCTCGCTGGCCGACTTCGAGGCCGGCGTTCGCAACCTCGTGAGCGACACCGAGCAGAGCTACTGGGAGCTCTACTTCGCCTACCGGAACCTCGAGGCCCGCAAGGCGGGCCGTGACAGCTCGCTCGAGGCCTGGCGGAAGGTTCACGCCCTCTACGTCGAGCAGTCCCGCGGCGGCGAGGCCGACAAGGAGGCCCAGGCCCGGGAGCAGTATTTCTTCTTCCGCGGCGAGGTGGAGAACGCCCTCACCGACGTCTACCGCTGCGAAAATCGCCTGCGGTACATGATGGGCATCTCGGCGAGCGACGGCCGGCTCATCCGCCCGTCGGACGAGCCGACCACCGCGCGGATCTCGTTCGACTGGCAGCAGTCGCTCGTGGAAGCGCTCTCGCGATCGGCGGAACTCCGCAAGCAGAAGTGGGTCATCAAGCAGCGGGAGCTCGAACTCACCGCCGCCAAGAACCTGATCCTGCCCCGGCTCGACCTCGTGGGCCGTTGGCGGTTCCTCGGCATGGGCCAGGATCTGATCAACCAGAACTACAATCCTTACGAGGCCAACTCCGGACCTGGTGTGCCGAACCCGGATCCCTTGCCCGGCACCGACGCCTACTCGACGCTCTTCAGCGGCAAGTTCCAGGAATGGCAGGCGGGAGCCCAGTTCCTCATGCCGCTCGGCTTCCGCCGCGAGCTGGCCACCGTCCGCCATCACCAGCTCCAGCTCTCCCGTGAGCGGGCCCGGCTTCAGGACGAGGAACTCGAGGCCTCTCACGCCCTCGTCGAGGCCGTCCGCAACGTCGATACGAACTTCGCCCTCGCCCAGACCAACTTCAACCGTCGCGTGGCCGCGGAACGGCAGGTCGAGGCGGTGCAGGCCGCCTACGACGCGGGCACCGTCACGCTCGACCAGCTCCTCGACGCCCAGCGGCGCCGGGCGGAGGCCGAGAGCGGCTACTATCGCGCCCTCGTCGACTACAACCGCTCGATCTCGCAGCTTCATTACCGCAAGGGCTCGCTGCTCGAATACAACGGGGTGTTCCTGGCGGAAGGCCCGTGGCCCGGCAAGGCCTACTTCGACGCCCATCGCCGGGCCCGCCAGCGGGACGCGAGCCTGTACCTCGACTACGGCCACTCGCGGCCGGGCGTGTTCAGCCGCGGTGCCATCTCGCAGAACTTCGAGGCCCTCGGCGCCGATGCCCGGGCGATGCAGCTGCCGCCGCGGGATCCGGCCACCCGCGAGGAGCCGCTGCTGCCCGCGACTCCGGCGGCGACGGCCCCCGAGCTCCTGCCCACGCCGGCCGCCGGCTGAAGCTACCGCTTCCGCTCGACGAGGCCCTGCTCGTCGAGCCACGACTTCATGGCCTTGCCCTGGTTCATCATCATCGCCACGGCCTGCCACTGCCGCTCACTCAACTGCTCCCGGATCGGCGTGGGATCGACCTGTGACAGCTGGTGGTAGACGAGCATCTTCTTCGCATGGTCTTCCGGCCGGCCCGGAGCCCCGTCGAGCACGAGCCGGGGCTCGGCAGCCACGAGCAGCCGCTCGATGACGGCATGTTGTGCCTGGTCGAGGCCGAGCATGTCGTCCATTCTCACCAGCTCGGCCGCCACGATCGCCCGCCAGCGAAACGCCCGCCGCGACTGCGCTTCGCGGGCAAGATCGGCCTGCTGCCGGTCGTCGAGCATGTCGCTCAACAGGGCGTTGAAGAGCGAGTCCGTGCCAAAGGCCTGCTGGAGCTGCGTTCGGCACCGCTGGATGTCCTGCTGAAACTCCTGCCACAGCCGCTGACCGGCGGGCTCGTCGAGCCTGACCGTGGCGGCCACGTAGCGGGCCCGGGTGGCGTCGATCTCCGCGGCGATCCGGCGGGCATCCGACTCCAGGGCCCGCTGCAGCCGCGCCCGCTGGTCGGCGGAGAGGCGACTCGACCGCTCCACCCGCGCCAGCTGCTCCTGCCCCCGCTGCCGCAGCCGCGCGAGCGCCGGCGACTCCCGGTGGGGCTCGGTGATTCCGGTGGGAGACGGCCGCCGCATTCGCACGCCGCCGCGCAGCACGAGCCCATTCACCTGCTCGAAGAGATTGGCGTCGAAGTTCGACGCGAGATCCAGGACCTGCGCCTCCTGGCGGACCCTGCCGGCCGCCGCGGGATCCTCGAGCAGATCCTGGTCGTCATCGGCTCGTGCCGCACAGGCGGCCCATGGCACGAGCAGCCCGAGCAGCACGGCGTGGACGAACGCCCTGCCCCGCGACGGCGGCCGCTTGTCCGTGCACCCCATCATTCGCCCCACCATGGATCAGGGACGCTCAACCCGGGACCGTCGGGAAACCTCCAGCCCAGATGCCGCCCGGCGCCGGCCTGCCGCCAGCCCGCAGCCCTCACCCAGGCAGCCCAGGCCAGCTGCTGACGGTCGTCGAGGTGCGGCGTGATCGCGGCGGCCGCGTAGTCGGGCGCAGGGCGATGCCCATTGACGACGAATCCACCCGGATCCCGCAGCTCGCACAGCCAGGCATCGTCCCAGCGATCCCGGAGTGCGGCCTGGATCGCCTCGCGCTGCACCGCGGTGAGTTCGAGCACGTTGTCGAGCTTGGCCAGGATCAGCAGGCGGGCCGCCTCGGCCTGCCGCTCACGCCGGGCATCCCGCTCACGGCGCCACACGACCACGCCGTCGGGCGGCGCCCGTTGCTCGACGACGGGATCGAGCCGCTCCGCGAAGATCCGGCCGAGGTCGAGCGACGGGCGGCCCGTTCGCTGCTGGGCGGCGAACTCCGCCGCGGCCTCCCGCACGGCGTCCGCGGCGGCCGCGGTGATCGCCCGCTTCGTTTCCGGCTCGAGGTCGCCGCATGTCCTGCGGATGAACTCGAGTTCCGCATGGAGCGCAGGCTGCAGCATCTGCTCAATTTGTTTCGCCATCTGCAGTTGCTGCTGCTGCTCGATCTGCTCGTCCGGTGGCACGATGAGCGGCACGGGGGGCGGCTCCGCCACCGCGACGCCGCCCACGGCGGCGACGGCGATAATTCCTCCGACACACACAGCTCGCAAGCGGGTCATCGTTCGTAGACCGGGAGAAACTTGTAGTTGACCGCGAGTGCCAGGAGGGCGAGCGACGTATCGACCGTGCCCCCTGATCCGCCACGTTCAGCGAAGCCCGAAAAACTGCCGTCCTTCGCCTGCAGCGCCTTCAGTTCCCGCACGAGGCCGGCATTCCACCGCTCCCAGGCCTCGACATCGCCCTGAAAGAGCGCCTGGGCCCGATAGTACCGCGTGTAGGCCGGATACCCGTCACCGGCGGCCGCCGCCGACAGGCTGCGCTCCTTCAGGTAGACGAGCGACCGCTTGTATTCCGCCAGATCCTTCCTGCGGGCGATCGCCTCGACCAACACGGCGATGCTGGTAACGGCATCGGTGCCACCGCCAGGGCCGCCCGAATAGCCCAGCTGCCCATTCGGCCCCGTCATCGATGTGAAATACTGGATCGCCCGCGAGATGGTCTCGTCGGGCACCTCGATGCCGGCGTTTCGCGCCGCGAGCAGGCCCATCATGACGGCGCCACTCACCGACGTGTCGGCATCCTTCGCATCGGGGCCATATCGCCAGGCCCCGAAGGGATTCGCCTTGGCCGACGTCACGGCCGCCCGCACGGCCAATTCGAGGGCGGCACCGACGGAGCGGGCCGCGCCAAGGCCGCGGTCGTCGACCGCGCCATACGCCTCGGCCAACGCGAGCATGCCGAAGCCGTGCTGATACATGCTGTCGTGGCCGCCGCCGCCACCGAGAAAGCCCGTCTGGGCATTCTGGGCATCGATCATGTTCTTGAGCGCCTTGCGGATCGCGTCGCGATAGGGGCCGTGATTGGGGTCTTCGCCGGAGGCGAGGAGAACCATCATCGCCATGCCGGTCACGCCGGGCCCCGACTGGTTGTCGTTCCAGGCCCCAGACGGCTGCTGCGCCTTGAGGAGATACCGCACCCCAGCGTCATAGACGTCGCGAACATCGCGGGGCACCGGATCGCCATATTTGACGAGCGGCCCGAGGCCCGCCGTCTTCTCAGCCGACGCAGGGCCAGCCGCGATCGCGATCGCGATCGCACCGGCGACCAACGCCGACACCCCACGAGACGTGAAGCTGCGACTCATGGCCGCCCCTTCTCGAAGCGATTGAAGTAGGCATCGAGGCCGGCGCGATATTCCTCGGGGAGCACCCGCCCCGAGGCGCCCGTCGCCTGGTCTTTCTCCTGCTCCTCGCCGCCGCCACGGGCCGAATTGCCACGGCCGACGAGCGGAAGAGCGGACAGGGCGTTGGAGCCGGTGCTCCCGCCGCCTGGAGTCATGCCTCCGGCACCGCCGCTGCCACCACCGCCGCCGCCACCGCACGCCTTGGAGGCCAACAGCAGTTCGATCGCCTCGGTCTCCGCAGCCATGGCCTTCGGACCAGTGTCGGGGCTCTCGAGGATCCCGACCGCCTCCCGCATCACATCCTCGACGAGGTTGAAGAGCTTGATCTCCCGGGCGAAGGCATCGCTGCCCTTCGCGAACGGCAGCGGGCCAAACAGGGGCGCATCCTTGCCGAACGGCAGCTCGCCGACGGGCGCCTCGCGGAGCTGCCCGGCGAGCTTCTCGACACGCTCGGCGATCGCCGTCTGCTCGGCCGCGAGGCTGGCGGCCCGCGCGGTGAACCGTTCGGATGCCATCCCCTTGCGGGCCTGCTGGGCGACCCGCGTCTCCTCGCGGAGGTTCACCTCGGCCTCCAGAATCCGCATCGCCTCCAGCACGACGTCGGGCGGCAGGCTCTCGGCTCCCTTGCCTCCCTTTCCCTTACACGCCTTGCAGTCGCCCGCCGGCGGCACGAGGTCGTCGGCGAGCCGGTCGAACGTGTCGGACCAGAATTCCGCCTGGGCGATCGACAGTCCGGCTGCGGTCTGGATGTCGGTCGACAGCTGCCGCAGGCTGCCCAGCGCGTCGAGATCCTTCATTTCTTCGAGCACCGTCTCGAACGCCGGAGTCCGCCGGCGGTCGAAATACGCCTGCAGATCATCCATCAGATTCGACACTCGCTCGGCCTCGCGGGTGCTCGTGTCCACCACCTGCCCGAGCCTGTCCGCCACGACCCGGGGCTTCTCCTGGTCGGCGAATGCCGCCGCGGAGAGCCCGGCGATCCGGCCGCCGATCGTCGCCTGCTCACGCGATGCGAGCTTGAACCGCTTCACGAAGGTGCTCCCCTCGAGCCGGGCCATCACGGCGGCCAGATCGTCGGCGACCTTGGCGAACTCGGCCAGCAGCGCCTCCTGGGCCGCGATCGCCTGATCGATCGCCTCGTCGGCCGGAGGATCTTCCGCCTGCTCTCCCGGCTTCTTGGGCGGGGTGACGCCCGCCTGCGTCGTCGGGAGCCCGAGCCGCGGCTTGCCGCCCGACTGCTTGCCTGCCCCGGCCTGCGCCGCATCGTCATTCGGCTGCTGCGAGCTCTCGCGATCGACGACCTGGGGCACGGGCGGCTTCGGCGTGCCTGGGCCGCCAGGCTGATCACCCCCCTGCTGCCCACGATCCTCACCGACCCGCGGCGGCGACTTGCCGGACTCTGCCTGACCGGCCTTCGACGCCAGCTGCGCTCGGGCCGCCTTCTCGAGTCGTTCGGCCACGCCCGGCATCCGCGCATCGGCGATCTCGCCGAGTGTCTGGAGATCGGAGGCCAGCTGTTCGAGCGTCTCCGCCTCGAACTCGGGATTCTTCATGGCCTCGCGGACGAGTGCCGCCCCCGCATCGACGAGCCGGTCGAGCCGCCGCGCGTTGGCCTCCTCCGCGGCCGCCTGCGACTCCAGTTTCCGCCGCGTCTCCGCCTCCAGAAGCCGTTCCGCGGGCAGGGCCCGCAGCTCGCGATTGATCGCCATCAGGCCCGTCTCGCGATCGCGAACCTCGCCGGCCTGCTGCCGCCAGCGGTTGAGCCGCTCGTTGACCACGAGGGCATGCTCGGCCTGATCGACGATGTAGACCAGCAGCGGCGTCGAATAGACGCGGCCCCGGTCCGGAAGATAGTCCTCGGCGTAGGCCCGGATCACCACCGGCTGCGGCGGGATACCAAGCGCCCGCGGCGAGAACGTGGCGGCTGCGTCCAGGGCCTCCTGATCGCTGCCCCCGGGCTGCAGCAGGAGCTCGCCCTGCGCCGCGCCGCCCCCCTGCTCGTCGGACTGCCCCTGCCAGACGAGGCCCACTTCCTTGATTCCAAAATCGTCGCGGGCCGACACCGCGAACCGGAGCGTGTCGGTGTCGAGCAGGATCTCGCGGGCTGGCGGTGCATCGACGAGCATCAGCGTCGGCGGCGCGTCGTCGCGGGCGGCAAGGGTGATAGTCAGCGGCCGGCCGCCGTCGAGGCCATGGCGGTCGCGGTAGCCGATCGCCACCGTCCGCTCGGCAGTGAGTTCCACGGCGGGCGTCCGCAGCTCCGCGGCCACAGGCGACACCGCGACGCCATCGACCGTCGCCGCCGCCAGCTCGCGATCCGCCGTGGCCACCACCGCCACGCTGCTCCCCTTGACGGCGCCGACCGTTCCGCCGCGGACGTCCTGGAGGACCAGGCCCTCGCGCCCCAGATAGCCGGGCAGTCGCACCTCCGCCTGCACGGCCACGATCTCGGGCCGGAGCATCGGCTCGATCGCCACCCGCGCCCGGGCATCGCCCGCCGCCACGGCGAGCGTGGCCGGCTCCAGCTGGGGGGGCAGCGCGAAGGTGTAGGCGTCGGCCGTGCGTTCCGCCCGCACGACCGTGCGGCGACCGATGCGGACCGATGCGGCCTCCGGCCGCCACCGCGTATCGGGAGCGAGGGCGACGGTGAGCGCGGCTGGCTCGCCGCGGGGCACCACCAGCCGCTCGGGCACCCGGTCGAGCCGCGTGAACGTGTAGCGCTCCATCGCCTGCCACGGTGCGAGCAGCCGCGCCCAGGCATTCGCCGCCGCGGCCGGCACGCCCGCGGCCAGCGCCGCGGCCACGACGACCGGCACCGCCGCCAGGCCGAGCCAGAGCCGGTGCCGCGACCGGGGCAGCGCGGTGGCGAAGTCGTGCCTGGCCGCCCGCTCAGCCACCTGATCGATGGCCGCCTCGCAGAGCGCGGGGGACCGGGCCAGCTCGGCGGCGGATTCGCCCCGCACGATCTCGATAATGCCGAGCAGTTGGTCGCCGAGACTCGGGAACCGCCGCGCGATCAGCCGCGCCACCTGATCGAGGCCGCGGTGGTTCCAGATCCAGCGATGAAAGGCGAACGGCACCGCCGCGCAGGCAAGCACCGCAGCCACCGCGATCAGACCGCGGACGCCCCGCGGCGTATCGACCAGCCGATCGAGGCAGAACAGGAGCAGGTAGGCGATGAGCACGCCGCAGACCGCCGCCGCGATCGCCTCGACGAGCTTGATCCGCCAGACGACCCCTCGAAACGCGAGCAGTCGCCGCTCGAGATCCACGGGGAGCGACATCCGTGGTGCCCTTGCCACATCGCCCATGATCTGCGTTTCAGCCGTGCGCATGACCGTTTCTCCAGTGAACGTGCCGACGACTCACGACTACACCAGTCCCTGCCACTTGCGACCAATCCAGAATACCCCGAGCAACGCCACGAGGGCCGAAGCGACCGCCGGATGGCTCCAGAGCTGTAGCCGCCGCACCTCCGGCGCGGCCTCCGGGAGGGCCGCGAGCGATTCGAGCAGAGAGGTGATCTCCTCGACCGGCACGGGCTGCCCGCGGGTCACCTGGGCGATCTCCGCGAGCACCTCGGGGCGGGCTGGCCGGCCGATGCCCTCCGCCGCCGAGCCCTGCACGAAGAACGAGGCCTCGAGGCTGTCGCCCGTCTCGCGGCAGCCCAGCACCACGTCGTGCCGGCCCGCCTCCCGCGGCGTGAACGTGGCGGCGAACACGCCCCAGCCCCCATCGCCCGCAGGGGGCGTGAACCGCACCGTCTCCACGCTGCCCGACGGCGCGGTGATCCGGGCGGCGACCTCGCCCCGCTCCAACGGCTCACCGCCGGCACCGGCGACCCGGGCGTCGAGCGCGAGCGTCTGACCGAGCCGGGGCTGCTCCGGCGTGAACGAGAGTCCCATCCGCTCCCCCTTCGCCATGTTGCGGCGGTAGGCCATCCAGCGGACCACCTGGCCCCAGAACCGGTAGTGGTAGGTGTCTTCGACTCCCTTCCGCCACCGCCAGGCGCCGTCGGTCGCCATATAGAGCACCTTGCCGGCGCCGTAGGTGCGGGTGACGAGCAGGGGGATGCGTCCGTAGGCGTTGGTGTCGTCTTCATGCACGGCAAGCACCTCGCTGCCCGCCTTCGCCCGCAGCACCGGCCCATACCACTGCACGCCGGGCAGGCTGTCCCAGATGGCAAGGTTCTCGGCGGCCGAGTCGGCGAGCTTCGTGAGCAGGCTCGCGCGGCCCGCCTCCGTGAGCACCAGCCGCCGCGGCCGCTCGGTGGCGACGCCTTCGGCCCGGGCGGGATCGATCACCACGGGGCAGAGGTCGTCGAGCGGCGTCTCCGCCAGCGACGCCTGCTCGCCCCGCCAGCCCGGCATGAACACCAGGCCGCTGGCCTGATATTCGACGAGACCCTTGAGCAGTCGGCAGTCCTCGTCGGTGAGCTCGCCAGGGCCGACGCCGACGTCGCCCAGGAACACGACGTCATACTGCGAGAGCTCGTCGAGGCCGGAGGGGAAGCGGTCGATGTAGTCCGCGTTGCCGCCGCCGCGCTTGGACAGTCCCGGCTGGAAGAGCAGGCACGACACGTCCACGCCGGGATCGCGGGAGAGCGCGTTGCGCAGGTAGCGGTATTCCCAACGCGGCAGGCCCTCCACCACGAGCACCCGCAGCGTCTCGCGGCGGATCGAGAGCGGCGCGGACAGCGTGTTGTTGTCGGGCAGCAGTTCCCCATCCACCGGCGGCACCGTGAGCGTGACCTCGACGTCACCCACGTCGGACGGCGTCCAGTAGACCCAGTCGGTGACGCTGCCCATCGGAGGCAGTCGAATCTCCTTCGTGAGCGTCTCGCCCGTCGAGATCCGGGCCGTGGCCGTGACCACCCGCTCCGTTGGCAGCGACGACGACACCGTGAACGGGATCCGCACCGGCTTCGTGGCCACGCCCACCGTGGGGCAGTCGAGGCTCGCGAGCTCCACGTCGGGCAGCCGGGTCTCGCTGCCGGCCGCCACGGTGAACACGGGCACCTGCGCCAGCCGCAAGCTCTGTGCCGCGGCCAGCGGCGGCTCACCGGTCGTCCAGTCGCCGTCGGAGGCGAGCACGACCGCGCGGAGCGGCGTGAACCGGTCGGCCGCGGTGGCCAGCGGCCCGGCGAGGTCGGTGCCGGTGGCCGGTGGCGCCGCCGAGAACGGCTCGATCCGCACCGCGAACCGTTCCGCGAGCGGCTGCCAGAACTCCGGCGTCGTCAGGGGGGCGACCACGTCACGACGGCTGCGGGGCACCGTGCCGCCGCCGTCGCGGGTCTCCATGCTCGGCGAGGCGTCGTGGAGCACGGCGATCACCGGCTTGGCGTCGGGCCGATACTCCTCCACCCATTCCGGCTGATTGAGCAGCAGGGCCACGAGGCTCACGATCGCCAGCCGCACGAGCTCAAGGAGTCCGTGCCCCCGGGCGAAGCCGCTGCGCTGCCAGGAGACGAAGCAGACGGCCGCCGTGAACGCGACGACCGCGACCGACAGTGCGATCGTCCACGGCGTCGTGAAAAACCGCAGCGTCTGCAGGGAGATCATGCCGCGGCTCCGAAGGGAGAGGCGGACGGCTCGGCCCGCGCCGGTCGCCGGCTCGGCATGCAGAGCAGCCCTTCGCCGATCAGTGCGAGAATCATCGCGATCAGGAAGGCCCTCCAGATCTCCTGCACGAGGCTGTCGCCGCCGCCGGGCCGGCCTTCCTGCCGCGCGAAGGGAAGCCCCTGAAAGAGCCCGTCGATGCGGTCGGCGGCGAGCATCCGCGCCGCATCCTCGGCGAGCGGTCGATTGACGGCCACGAGCCGCCCCTCGCGGGCGTAGACCGCGGGCTGCGTGCCGATCTCATCGACCGGCGCCGCCGAGGATCCGGCACGCCTCGTCCATCCGGCCCCCGCGCCGCCGAGCACCGCAGCCGCCGCGGGGCCGGCATCGAGCTGCCGCGCCGGAGAGAGCGCATCCAGGCCGCGTTCGATGGCCCGCTGCACGAACGCATAGAGGACGATGCCCTCGGAGGCGAGCGACGAGTCGCGCGGCGCGGGCGTGGTCGCACAGAAGAAGATGCCCCCCTGTGGTGTCGGCACCCTGGCCACGAGCGGCACGCCCCCCGGCAACGACGCCAGCGGCACCACGTCGCCGGCCAGTCCGCAGGACCGCGCGACGGCCAACTCGCCCACGGGCAACGCCGCGCCGGTCTGTGTGTTGGCCAGCAGATCCTCGTCGGTCCGCCAGGTCTCCGGGGCGAGCGGCTCCGGATGCGCCGCCCACTCCGTCCAGCGGCAGCCGGCGAACGCACGGTCATCGGGCTCGGCGGGGGGAAGGAACACGACCTGCCCGCCGCGACTCACGAAGGCCTCGACGAGCTGGGCATCGTCCCCCTGGGGCAGCGGCGCCTGCCAGAGCACGAGGGCAGCCGACTCCCAGGCGGCGGTGGCAATCGTTTCGACAGGCACGAGATCGACCGCCGCGGCGGCCGACTTGTCGGGCGGGATGCCGGCGACGAGTTCGAACCCCCGCGCGAGATCCTGATCTTCGGCCAGCACGAGCGTCCGGCGCGGCGGCGGGGCGGCGAACACGAAATAAAACTCGTTGTCGGCGGCATTCGCATCGGCGGGAATCGACACGCGGCCATGCCCCTGCGGCTCCGCGTCGTCGTCGAGCGGAATCGCGTGGTTCGCGAGCACGCCCTCGCGTCCGGTCACCACGAGCTCGACGGTGGACGTCACCCCGCCCAGTTCGATCGTCACCGGCACCGTGACCGGCTCGGCGGCCGACTGCTCGGCGGACTCACGCGAGACGACGATCGAGAGGAGCAGCTCACGGGCGGCCCCGCGGCGCTCCAGCCGCGTGCCCATGACCCGCACGGCGAGGTTGCCGGTCGCCGGCTGCGGGAAGGCGAGCAGCTGAAACCGCACCGGCTGCGGCAGCTTCGCATACGCCTCGCGCAGGCTGCTCCAGCCCCCCGCCTCGACGTCCCAGTCGTTGGCCCGCTGGTCGGAACAGATCCAGACCTCCGTGGTGCCGGCGGCACTCGCGCGGATGTGGTCGTAGGCCTGCTGGAGGAGCCGCGGGATGTCGGCGGGCACGGCGGACGGCCCGGCGGACGGCAGGTCGGCGAGGGTCCGAGGATCGTCGAGCTCGAGCGGCGGCTGCGTCGGATCGACCAGGAGGATCGTGTGCGCGGCCCCCAGCGTGGCGACGGCCTCGGCGAGCTGCCGGCGACCGGTGTCGAGCTTCGTATCGGTCGCGTCGCGGTCGCGAGCCTGCATGCTCGGGCTGCGGTCGAGGATCACGATGGCCGTGTCGGGCCGGCCGCCGCCGGCAAGCGCCAGCCAGCCACGGGAGAGCGGGCGACCCACCGCCAGGATCACCGCGGCCACGGCGAGCATCCGCATCAGCATGATCAGCCAGTGCCGCAGCCGCGAGTAGCCGCGGGAGAGGGCCCGGGCGGAGAGCAAAAACATCATCGCCCCCCAGTGCACGGTCTGGAACCGCCGCTGGTTGATGAGGTGGATGATGAGCGGCAGGCTCACCAGCGGCAGCGCGACGAGCACCCAGGGCTGGAGAAACGTCATCGCCGCGCCCCCTGGCCGGCGGCCCGGCCCACGAGGAACCGCGCGAGTGCCTGCTCGACGTCGTCGGTCGTGAGCACGCGGTGGTGATCGATGCCCGATGCCAGCACGATCCGCCGCAGCTCCGCAAGGTAGCTTTCGACCGCTCGGTGGTAGCGGTCGGCGATGTCGATCGGATCGGCGAAGATCGACGTCTGGCCTTCGAGGTCGAGGAACCGCGTGGGCCGCTGGAACTGGAAGCCGAGTTCCTGAGGATCGAGCAGGTGGAAGGTGGCCACGTCGTGCCGGCGGAACCGCAGATGGTTGAACGCACTCTCCAGGTCGGGCGGCGGCATGAAGAAGTCCGACACGATCACCACGAGGGCCCGTTGCCGGATGGTCTCGGCGAATTCGTGGAGCACCTCGGGGAGCCGCGTGCCGCCGTCGGGCCGGGCTGTCTCGAGCACGTCGAACACCAGCCGCAGATGGGCCGGGCTCCGCCGCGGTGGCAGCGACTGCACGATGCCGTCGGCCACGCACGAGATGCCGACGGCATCCCCCTGCTGGGCGGCGAGATAGCCGAGCGAGCCGGCGATCCGCCGGGCGACGTCGAGCTTCGTCGTGCCGGCGGAGCCATAGCCCATCGAGCCGCTCGTATCGACGACGAGGCAGAGCCGCAGGTTCGTGTCGGCCTCGTACTCCTTCACGTAGTAGCGGTCGGAGCGGCCGAAGGCCCGCCAGTCGAGCCGCCGGAGATCGTCGCCTGGCACGTACTTGCGGTACTCGGCGAACTCGACGCTCGATCCGCGGTGCGGACTCGCATGCCGACCCGACACGCCCCCCACCATCGGCCTGCGGGCGACGAGCGGCACGCCCGCCAGCCGCGCAAGCGACTGCGGATCGAGGAAGGAACGGGGCTGGCGGTCGGTGAGCATGGGTTCGCGACCCGGGCCGTCAGCCGGCCTGCTCCGCGACGGTTTCGGCGACGAGCCGGGCGACGATCGCCTTGGCATCGACGCCTTCGGCCTGCGCGGCGAACGTGGTGATCAGGCGGTGGGTGAGCACCGGCGCCGCCACGGCCTCGACGTCCTCGAGCCGCACCATGTAGCTGCCGGCGAGCGCCGCCCGCGACTTTGCGCCGAGCACGAGGTTCTGCACGGCCCGTGGCCCCGCCCCCCAGGCGACGAGCGGCTTGAGCCAGGCCGGGGCCGTCTCGCCCCGCGGCCGGGTCTTCCGCACGAGCTTCGCTGCGAACTCGTAGATGTGATCGGGCACCGGCACGCGGCGAACGAGCTGCTGGTAGTCGATGATCTCGGCCGCGGTGAGCACATGGTCGAGCGCCGGCACGGCGTCGCCCGTCGTGGTGCGGGCGATCAAGACTTCCTCGGCCTCCGACGGATAGTCGAGCTCGACCAGGAACATAAACCGGTCGAGTTGGGCCTCGGGCAGCGGGTAGGTGCCCTCCTGCTCGACGGGATTCTGCGTCGCGAGCACGAAGAAAGGGGGCTCGAGCCGCGACGTCTTGCCGACGACCGTCACCTTGTGCTCCTGCATCGCCTCGAGCATCGCGGCCTGGGTCTTCGGCGGCGCACGGTTGATCTCGTCGGCGAGCACGATGTTGGCGAACACGGGGCCGGGCACGAACTGGAACTCGCGACGGCCGTCGGCGGTCTCCTGGAGGATGTCCGTGCCGGTGATGTCCATCGGCATGAGGTCGGGCGTGAACTGGATGCGGCTGAACTTGAGCGACACGCACTCGGCGAGCTTGCTCACGAGCAACGTCTTGGCGAGCCCCGGCACGCCCATCAAGAGCGCGTGCCCCCGTGCGAACAGGCAGATCATGAGCCGCTCGACCGTCTCCTCCTGGCCGATGATCACGCGGGCGAGCTCACGCTTGAGCCGGGCATGCACGTCGCGGAGCCGGTCGATCGCGGCGACGTCGTCGTGCTGCAGGGGTGGAGCCGCGGAGGGGGAGAGGCTGGCCATGCACGATCCTCGGTGGGCAAACGGCGGGGCGGGATGCGGCCCGTGACTGCAGGGCCACTCCCGTGAGTATCGCTTCCGGCCGGGACAATTCCCACACCGGGACTGCGGCTGCCGCCCGAGGCGGTATCCTGTCGCCCTGGCCGATGTCACTGGGGCGACACGGCGGCGATTCCGCTCTCACCAACGAGCCGTTGCAGCATGAACATCCTGGTCACCGGCGGCGCCGGCTTCATCGGTAGTCACATCGTCGACTCCCTCCTGGCCGCCGGCCATGCGGTGGCCGTGCTCGACGACCTCTCGTCGGGCTCCCGCGACAACCTCCCCGCGGGCGTTCCGCTGCACGTTGCCGACATCGTCGATGCTGCGGCCGTGGCCCGGGTCGTCGCCGCCGAACGGCCCGATGCGATCTGCCACCAGGCAGCCCAGATGTCGGTGAGCCGTTCCGTCCGCGAGCCGCTCTTCGACGCCCAGGTCAACTGCATCGGCCTGATCAACGTCCTCGACGCGGCGGTGCGCACCGGCTGCGGCCGGTTCGTCTTCGCCTCCAGCGGCGGCGTGCTCTATGGCGACGTGACGGCGCCGGCGCCGGAAACGACGCCCGCCAACCCCGTGAGTCCCTATGGCATCACGAAGTGGGTGGGCGAGCGGTATCTGAAGTTCTACGCCGAGGAGCACGGGCTCGCGGCCGTGGCCCTCCGCTACTCCAACGTCTACGGCCCGCGGCAGAACCCGCACGGCGAGGCGGGCGTGGTGGCCATCTTCTGCAAGAATCTGCTCGTCGGCGAGCCGGCCACGATCAACGGCGACGGCCGCTACATCCGCGACTACGTCTATGGGCCAGACGTGGCCCGTGCCAACCTGATCGCGCTCACCGCCGACCTCCCGGCCGTGCAGCCGAAGACGCTCACGAGCCTCAACATCGGCACAGGCGTCGGCACCGACGTCAACGAACTCGAGTCGCAGTTGCGCCAGGCGCTCTCCGACGTGCTCGCTGCCCGCGGTCGCACGACCGTGCTCCCGGCGCCCCGGCACGGTCCGGCCCGCCCCGGCGACCTCCGCAGCAACCTCGTCGACGCCACCCGGGCCCGCGAGTTGCTCGGCTGGACGCCGACCGTCAGGTTCGCGGACGGCCTCGCCCGCACCGCCACGTGGTTCGCCGAGCGGTGAGCCCGAACCCCCGGCAACCGACTCGCCCCTACAGGCCCTCGAGGGCGCCCGCTGCGATCGTGGCGGTGAGTCGCGGCGAGGCGAGGTAGAGCGGCAGGCCGTGATTCTTGCCGACGATTGCCGCAGCGTCGGTGGCCGTGAAGTCGATCTGCGGGGGCAGCCACCGTCGCGGCATGCCCACGTGCCCCAGGGCGTCGGCGTGAAGATCCCGATCGAGCAGCGGGAAGAACCGCAGAGCGTCATCCCGTGAATTGATCACGAGCGTGAGCCGGTCGAGGCAGTCGAGGGCGCTGCGGTGGGGGCCGCGCGGTGCGAGGGCGTCACAGCGGACGGCCGGGGCGATGAACACGAAATGAGTCCGGCCCGGCCGCTGCGACCAGGGCTGCACGTCGCCGCGGCCGCTCCGCTCCGCCGCCACGAGGTCGTCGAGGGCGCCGAGCGAGATCAGCGCGCCGAAACTGTAGCCGACCACCGCCACCGGCCGCGTCGGTTCGATCTGGCCGAGGAGCCAGGCGAGATAATGGGCGTCGGCATGGGCCCGTTCGTACTTTGCACGGCCATCCTTGAGGAGCAATGCCTGCTGCTCGCTGGGCCAGGAGAAGATGACGGTCCGGGCCGAGCCGGCCGCCGGACAGCAGGCGGACAACTGTCGTGCGAGCTGAACGCCCTGCCGCCGCGCGTCGCTGCCCGTGTAGCGGTTGCCGTGGATGAAGATCACGAGGGGACGGCCGGTGTCCGCGAGGAGTTCGGTGACGTCTGCCCGCTCCCAGCGGCCGGCAGCGGCCCGCCGCTCCACCAGCACACTCGCGGTGGACGGCAGCCGACAGATGCCCGGCAGATGCCGCGTGCTCACGAGCCAGACGTCGTCGGACGCACAGGCCGAGTGGGTCACGATGCCGAGGTCGGCTTCACCAGCACCTGCCGCCCGCAGCCCGCCGAGGCACAGCACGCATGCCATGACCAGCAGCCGCACGCCGCGGCGGAAACGCGAACGCATCTCTCGGCTGGCTGGGTCTGTGTTTGGCTGACGCTGTGGCATGACCCCGAACGGCGAGCGGTTCTCGCCGACTCCTTGCCAAAAAGTAGCACTCGGTGCGCTGTCAGGACGGCCGCCGGGCGGAAAGCCTGGGGGGCGGATCGATGTCGGCGGCCACCCAGCCCTCACAGGCTGCACGACCCGATCACGCGCTCGGCAGCCACCCCGAAATTCCCTGGTCCCCTGCCGCGCGGCGCCGGATCGTGAGCTAGGGTTCGTGAGCGTCGTCGGCGACGACGCATCCCTTCCTCTTCGGATCCTTCCGATCCGCCCGCGGTGGAGAACCCGTCATGTCGCGTTCGCTGTGTCTCGCGCTGATCCTCGTCGGCCTGGTGGCCGCCCCCGGCTGCAGCAGCTGCTTCGGCGGCAACAACTGCCGTCGGGCGTCGTTCATGGAGTTTCGCTCGCCGTGCCGCGGGCAGGCCGACCCGTGCCATGCGCCGGTGTGCGAGCCCGCCTGCGGGCCGGCCTGCGGCTCGCCGTGTGACTCGTGCGGTGAGGGGGGGGCGGTCATGGCCCCCTCTTCGGCGCCGATCGTGACCGAGCCCGGCACGTTCAGCTGAAATCCCCGCGGCCCCTCCGGTGATGCGCCGCTCCGCCGGCCACGCGTCGGGTAAGCAGCACGCTGTGTGCCTGCTCCCGATTCGAGCGGCTCGTCACCGGCGGGGCCGCGGCTCAAAAGTCGGAGCCGTTCGACGTGCTCCGCCGGCTCGGGAGCGGCAACTGTCGCGTCGCAGGACCTCGAAGACTCGGTCCAAATGCTCCTCGACCAGTCGCCGACTCCCTCGCCTCCTCTGACCTCCTCGGCCCCCCGGTTTGGCGACTGACCGGCCGATATACTCGGCGGCTTCCCGTACGTCCGGAGCCGCCATGTTCGAATCGCTGACCGCCTCGCTCTCCTCGGCCTTCACCGCCCTTCGTGGCCGCGGCAAGCTCAGCGAGGCCAACATGCGCGAGGGGCTCGCGGATGTCCGCACGGCCCTGCTCGAAGCCGACGTCGCCTATGACGTGGCCGATGGCTTTCTCGACCGTGTGGTCGCCGATGCCGTCGGGGCCCGGGTGCTCGAGTCGCTCGACCCGGCCCAGCAGCTCGTGGGCATCGTGCACCGCGAGCTGTGCAACCTCATGGGCCCGGTGGATCACTCGCTCCACCTGGAGGCAGGCCGCACGACCGTGCTCATGCTCTGCGGCCTGCAGGGCTCCGGCAAGACGACCTCCTGTGCCAAGCTCGCCCGTCGCATCCAGGCGCAGGGTCGGGGCGTGCTGCTCGTGGCCGCCGACCTCCAGCGACCCGCGGCCATCGAGCAGCTCGCCGTGCTCGGCCGGCAGCTGGGCCTCCCCGTCCACACGCCGGCCGACATGCCGGGCGGCTCCTCCACCGATCCTGTCGCCGTCTGCAACGCGGGCGTGGCCCGGGCCCGGAAAGAGGGCATCTCCGTCGTCATCCTCGACACCGCAGGGCGACTGGCGATCGACGAGCCGCTCATGCAGGAACTGGCCAAGATCGACCGCACCGTCGGCCCCGACCAGGTCTATCTCGTCGTCGACGCGATGACCGGCCAAGACGCCGTGAAGAGTGCCAAGGCCGTCAACGACGCGCTCGACATCGCCGGCGGGATCCTGACGAAGCTCGCCGGCGACGCCCGCGGCGGCGCCGCGCTCTCCGTCAAGAGCGTGACGGGCGTGCCGATCAAGTTCATCGGCACCGGCGAACAGATCGAGGCGCTCGAGGACTTCCACCCGGAGCGGATGGCCGGTCGGATCCTCGGCATGGGCGACGTGGTGTCGCTCGTCGAGGAGGCCCAGCGGAAGTTCGACCAGGACGAAATGCAGCGGCAGGAGGAGCGGCTCAAGGCCGGCGAGTTCACGCTCGACGACTTCAAGAAGATGCTCCAGCAGACGCGGCGGCTCGGCCCGCTCGGCAAGGTGCTCGGGATGATCCCGGGCATGGGGGCCATGCAGGAGATGCTCGCAGGCGCCGACCTCGAGAAGCACATGAATCGGCTCTTCGGCATCATCGACTCGATGACGCCCGACGAGCGGCGGAATCCCTCGCGGGTGATCGACCAGCCGCGGCGGCGGCGGATCGCCGCGGGCGCCGGCGTCGAGCTCAACGAGGTGGGCGACCTCGTGAAGCAGTTCGACGGCATGGCGGCGATGATGAAGGGCATGGCGGGGCTCGGCATGCGGGAGCGGATGCAACAGGTGCAGCAGCTCCAATCACAGCTCGCCAACCCCAACGCCCGGCTGGCCAAGCCGAAAGGCGACACCGGCAAGCGGCTCACGGCCGACGAGCGGCGAAAGCTCAAGAAGCAGCGAGAGAAGGAGGAGCGCCGCCGCCGCCGCGAGACCCGCGGCTAGCCAAACCCGCCAGCCGCGCGCCTCGACCCGCCTCGACCCGCCTCGACCGTAGTCCGCACACTCCGTGTGCGGCCCACGGTTTGAAGACCGCAGGCCCGCACTATTCCTCCACGGGTCGACCTCCTGTGGCGAGAGTTCGTGGCTGCCCATGCCCCGTCGCCGGACGCTCGCTACGGCATCCATGCCTTCGCTCGCTCGATGCTGACTGCGCTTCGGCATCCTGCCTACGCTGGTCAGCAACGCCGGCTCCCGGGGCACGGGCAGCCCCTCACGGTCTCCTGTCGGCCCGTTGCTCCGCAACGGGCTGCCCGTCACGGAGTGACCGACCTACACCATCTGGCGTAGGGCACCACGCGACGCCCTACGTCAGCACCGCCTTGATCGGCGTGCCGCCGCCGCCGATCTTGAAGGGACGGCCGTTCGGGGCGTGAAACTCCTTGGCGTGGGGCAGGCCCATCGCGGCGGCGATCGTGGTGTTGAAGTCGGCCACCGTCACCGCGTCGCGGTCGGGCGAGTGACCGCGGGCGTCGCTTGCGCCATGCACGACGCCCCCCTTGATGCCCGCGCCGGCGAGCAGGCCGGAAAAGACGGCCGGGTGATGGTCACGGCCGGCGTTCTCGTTGATCGCCGGGGAGCGGCCGAACTCGGTACCGAGCACCACGAGCGTCGAGTCGAGCAGGCCACGGTCGCCGAGATCCGAGAGCAGCGTCGCCAGCGCCGCGTCGAGCTGCGCTGTTTTCTCCGGCAGCTCCTCGAAGATGTCGCGGTGCATATCCCAGCCGCCGAGCTCCACCTCGACGCAGCGCACGCCTGCTTCCACGAGCCGGCGGGCGAGCAGGCAGCCCTGGCCGAGCTGGCCCGCCCCGTACCGCTCGCGGAGAGACTCCGGCTCCTTCGCGATGTCGAAGGCCTCGAGGTCGGTGCTGCCGAGCAGGCGAACGGCGTCCTTGTACATGTGGTTGTACGCCTCGACCTGCCCCCCGGCGTGCAGACGCTGGAAGTCCCGGTCGATCCGCTCGGCGAGCGCGAGCCGGCGGCGGAAGTTCTGCTCTGACAGGTAAGCCGGCCGCACGATGTTTTCCAAGCCGAGCGCGGGATCGGCCACCGGCACGGGCGTGACGCCCGGGTCGAGAAAGCCGCAGCCGGGATGCTCGTTGCCGTTGCCCACGAGCACGTAGCCGGGCAGGTCGCGGCTCGCCTTGCCGGCGACGTGCAGAGCCCACGATCCCAGCGCCGGATGCTGGATGCTGGCGAGCTGGGCATACGAGGTGCGCAGGGCATAGGTGCCCTGCTCGTGGGCACCCGTCTCGGTCGTGAGCGAGCGGATCACCGCGACGCGGTCGGAGAGCCCGGCGAGCTTCGGCAGATGCTCGCCAAACCACACACCCGGCGTCTGTGTCTGAATGGCCCGCGTCTCTCCCTGCTCCTCGCGGCCCGGCTTCGGATCGAAGGTGTCGAGGTGACTCATCGCCCCCCGCATCATCAGATAGATCAGGTTCACGCCGCCCCGCGCGGCCGCGGCTTTCTGCTCCGCCGCCGCCAGCCGGCCGGCGAGCCCGTCGAGCAGCGTCACGCCGAAGGCCGCCCGGGCGATCCGGTCGCACAGCCGCCGTCGCGTGAGCGGCTCGTCACCGATTCCACTCGTCGCCGTCGTGAACCTCGACATGGTCGCGTCTCGCTACTGGATGAAGAGGAACTCGCGGGTGTTGAGCAGGCCCCACACGAGGTTGCCGCAGCCGATCGCCTGGGTCTCGGCCGTGGTGATCTCGGTACGGGCGATCCGCCGCTCGTCGGCCGCGGGACGCCGCGACAGAACCGACAGGAAGACGACGTCGATCGCC
>JBJTIE010000165.1:0-2899 GCA_046094845.1 Planctomycetaceae bacterium | reverse complement strand
CGGGAAGTGTACCTCCGCCGAGACGGCCCGTTTCCCACCTCGCAGCCGGATCTCCCGTGGTCCGGTTGCCTCGCAACCGGATTCTCGGCCGATCCACGGGCCGGATTCCAGTCGCGAGGCAACCGGACCACGGAAGATCCGGCTGCGAGGCGGGAAACTGGCCGTCGCGGCGGAGGTACACTTCCCCCCGGGCGATGGCAGGCATCGCTGGACAGGATCCCGCGATGAGTTTCTTCGCGACCATCACGATTCTCGTGATCGCGGTTCTTGCCTCCCGGATGTTTCTGGCGCTCCGGCGGATCGAGGATCGGCAGCGGGAACTCCTCGATCGGCAGCAGGACGCCATCCGCGAATTGCGGACCGAGGTGGAGCGGCTGTCCACTCCGTCCGCGCGGGCAGAGGCCGCTGCGGAGGTCGCGCGACAGCCAGCGCCCGAGTCTCTCCGCGTCGTGACGCCGCCGCTCCCGGCTGCGGCGGATGCCGAGCCCCCGGTCTGGCCGGTCGAGGCGGCCCCCGTGCCCACGAGGGCGGCGGCGTTCCCCGAGGTGACCGAGGAGGCCGGGGAAGCCAGGGCTGCGTCCACGACTGACATTCCGCTCTGGCTGCCTCCGACCCTGCCGCGGCAGCCGAGCCGGTTCGAGGCTGCTGCGAGCGAGACACTCCGCCGGATCTGGAACTGGATCATCGTCGGCGAGGAGCGCGTGCCCGAGGGCGTGTCCACGGAGTACGCCGTGGCCAGCCAGTGGCTGCTGCGGATCGGCATCGTCGTGCTCGTCGTCGGCATCGGGTTCTTCATCAAGTGGTCGATCGACAGGGGTCTGCTCGGACCGCAGGCCCGTGTCGCCCTGGCGGCGGCGGCCGGCCTGACGATGCTGATCCTCGGCACGCGGCTGCTCGGCGGCCGCTACGCCGTCATGGGGCAGGGGTTGCTCGGCGGCGGCCTGGCCACGCTCTACTTCAGCGTCTACGCGGCCCACCAATTGTTCGGGCTCGTCGCGGCCGGGCCGGCTTTCGCCCTGATGGCGGCGGTGACCGTGCTCGCCGGCGGGATCGCGGTGCGGTTCGACTCGATCCTCGTGGCCGTGCTCGGCATCATCGGCGGCTACGTCACGCCGCTCATGCTGGCGACCGACGCGGTGAACCTGCCGGCCCTGTTCGGCTACCTGCTCGTGCTGGGCGTCGGCGTGCTCGGCATCTGCGTCTGGCGGCACTGGCCGCTCGTCAACCTGCTGGCCTTCGTGGCGACCTGGATTCTCGTGCCGGCCGCACTGCAGAGCTACGAGATTGCGCAGTTCTGGTCTGTCTACCCGTTCATCGTGGGATTCTTCGGTCTCTTTTCCACGATGACGTTCCTGCACAAGGCGGTGCGGGGGACGGAGTCACAGGCGCTCGACGTCCTCGACGTGCTCGCGATGCTCGTGAACGCGGCCGTGTTCTTCGGCATCTCGTTCCGGCTCGTCGAACAGGCCTTCGGCCGCCGCGAGGTGGCGGTCGTGTCACTCGGCCTGGCGGCGTTCTTCACGGCACACCTGCTCTGGGTCCTCCGCCGCCGCGCGGCCGACCGGGCGCTGCTCGTGTCGTTCGTGGGGCTGGCGGCGTTCTTCGTCGCCGTGACGATGCCGCTCGTGCTCTCCCGCGAGTGGATCACGGCGAGCTGGGCACTCCAGGCCCTCGTGCTCCTGTGGATGGCGGGCCGGCTCGGCAGCGGCGTCGTGCAGGGGATGGCGATCGCGCTCCTGGCCCTGGTGTTCGTGCGGTTCCATGCGATCGACCTCGTCCGCGAGTTTCGTCCCGGCGGCACCGTGGCCGCGGCGGCGAACCTGTCGGCGGCCGGCTACCTCGCACTCCTCGCCGCGCGGGCCGTGTCGTTCGGCGTGCCGATCGCGTCGTTCGGCGCGGCGGCCTGGCTGCTCGGCCGGGACCGGCGCCGCGGCTCGGCGGGCCCCTCCTTCGGCATCGCGGGCGCGGATCTCGTGGTCGCGCTGGCCGGCCTCGCGGCGCTGTTCTTCTACCTGCACCTGGAGGTTGATCGCACGTCCGGTGTCTTCTGCCCGGCCGGGCGGTTGCCGCTGCTCACACTCGTCTGGCTCAGCGTGGCGGTGATCCTGCTGCGGGCCTACGTACTGAACGGAGGCTGGCTCTGGCTGACCCTGGTCACGTGCCTGGGCGCGGCGGCGCTCGCCAAACTCGTGTTCCGCGACGTGCCGTCGTGGTGCCTCATGGAGCCGTTGGTGGCCGGCCCCGGCTACGAGCCGCTCGACGCGGCGTGGCGGCTGCTCGACTTCGGCGCCGTGATCGCGTTCCTCGCGGTCGCGTTCCAGGCCATCCGCGGGCGACGCGAGGCCGCGGTGCTAAGGCCGATCCTGGCCGTCGCCTGCCTCGGCACGCTCCTCCTCTACCTCACGCTCGAGACGAACAGCTTCCTCGCCGAGTACTACCCCGGCCTGCAGGCCGGGGGCGTGTCGATCGTGTGGGGGCTGTTCGCCCTGGCGCTGGTGCTCGCCGGCATCGCGCGGAATCGCTGGCCGCTCCGCCGGGCGGGGCTCGCCCTGTTCGCCATCGTGTCGGCCAAGGTGTTCCTCAACGACCTCGCCAGCCTCGATCAGTTCTGGCGGATCGTGGCCTTCGTGATCCTCGGCCTGCTCCTGCTGGCGGGCTCGTTCCTGTACCTCCGGTTCCGCGAGACGTTCGCGATCGTGCCCCAGACGGGAAAACAACCATGAAGCGGCGAACCTGGATCGCGGCCACCTGCCTGCTCGCGGTCGCCGGGCCGGTCGCCACCGCGGGGGAGACGCCCGAGACCGCCCGTCGCGAGAAGCCACTCGCCCTGCCCTCCGTCGCCACCGACACCGTGGCCGCGATCCAGGTTCGCCGCTGCATGGGTGTTTTCCCGTCTGGG
>JBJTIE010000164.1:0-7437 GCA_046094845.1 Planctomycetaceae bacterium | reverse complement strand
GAAGGTCTTCAGTGGAGCCGACGTGGCCGGTGCCTCGGGCCGTGCCGCAGCGGCGGGAGCGGGCACCTGCTCGATCGTCGGGGCGGCCGACAGGGCGGGAGGAGCGACGGCCGCCGGGGCCGCAGCCGACGCGGGCAGCGGGTTGCCGCACGGATCGAGCGGCACCTTCGTGACCACCGTCCGCGGCCCGCACCGGTTCAAGGTGGTTCATGCCGACGACCTCGTCACCCAGCCGGACGGCGCCGCCTTTGTGACCGACAGCCATGGGATGCGATATGCGATCCCGAGCCTTGCCGCCCTCGACCCACGCAGCCGCCGCCTGCTCGAGCGCAAGGCGTAGGCCCGTTGCTCCGCAACGGGCAAAAAGACAGCCCGTCACGGAGTGACGGGGCTATGGTGCGCTGTGGGGAGGACCGGCGATGACCGTGGCGGCGGGGGCGTCGAGCGGCCACGACTCGAGCACGCGGTGGAGGTCGTCACGAGTGAGCGACTCCACGATCTCGAGGCTCTCTCCGACCGTGCGGTACACGCCCAAGTGGGCCCATTCGCCCCCCACCTCGAACAGCCGCCGCCGCGGCCGTTCGCCCGCCAGCACCACGCGACCGGCGAGCTTGTTGCGGGACTGCTCGAACTCCTCACGGCCGATGCCGTCGCGGCTCACCTGGCGATATACCGCCGCGATTCGTTCGAGCAGGTCGGGGGCGTCTGCGGAGTCGCAGGAAAGCTGCGTCACGAACAGCCCGGCATCGAGGAACTCCTGATGATGGAGCGTGGCCTGTTCAGCGGCCCCGGTATCGACGAATTCCCAGTAGAGCCGGCTCCCCGACGAATCGCCGAGCACCGTCGTGAGCAGTTTCGCGGCGAAACGGTCGGCATGGTGCTCGTCCGGCCCGGCCACGGCGCGGACCGCGTAGGCGAGCGTCGCGGCCGGTCGCTCGATCGGCTGCACCTCGGGAACCGCGGCGGAGCGGGGCTGGGGCGCGACGAGCCGAGCCGCGGATTCGGGCCCCGGCGCCCAGTGGCCGCACCAGCGGCGGGCGTCGGCCACGAGCGCCGCGAAGTCGATCGCCCCCGACGCCGTCAGCACCATCCGATTCGGCGCATACCGCCGCGCGTGATAGTCGCGCATCGCCTCGACCGGCAGGGCCCCGATCGACTCCACGGTGCCGAGCACGCTGCGAAAGAGTGGGTGACCACCGAAGAAGGCCGCCCGACATCGCTCGTCGGCGCCGAACGGCGGCTGGTCGTCGTACATCCGGATCTCCTCCAGGATGACGAGTTTTTCGGTGTCGAAATCCTCCGTTCGGATCGCCGGCCGCATCATCCGGGCCAGCAATTCAACCGCCTCGCCCTGCCGGTCAGGCAGCACGGTGGCGTAATAGACGGTGTCTTCCTCGCTCGTGAAGGCGTTGGCACTCGCGCCCATGCGATCGAACCGACGATTGATCTCGTCACCCGAAAGATCGGCCGTGCCCTTGAAGATCATGTGCTCGAGAAAGTGGCTCACGCCCCACTCGGCGTCGCGCTCGTCGCGGGCTCCGGTGTTGACGAAGAAGCCGATGCTCGCGGAGACCGCGGCCGAGCTCGTTTCGGCGATCACATCGAGGCCGTTGTCGAGCCGTTCATGCAGGAAAGGCACTGGGCACCTCCAGCGGCTCGCGGCCGAGCGACACGATCGACAAATCCTTCGGGGGCTGCGCGGCGAGCCATCGTTCGATCGACGCCACCGAGAGCGCGTCGTAGCGGGCGAGCTCGTCGGCCAGGGGGCGGACGGCGCCGAGGTGATACCACTGGCGGGCCGCCGCGCCGGCCCGGGCCGCGCTCGACTCCTGCTGCATCACGAGTTGACTCTTCGCGCGGGCCTTGATGCGGTCCACTTCCTCCTCGGTGATCGTGCCGGGCAGGCGCTCGATCTCGGCGAGGATCACGTCGAGGGTCTCCTGGGCTCGCGCGGCCGTCGTGCCGGAATAGCAGAGGGCCAGGGCGAAGTCGCGGTGGGTCTGGTAGCCGCTCGACACGCTGTAGCAGAGGCCGCGGCGTTCGCGAACCTCCGTGAACAACCGCGAGCTGGAGCCGCCCCCGAGAATCCCGAGCGCCGCCGTAGCCTCGTACGACTCGTCACTGCGATAGGGGGGCAGCGACCAGGCGACGGCGATGTGGGTCTGTTGGCTGTCGTGCGGCACGTGGGCCACACGCGGTCCGCGCGGCCCGGTCGTGACCGCGGCCGAGGCGCCGGCCGGCCAGTCGCCGAACAGGCGGTCGATGCGGGCCACGAAGTCGTCCCAGTCGATCCGGCCGGCGATCGCGATGATCGTGCCCTGCGGCTGCACGTGGGCGGCGACGAACCGGCGGACGTCGTCGATCGAGACCGCCTCGACGTCGGCCGAGAGGCCTTCGGCAGGCCGGCCCCAGGGCGTGGGAAAATGGAGCTGGCGAAGGGCCAGCATCGTGCGGTGGACGGGATCATCCTCCGTGCCGGCCAGGTTCTGCAGCATCATCTGCCGTGCGGGCTCGAATTCCTCGTCGGCCAGCCGCGGCCGACGAAGGATGTCGGCATACAGCGGCAGTGCATCGGGGAGCCGCCGCGACACCATCGCCCCCGAGACGCTGGCATGCGTCGTCGAGACCGCCTGGGACCACTGGATGCCGTTGCCCTCGAGCGCCTCGACGATCTGCCTGCTCGTGCGGTCGCCCGCCCCGCGCAGGCACATCTCGCCGGACAGCGCGGCGAGGCCACACCTGCCGGCGGGGTCGTGAATCGCGCCGGCGGGCGTGTGAAACGCGATCGCCACCGACTCCAACTCCGGCAGGTGCTCACCGAGCAGCGTGATGCCGTTGGCGAGCGACGCGGAGAAGAGTGTCTGCTTCAAGATACGGTGTCCGCGGGCTGTCAGGTGAGGGCGGCCGCCGTCCGTCCGGCCACCACGCCGATGCACGGGGTGCCGACGTCGGCCATCCGCGACTCGGAGGCCTGACTGTCGCACACCTTATAGAGGGTCTTCGTGCGGCGGAAGCCGAGCCGCTTGTAGAGCCGCACTGCGCCGCAGTTCTCGGCCGTCACCTCGAGCGAGGCGGTGCGGAACCCGTGGCAGCGGAGGCCGGCGAAGGCCTGCTGGATCAGGCAGCTGCCGAGGCCCTGCCCGCGATGGCCCGGCACGATGCCGATGTTTTGGATCATGCCGTTGCGGCCCCGGTCGTTCACCACCTGGATCGTGCCGCACCACTGGAGGTCTGCGGGCGACGATCCGCGGGCGATCAGCCACGTGGCGCCGGGAAGGAAGCCCGCCTTGCGACGGATCTCGTGCATCAGCCTCCGGCAGCCCTCGAGGCTCGCGAGACACGGAAACACCTGGGCATCGACCTCGTCGCGGAACGCCCGGTATTTGGTGCGGGCATGGACGTCGAGAATGGCCTCGTTCCAAGGCACGAACCGATAGCCCGGCGGCAGCTGCGGCTCGGGCCTCGGCGGCCCCAGATCCGCCTCCATGCGAAATCGCTTGAAATAGGTCGATTCCACCGGGACACCTCCCTGGGGGCGGGCAATCCTCCGAGACCTTACGAGTATGGAACATTCTGGTCAACGCGCCGGTGGTTGCGGGGAGGGCGGCCGCCGGGATATGCTCCTCTTTTTGAGGCTCCTCACAATGCTTTTTGGCCGATCGAAAGCCGCGGCGCTGGTCACGGTCGCGGCGGTTGCCGTGGGCTGCGGTTCGGCCGCCGAACGAGACCACGCGGAGCCGGGCTCGGGCCGGCCCCGGGTCGTCGCCACCACCACGGTCGTGGCCGATCTCGTGCGGCAGGTCGGCGGCGATCGGGTCGCGGTCGACTGCCTGATGGCGGCGGGCATCGACCCGCATTCATACAAGGCGACCCCGCGGGACGCCGACCGGCTGGCGGCGGCCGACCTCGTCGTCGCCTCCGGTTTGCACCTCGAGGGCAAGCTCGCCGACTTGCTGGGGCGGCTCGGACGGAAAGTGCCGGTCGTGGCGGTCGCGGACACGCTCCCGAAGGATCGGCTTCTCCCGATCGCAGCGGATCTCCACGATCCGCACGTCTGGTTCGACGCCGCCCTGTGGAGCGGCTGCGTGCCGGCCGTGGTCGAGGCGTTGGCCAGGCTCGATCCGCCGCATGCCGCCGAGTATCGCCAGCGCGGGGCCGCGCATGCCGCGGCGCTCGTCGCCCTCCACGGTGAGCTCGAGGCGAGGATCGGTTCGATCCCGGACAGCCGGCGGGTGCTCGTCACGGCCCACGATGCCTTCCAATACTTCGGCAGGGCGTATGGCATCGAGGTGGTGGGCGTGCAGGGCACGAGCACCGAAAGCGAGGCCGGGCTCGGTGACATCAACCGGCTCGTCGGGATGCTCGTGGACCGCACGATTCCGGCCGTCTTCGTGGAGACGAGCGTATCGGATCGCAACGTGGCCGCGCTCGTCGAAGGAGCCGCGGCCCGGGGGCATGCCGTGCGGCTCGGCGGCCGGCTCTACTCCGATTCCCTGGGGGAGCCCGGAAGTGGCGGCGATACGCTCGCGGGTGCGTTGCGGGCCAACGTCGAGGCGATCGTCGCCGCACTCGCCGGTGGCGTGACCACCGCCGCCGAGGCGCAGCAGGTCGCCACGCCCGCCGCCGCAGGAGGCTGACGTGGCCGATGCTGGCAGTGTCCCGCCGCCGGTCGTGGAGTTCCACGACGTGACGGTCGCCTACGGCGGGCGGCCGGTGCTCTGGAATGTCGATCTCACGATCGCCGAGCCCTGTCTGTTCGGGATCATCGGGCCGAATGGCGCCGGCAAGAGCACCCTGCTCAAAAGCGCCCTCGGGCTGGTGCCGCTCGTGCATGGGACCACGCGATTCTGGGGCCGGCCGCTGTCAGAGGTTCGTGGCCGCGTGGGTTACGTGCCGCAGCGGGAGACCGTGGACTGGGACTTCCCGGTGAGCGTGATGGACGTCGTGCTCATGGGCACGTACGGCCGGCTCGGCTGGTTTCGCCGTCCCGGCAGCCGCGAGCGGTCGCTCGCCCGCGAGTGCCTCGATCGAGTCGGTCTCAGCGACGTGGCCGATCGGCAGATCGGCCGGCTCTCGGGCGGCCAGCAGCAGCGGGTGTTTCTCGCCCGCGCCCTCGCCCAGGAGGCCGACGTCTATTTTCTCGACGAGCCGATGGCGGGCGTCGATGCCCGGTCGCAGGAACAGATCTTCGGCGTGCTCGCCGGCCTGCGATCCGAGGGCCGGCTCGTGGTCGTGGTGCATCACGATCTGCGCACGGCAGCCGCCTGGTTCGACCGCGTGGCGTTGATCGACATGCGGCTCGTGGCCACGGGGCCGACCGCCGAGGTGCTGACGCCCGACAACCTGCGGCGAACCTACGCGGGCCAGGTCGATCTGCTCCAGGAGATCGGCCAGGCCGTCGCCGCCCGAGGCCGCACGTCATGATGCCGACCGTCTGTCCGCCGCTCGGCTGCCTCGCCGTCCTGGCGGGCATCAGCCACAACACGCTCGTCGTGGCCGCCGGCGTCGCGGCCGTGGGCTGTGCCGCGGGGATCGTGGGCAGCATGAGCCTCCTGCGGAAGCGGCCGCTCATCGGCGATGCCGCGGCGCACACGACGCTCGTGGGCGTGGCCGCGGCGTTTCTGCTCACCGGGCGGCGTGATCTCCCCACGCTGCTCGCAGGCGCGATGGTCGCGGCGGTGGCCGGCCTGGCGGCGCTCGTGCTCGTGCGGCGGTTCACCCGCACCCGTGACGACGCGGCCACCGCCATCGTGATCGGAGTCGGCTTCGGCCTCGGCATCGCGCTCCTCTCGGGCATCACGGCCCGCGGTCTGCCCGGCAGCGCGGGACTCGAGCAGTTTCTGCTCGGCCACACCGCGGCGCTCACGGCCCGCGACGCGGTCGTGCTCGCCGTGGTGTCGGCAGCCGCGGTGTTGGTCGTGCTCCTCGGCCTCAAGGAGGCGACGCTGGTCGCGTTCGACGCCGACTTCGCGGCGGCGACTGGCTGGCCGGTCGGGCTCATCGATCAGGTGCTCGTCACGCTCGTGGCCGTGATGGTGGTCGTGGGGCTGCCGGCGGCCGGCGCCGTGCTCGTGACGGCGCTCGTCGTGATCCCGCCGGTGGCCGCGCGGCAGTGGACCGATCGCGTGCCGACGCTTCTCGTGCTCGGAGGCAGCTTCGGCCTGCTGGCCGCCGTGGCCGGCGTGGCGGTGAGCGCCGCCGTGCCGCGGATGCCCACCGGGCCGCTCGTCGTACTGGCCGCGGCGGCGATCTGCATCGTGTCGCTCGTGATCGCGCCGCGGCGTGGCTGGCTCGCCCGCCGCCGGCGGGACGCGATCGAGTCCCCACGGGCATGAGGCGGCTGCGATGAACGCGATGCTCGACGGCTGGTCGATCGACGGTGCCACGGCGATGCACGCCTGGGCGATCGCCACGGCGGCCGTGGTGGCCGCGGCCTGCGCCCTCGTGGGCACGCTGCTCGTCGTCCGCCGCATGAGCCTGCTCGGCGACGCGATCGGCCATGCCGTGCTCCCCGGCATCGCGGTGGCCGTGCTGGCCGGCGGCCGCCCCGGCAGCCCGCTCGTGTTCGCCGCGGCCGTCGCCACGGGGCTGCTCACCGTCTGGCTGACGCGGCTCGTGCGGTCGGCGGGCAGTCTCTCCGACGATGCGGGTACGGGTGTCGTGTTCACCACGCTCTTCGCCCTCGGCGTGGTGATCGTGACGGCGGCCGCCTCGCGAATCGATCTCGATCCCTCGTGCATGCTCTACGGCATCCTCGAGCTCGTGCCGTTCGACACCGTCTCGATCGGCGGCATCGAGGTGCCTCGGGGCTTCGTTTCGGCCGGCCTGGTGCTCGTCGGGCTCACGGCGGCCGCGATCGCCACCTGGACGCTGCAGGTGTTCACCGCCTTCGACGCCGACGCGGCCCGGGCGGCCGGCGTGCCCGTGGCCGCGGTCACGGGCGGACTGCTCGCCGCGACGGCGCTGGCCACGGTGGCCGGCTTCGAGGTCGTGGGGGCGGTGCTCGTGGTGGCGATGCTCGTGGTGCCGGCGGCCACCGCGGAGTTGCTCGTCCGCAGGCTGCACCACGTGGCGTTGGTCGCGGTCGCGCTCGCGGTCGTCGGCACCGGGCTCGGCTATCTCGCCGCCTGGCGGTGGAACGCCAGTGCGGCGGGCATGATCGCCGTCGTGCTCGGGCTCGAGTATCTGGCCGCCGTGGTGCTCGCCCCCGATGACGGCCTCGTGGCCCGTGGTCTCGTTCGGCTGGGATATGCCTGGCGGGTGGCCTGCGAGGACCGGCTCGCCGCGGTGTGGCGGGCGGAAGAAAAGGGGGCCGCGGCCGCGACGCCGGTATCACTGGTGCAGCGGCTCGCCATGGGCTGGCTGACGCTGACCGGCCGGTGTGTGGGCCGCGCCGGCTCCGTCATGCTCTCGGCAGCCGGTCGGCGCGAGGCGGAA